>JAFLRN010000002.1 GCA_022511385.1 Acetatifactor sp.
GACACTAGGCTCGAAAGTACCTCGCCAAGTGCCGACGTGTTTTTAACAGTCTGCCAGAGAAACATTGCCAGGACTGGGCTGGTTTCAGTAAGTAATTGTAAAACGAACATATATACTGTACGAAATCGGAAAAATGTGGTATACTACACAATGTATATTTTGTTATAAATACATCATGATAGATACCTTTATATGAACACCTCGGAGGGAAATGGTTTGAGTACCAGTACCAATGAAAAAAGAATAAGAAAACTGGAGACTTTTAAGCGATTGATCAATCTTGGTCTGATTGCCATTTGTCTTTTGTTGGAGGTTGCTGTTTTTGGGTATCACTGGGTTGAAAACTTCAACGAGAGAGTGGTGGAAAATCTGCAGCAGTTCTGGTACAGAGGCAACTGGATCGAAATCTCTTTTTATTCCATTGTGCTTTTGTTTCTTTCAGCCACTTATGGGGGCATCCGGCTGGGCTACCAGAAAAATGCGGAGATTGTTTTTTCTCAGGTGTTGTCCACCCTGATGGCCGATATTATTGTCTATATGGAGCTGTCAATACTGGCCCGTCAGCTCTTTGTGGTGGACGTGTTTCTGACCATGGTGGCTGAACAGATACTGTGCGTTATTGTCTATATGAATATTGCAAATAGGGTCTACCGCTCTGTTTTTCCACCGAGAAAGCTATTCCTGGTTCACGGGGACAGGCCTATAAAGGATATCTGTGCCAAGTTTGAGAGCCGCAGGGACAAGTACTTGATCACAGGGTTTATGAATGTGAACGAAGGATATGATACGGTGTGCAGCGCCATACTGGATGCCTATGCCCAGGGCAGCTGTAATGCTGTTGTCATCGGCGATGTCTCTGTGGAGGATAGGAATCCTTTGCTTAAGTTTTGTTATGGAAAATCTATCCGTGTGTATCTTGTTCCTAAAATTACAGATGTTATTCTAACGGGAGCTGAAGAGCTCCATGTATTTGACAGCCCCATGCTTCTGACCAGGGAATACAGCCTGACTGTAGAAGAGCGTATCTTTAAGCGCACTATTGATATCATCTTCGCATTGATCCTGTTGGTGGTGACATCGCCTTTTATGCTGCTTACGGCTCTTGTTATTAAGATATATGATGGTGGGCCGGTGCTGTACAAGCAGGTTCGCTGTACGTTGAATCAACGGGAATTCAATATTTTGAAATTCCGCAGTATGCGCATCGATGCAGAGAAAGACGGTGTGGCGAGGCTGGCTAAAAAGAACGATGACCGCATCACACCGGTGGGAAAAGTGATCAGAAAGTGCAGACTTGACGAGCTTCCCCAGTTGTTCAACATCCTGCGGGGAGATATGTCCTTTATTGGCCCCAGACCCGAGCGTCCGGAGATTATCAGTCAATATATGGAGATTATGCCGGAGTTTGCTTTTCGCATGAAGGTGCGGGCCGGGCTGGCAGGCTTTGCCCAGGTGTACGGAAAGTACAACACCACTCCCTATGACAAGTTGAAGCTGGATCTGACTTACATTGAGAATTATTCCATATGGCTGGATATTAAGCTGATGATACTGACTATTAAGGTGTTGTTCTGGCCTGACAGCACGGAGGGCGTGGAGGTCGAACAGATTACAGCTCTGCGTGAGGAGTGTTCTCAGGAGGAATTGATAGAACAGAGCAGAAAGACGGAATTTAGAAATAAAGTAGAGAGATAGAGAAGAACAATTGAACTCCTGCTGAGGGTGTATGATAGATTCCGGAGAAAAGGGAGATTTTGAGGGGCAGGATGGAGGGAAAGCCGATGAAGGTTGAGGTGCTGGCGTCAGTCATGAACCAGAACCTGAAAGATATAGCAGAACGCATGGGGATTGAAAGTGATGCAATTATCATAAATCAAACGGATCACTTTGGCTACGAGGAATATGAGTTCAGCTGTGGAAATGGGATTAAAAATATCAGGTGTTATAGTTTTGCGGAGCGGGGAGTGGGTCTCAGCCGGAATAATGCTCTGATGCGCGCCAGCGGCGATATCCTTCTCTTCTCTGATGAGGATATTGTCTATGACAGCGGCTATGAGGACAAGATCCTTGCGGAGTTTGCGAGACATCCGGAAGCAGATATTCTGCTTTTTAATATGAGAGTGATAGAATCCCGCGCCACCTACTATACTGAAAAATTTCACAGAGTGCACATTTGGAATGCCGGGAGGTATCCTACCTATTCTTTTGCGGTGAGGCGGGATAAACTACATGCAGCAAACATCACCTTTTCTCTTCTGTTCGGGGGAGGCGCGAAATACAGCAACGGTGAGGACAGCCTTTTTTTAAAAGATTGCCTTAAGTTTGGACTGAAGATATATGCCGTTCCTGTGGAACTCGGGGAGGAACGAGAGCGGGAATCAACGTGGTTCAAGGGATATACGGAGAAATTTTTTCTGGATAGGGGCGTGCTGTATCATTTTCTCTATGGCAGATTGGCATATATTATGGCGGTCAGGTTTGTGTTTGTACACGGAAATGTCATGTGCGGTGAAATTCCGCCAAAGGCGGCGCTCCGACTTATGAAAAAGGGGATACTGTCAGTCAGGGACTTTTGATGGGAGCAGGGTGTCAGCAGTTTTTCTGCTCTATGTGTGGACAACAGAGAATATGTGCTGCGAGGGGAATAAATATGAAGGTTTTATGGCTGTGTAATGTAATGATACCACTGATAGCAAAGCAGTTGAAACTGGATGCTACCAACAAGGAAGGCTGGATTTCCGGCATGGCGGAGGTGGTGCTGAAAGAGCGGCAGGAGAACGGGATTGAGCTCTCCATAGCTTTTCCTGCACCCAAGTTCATGTTCCCCATAAACCATGACATCTGCAAAAAGGTGATTCCGCTGCAAAATGGATCACTTGTCTGCTATGGCTTTCGTGAAAACACAAGCCATGCGGAGAATTATGATCCGGCGCTGGAGGGAATGATGCAGAAGATCGTGGAGGATATGCAGCCGGATATTGTACACTGCTTTGGTACGGAGTATCCCCATACCCTGGCCATGTGCCGGGTGTTTCCCGACAAGCAGCGGCTTCTTATCGGACTCCAGGGCATCTGTGCTTTGTATGCGGAGGCTTACACAGCGGATATTCCCACAAAAGCGTTTCAAAAGGTAACATTTCGGGATTATGTGAGAAGAGACAAAATGGTGGATCAGCAGCAGAAGTTCGTAAAACGCGGCGTGATGGAGAAGGAAGCTGTGGAAATTGCCGGAAACATTACCGGGCGCACCGAATGGGACCGACTCTGCACCAGGAAATGGAATCAGAGCGCCAGATATTTTAATATGAATGAAATACTGCGGCCAGAGTTTTATGAGGCGGAGTGGAAAGCGGATGAATGTATTCCCCATTCCATTTTCCTTAGCCAGGGAGATTATCCCATTAAGGGGCTGCACTATATGCTTCAGGCTATGCCTGCCATACTGTCAAAGTACCCGGACGCTACTCTGTATGTGGCGGGGAACAGCATTGTGAACTACGCTACTCTGAAACAGAAGCTGAAAATATCGGGCTATGGAAAATATCTGCGGAAGCTGATGAAGGACAGCGGACTTATGCACAAGGTAAAATTCCTTGGTAAGCTGAACGCGGAGCAAATGCTGGCTGCCTATCTGCGCAGTAGCCTGTTTGTCTGCTGCTCCGCTCTGGAGAACTCTCCCAATTCCCTTGGGGAGGCCATGCTGCTCGGCATGCCCTGTGTCAGCGCCGAGGTGGGCGGTATTCCCAGCCTGTTTACGGATGGAGAGGACGGAATCATGTACGAGGGATTCCGGATTGGAAAAAACACTAAAAATAACAGCGGTAATAAATCTGAGGAGGATGACCGGAAGCTGAAAGCGGTTTCAAAGCGCCTTGCCGACGCGGTTATCGAAATGTGGCGGAATCCGGAGAAACAGATGGAATATTGTCAAAATGCAAGAAAGCATGCAAGACGAACCCACAATCGGGAGATTAATTATATGAAGTTGAAAGAAATTTATGCAAAGATCATTTCTAATGATCGGTCTGAGGACGAGACTACATGAAGGCAGCATTTGTGTCAAACTATATCAACCACCACCAGATTCCGTTCTGTAACGAGATGCACCGCCTGTTGAAGGGAGAATTCACCTTTGTCCAGACGGAACCAATGGAGGCGGAGCGGGTGAGGATGGGCTGGCATGAGGGGGATCGCCCGGCCTATGTCAGATGCTGGTACGAGGAGCCGGAGTACTGCAGGGGGCTTCTCCTGGAATGCGATGTGGTATTGTTTGGCGGCACGGACGATGAGAGCTTTATACAAGAGCGGCTCCAGTCGGGGAAGCTTGTGATACGGTTGAGCGAACGACTATACAAGACAGGTCAGTGGAAGGCGGTTTCACCCCGGGGACTGAAAAAGAAATATTTGGATCACACGCGTTATCGAAATAAGCAGGTTTACCTGCTGTGTTCAGGCGCCTATGTACCTTCAGACTTTCATATTGTGCGTGCGTATCCAGGGAAAATGTACTGCTGGGGCTATTTTCCGGAAACCTGCAATTATGATCTGGACCAACTGTTTGCGGGAAAGGGCTGGGAAACGGCACAGGGAGGGAAGGTTCCATATCTCTTGTGGGCAGCCAGAATGATCGGGTGGAAACACCCGGAGCTTGCACTGGAGACTGCAAGGTATCTGAAGGAGCGAGACCTTCCCTTTCATCTGGACATGATCGGAGACGGCGAAATGAGACAGGAGATGGAGGAGCTTTGCCGCAGCTATGGACTGGAAGAGCAGGTGCGGTTTCTCGGTTTTCAGCCGCCGGAGCAGGTGCGCCGTCACATGGAGAAGGCAGATATCTTTCTGTTTACCAGCGACCGGCAAGAGGGCTGGGGCGCTGTGGCCAATGAGGCAATGAACAGCGGCTGCGCCCTGGTGGCAGATCATATGATCGGGGCAGTGCCCTACCTGGTGACCAATGGAGTCAATGGCCTTGTGTACCGTGACGGCAGACAGCAGGAGCTGTTTGGGCAGGTTCATAAGCTGGTGGAAAACAGGGAATTATGTCATAGATTGGGCCATCAAGCATATAATACAATAACAGCTGTTTGGAATGCGGAAAATGCAGCGGCCAGATTATTACAGCTGATGGAGGGCCTGCTGAGAGGAGAGAATCTGGAAGGACTTACGTCTGTGGATGGCTGTTTTCAGGGAAGGCTGGCGCCCTGCTCGCCTGCACCCATCCTGTCAGAAGGCAGAGCAGGGCGGCGCGTGAAGAGGGCTGTCAGAGAGCAGACTATGTGCCGTTTTTGACAGAACGAGGCGCCTACAGACGAATCAGAGACACACACAGACGGAAGAGATACCTACAGACGAGTTAGAGGCACCCACAGACGAATCAGAAAACACGGTGGAAGGCTGGAACTGAAAATGAGTGAAACCCCATTGATCACAGTGATCGTACCGGTCTATAACATACTGGAATACCTGCCCAGATGCGTCCATTCCATTACGGCCCAGACCTATCAGAACCTGGAGATCCTGCTGATAGACGACGGATCCACGGACGGCACGGGGAAACTTTGCGACAGCCTGGGGGCAGAGGATGAGCGCATCCGGGTATTCCATAAGGAAAACGGCGGATCCTCCTCTGCAAGGAATCTGGGGCTTCAGCATGCCGCCGGGGAATTTGTGGGATTTGTGGACAGCGACGACTATATTGAGCCGGATATGTATGAGCGGCTCTTACAGGCTATAACAGATTACGGTGTGGAGGTGGCCCAGATCGCAAGGGATGAAATTGACGCCCAGGGGAGACGCCTGCCCAATATCTGTGAGCCCCCAAAAGAGCCGGAGATATGGGAGAGCAGGGATTTTTTGCGGGAGCTGCTGCTCCATAAGGGGGACTGTTCCTTTTGCACCAAATTGCTTCGCAGGGAATTGTTTCAGGAGGATTGCTTTCCAGAGCAGAAGCTGAATGAGGACTTTAACCTGCTGGTGCGGATGCTGCCGAGGATTGGAAGGCTGGTATCCCTGCCGCAGCAGGGATACCATGTGTTTTACCGGATCGGAAGCAACTCCCGAAAGGCGGACCGGGAGATTTTTTCCCGGGTATACGCGGATTCAGTGGAAAATGCGGATATGGTGGCGGAGATGATGAAAGAGATGTCAGCCGGAGACAGGGAACTTCACGAGACGGCATTTCGCTTTGGGGTGTTCCAACGGTTGGAGTATCTTCTGCACATCCCTATTTCCCAGATGACAAAGGACAACGCGATGTATCGGGACATTGTCGCATACCTGCGAAAATATTGGGCAAAAGCCATGAGAAATCATGTACTCACGGGGAAAAATAAAGTCTATCATACACTTTTTGCACTGGCGCCGAAAGGAATCAGGAAGCTGCATAAGTGCCTGCGGGGACGCGCTCAGGTGAAATGGGAGAATTGATATGCAGATTAAGTTGAAAGGGAAAGTGATATATAGGTACTCAGTAAGAAGATTGGTGTATGCACTGTGCTTTCTCCTGTTTAGCGTGATTGACCAAAGGGTGAAGACAGAGGGATCGATGGTGGCATTTATTTTTCGTGATCTGGTAGGCGTTGTCATGGCAGTGATCATCATGACCCATTATCGCCTGGAGGATTTTCGAAAGTGGAAAATACCTTATCTGGTATGGACAGCAGCCTGGATCATCGGAACCCCCATCGCTTTTTTCTATAGGAGCGATGCAGTGCTTCTGTTGGACTGGCTGGTGATTGCAGCGGATGTGGTTTTGTTTGGATATATCCTGATCCATACCTTTATCAGTGCAGTGATAGAAAAAAAGCGCCCAAAGCTGAATTTAAGATATGGTGCTGTATGGCTTGTGATGATGGTATTGATGATCGTATCCAGAAGCACATACATTTGGCCCTTCTGCTATCTGGTCATGTTTGGCTGTTTTTACCTGACGGATTTTACGCAGGAAGAACAGAATGATCTGTTCCAGGGAATGCTGGATGGGATCATATTAGGTTTTTTTGTTTTGCAGGGATTTTGCTTTGTGTTCCGGCCCTATGATGAGCCCCGTTATAAAGGGGTGTTCGTAAATTGTAACATAAATGCGATGTACTATTTAATAGTGTTAACGGTAGTATTCATTAAAATAATTTATGTGACACGTACAAATGGCCATAAATGTATAAAGCTGTTTTATTGGGTGGGAGCAGGTATGGTGCTCTCATTGGAATTGCTGACGATCGGACGGACAGGCTGGATGACGGCTGCTTTGCTTTCCCTGGCATTCTGTTTCTTTTTAAAAAGACATCAGGTTGTAAAACGTGCGTGGAGAAACCTGTTGGTGTTGCTGATTTGTGTTGTCATAACTTTTCCGGTAACTTTCGGCGCAGTCAGGTATCTGCCGCCGTTATTTCACCATCCGGTGTGGTTTTTTACAGAGTGGAACGAAAAACGAGTGCATTCTTGGGATCCCTGGGATTCGGAAAAATATGTAGATATTGATGAGTATTTTAATGCAGCGATGGGAAGAGTGCTGCAGATTTTTCGAAATGTGCTGGAGCATTCGCCTTTTCTGATGAAGGCGGATGCAGCAGGAGCGGATTTGTCTGATATGGAGCCTGTCCTTACTAAGAAACAGAGGGCAGATTCCCTCCTGGTGCGGGGAACTATCTATAAGTATTACTTTCAACATTTAAATCTGAGAGGCCATCCTTACGCGGAACAAGGATTTCAGTTGCATGAGACATATTGGGTTCCGCATGCCCATAACATCTTTTTGCAGTATGGGACAGATTTTGGAATTCCAGTTATGATATTGTTTGCTGTGCTTATTATTTGGGGAGCTATTCTATTGGGGCGACGATATAAGCAGCGGGGGCTGGAAACGGATGCCGGTTTTTTGATGTTCTTATTGGTTCCTGCCATATTTGGACTGTTCGAGTATTCATGGGGCACAGGAAGTCTGAGTATCCTAATGATGTATTTTGCATGGAGAGAGGTTGTCTGTGGTGAAAAAGAATAAAATAATCAGCATTCCTGTCAACAGGATCATAGCATTAGTCCTGATGGACATTATGTCCGTGGTGGTGTCGGCCTTTGGGGCGCTATATATCCGATTTGATTATAGCTTCAACAGAATAGATACACGGTATTTGAGAATGTTCGAAAAAATCATTATACCGAATATTGTACTTGCGCTGTTGTTTTTTGTATTGTGGAAGCTGTATAAAAGTGTGTGGCGCTATGCCAGTGCCAATGAGTTGATCAACATAGTGTTTGCCACATCATGCACGGCTGTGGCACAGGTTGTCTATTGCCATGTAACAGATAACAGGATGCCAAGAGGCTATTATGTCCTGTATTGGTTTTTGCTGTCGGTACTGACATGTTGTATTCGGTTTGGATACAGAATCCTTCGGATTATCAACAATAAGCGAACGGCCATTTCAGGAAAGAGCAGCCGAATTAATGCTATGGTCATTGGCGCAGGCGCTGCCGGAAACATGATCCTGAAGGAGATTGAGAGCAGCCAATACCTGAACCTCCAGGCGAAATGCGTTATTGACGATCATCCGGGTTGTCATGGAAAGCTGCTTCGGGGTGTGCCCATCGTGGGCGGGCGCGACAAGATTTTGGATGCAGTGGGACAGTATGGAATTGATGAGATAATATTTGCCATTCCCTCGGCAAACGTCCAGACAAGAAAAGAAATCCTGGACATTTGTACGGAGTCCGGTTGTAAGCTGCGGACGCTGCCCGGCGTGTATCAGCTGATCAACGGGGATGTATCCGTTTCCAAGCTGAAGGAAGTGGAGATTGAAGATTTGCTGGGCAGAGAGCCTATTCAGATCAATACAGAGGAAGTGCTGGAGTATGTCAGCGGTAAAGTGGTGATGGTCACCGGGGGAGGCGGCTCCATCGGCAGCGAACTCTGCCGTCAAATTGCATCTCACGCCCCAAAGCAGCTGATCATTGTGGATATTTATGAGAACAATGCATACGAGATCCAGCAGGAGTTGATACGCAAATATCCCCGGCTTGATCTTGTAGTGCTTATTGCCTCTGTACGCAACACCAACCGCATGAATCAGATCTTTGATACATACCGGCCGAATATCGTGTACCATGCAGCAGCACACAAGCATGTGCCCCTTATGGAGACAAGCCCTAATGAGGCCATCAAGAATAATGTCTTCGGCACATGCAAGACAGCGATGGCTGCGGACAAGTATGGGGTGGAAAAGTTCGTGCTGATCTCCACTGACAAGGCTGTGAATCCCACCAATATCATGGGCGCCTCCAAGAGGATCTGTGAGATGGTGATACAGATGATGAACCAGCGGTCAAAGACCAATTTTGTGGCAGTGCGTTTCGGCAATGTGCTGGGCAGTAATGGCAGTGTGATTCCTTTGTTTAAGAAACAGATTGCAGAGGGAGGACCGGTGACGGTGACAGACCCCAATATTATCCGCTATTTCATGACCATCCCGGAGGCCGTATCTCTGGTATTGCAGGCTGGCGCTTATGCCAAAGGCGGAGAGATATTTGTGCTTGATATGGGACAACCGGTGAAAATTCTGGATCTTGCTACGAATTTGATCAAGCTGTCCGGCTATCGGGTAGGCGAGGACATTGAAATACAGTTCACTGGTCTGCGTCCGGGAGAGAAAATGTACGAGGAGCTGTTGATGGATGAGGAAGGCCTAAAGAAGACTGCCAACAAGATGATCTTTATTGGAAAGCCCATTGAGTTTGATGAGGAAAAGTTTGAGAAACAGCTGGAAATGCTATCCAGAGACACAAAGCAGGAGACAGGGAATGTGCGTCGAGCGGTAAAGGAGATTGTGGACACGTATCATTATGAAATATAGTTATTAAATATAGCACAAGAAATTTGCATATTACTTGACACAAATGACAAACAATGTTAAAATAATTTTGCAAAAGGTGTGCACACTAATGGGGAAATGTAATATACTAAAGGTAAAAGCGGCAGTTCAAATTATGATTACTGATTGGAGGTTAAGGCTATGACGGAAGAGTATTATGAAACGCCTAGGGATACATTCCTTGCACCGATAAAGCGGAAACCAAGAGTCAGCGTACCGCCAAGATGTTCGGAGGAGGAAAAGAGACAGCACAAACAGGCTTTGTTAATGGCTGCTCAAAAAGGTCGTGAGATGCACATAGAAGGATCTTCTAAATGAGATTTTAGAAGGTCCTTATTGTTCTTCCATTTTGTCAAAATTCTCTTAGTATTTTCCCCCAACTATTCATTTTATCAATCACATAAGGAGATATCACATCAATGGGAAATGAACGTTACTCAACCCATGTCCTTGAATTGGTCAGAAATAATGGCGTTCAAGCTATAGAAGCAGGTCCGGATGACACCTGCTTTCTAATGTTTGATTATTTCGATGTGCTGATCTATAAGGAGCTTGTGGGGGAAACAAAACATTATTTGAATTATTTTTCTATCGGTGATACTTTCAAAGATGTCCAGAAGTACAAGGTATCATATAAAACACTCAGCTTATACTGCAGTAGAGACAGCAAAACAAATCCCTTTACCATAAATGGTGAAAGAGCAGGGAGGATTCCGTTCCTGGGGCTTATCCAGGTTAGTCTGTGCAAGGAAAATTACCAGAGGAAAAATGTTCCCGTGGATGTGGATAAGTTTTTATCCCAGTGTGAAAAAGAGATTATGGAAATAGCTGACAAGGCGCCGCAGCAGGGTGAAGCCAGTGAGACAGTAAAGCAGATTTATCGGAGCTCTACTACCGGGGATTTTTGCCTGGTGGTGAGAACTGGTTTTGTGGAAAATATATATAACATTGCCCTGGCGCTGAACGACACTCAAGACCAGTCCAAGGAATCGGAGGAGATGTTAAGACTGCTTACCTATACGAATGTGGGAATTGCGTGCAAGTCACCTTCGGATAATCAATTTAAGACGTTGGATTCGAACTTTGTCAACAGTCATCAGAATCTGGTGTTTGCCCTTCGGTTTTCAGCAGATTCTGAAATGATGAAGCTTTTAAAGCAATATACTCCTCAATCGACACAAGAAGAGAAAACTCAAGCTGTAAAAGGGCTTTTCGGGAGATACGATTATCTGCTTCATATAGGGATTGAGGAATTTGCGAAAGTTTATCCTGTTCTGTGTGCGAAAAAGGTAGGGTCAAAATCAGAGGATATGGCATATGACCCCGAAGACATAAGCTTGACTAATATTTTGAAGTATTCACATATCAGGAACATCAATGAACGTGTCTTAGTGGAGATGCAGTCGTTACAAGCTGTCAGCCAATGTGACGATGACACAGAGAAAGGTACTTATCTGTTCCAGGTAATGGAAAAGAACAAAAGGCTGTATGAGAAAATAAATGCGTTAGAGCCGTTAGGAAGCTTTTTTTCTGAAGAGGCCCGTGCTTTTAAGGATTTATATAGGGGAATGAAGGAAATATATAAAGCTTTTTCCAGTGTAGGTGCAGAGAAGGAGGCTTATATCAATTGGCTTGGATTTTATGAGGATATGTCTATTCTCTGCGAGTGCATTATGCGCAGTATGGAGAAGTATAAATATCTATGTGATAACAGCAAGGATAACTCATTCGATGAGGATGAAAAAAGGAGATATCAGATAAGACTGCTGAGGGATTGGCGCAGCAGTATTCAGGCAATCAATCAGTACACCAGACTGGTTCAGAACATAAACTACCAGACCTACCAATCCCCCATCTATGAACTTCAGACGCAGATAGACACAGCTAAGACCATGGTTGCCTACCGGGAAGCGATGAGGACTTATATGGAAACTGTTCGTGATGGTGTTTCCAGAGGAACTGACGATGGGGCAAAAATCGTTCCGATTATTTATCCGGATTTGTCAAAAGACGAGGTTGAAGTGACAGCACCCTTTATCAACCAGGTGAAGGACGGCATAGAACATACCAGAGAAATTGTATGTACTGTTCCATCTTTTGAATATTTTGGAAGGTTGTATGATCTGCTGCCGTGGATGCTCCATGAGGCGTCTCACCACATAAAGATTCTTGACAAGGATGAAAGGAATCAATTTGTTGCCCAATATTTATTCTCTTACTTGTTTGAAATCGTTATTGAGGACGCTTTGCTGAAATTATCGAATGACAGCCTGTATGTGGCAATTGGAAGGGCGGAGCATAAGCTGGTTGACAGCATGGTAAAGATAGCGGTTGGGGATGTATCATCAGATTCCGAATTTAGGGATTTTGATTTTCAGAGGCTGGTAAGTGAGATAGATACTTATTGTGCACGACTGTTTCCATACCAGACTGAATATGAAGGCACCAGGCATTATAATGAAGGACAAAAAATACGAGAAGTTGCTTTTCAGTATTATCTGGATCAATGTCGAAAAGAAGGGATATTTACAGATGACAATGTCCAAAATCTGTTGAGTATTAAGTCGGAAATGAACTATGAGAAAAGGGATAAATTGACGGCGGAGTTATTGGACAGATACATTCCCAAGGTATTTGGACATACAGGAGCAAAGGGAGACGATATAGATTTTATTCGGTTATCGGACATTTACCTTCCTAGGAAAGGATTTGAAAAACGGCTGTGTGAGATAGCGAAAAAAATGGGTGTGGTAGGTGGATCGGAGAGTGCCATTCGGGAGTATTGTTATAAGGTAATGGAGCTCTACAGGGTGGAAGAGGCATATAATACAATTTATCAGGAAAAAGATAATTCCGAGAAATGCATCAAAGATTATTTGGGAAGGGTCTATGATGATTACCAGCAAAGCAGCAAGAAACATCCGTGGATGGAAGAGGACAAATTCTTTTCAGATCCTGCCGTGATGCATATTTTCAGAAACTTGTGGCTGTTGGATGATAATCAGGAAAGCAAAGATAAATTCAGTTCAGTAATGTTAAATATCTTTTTAAATGTTGATTACAGTAGAATCCAGCCGGATAGAAAGCTCAGGGAGATTGTATATAGGGAGACATTTGCAGACTTACTCATGGCGACTTCGCTCGATTTGAAAAGCTTTGGATATTGCAGACAAGTGTTGCAGACGATCAGCGACGCACGTATTAACAACAAGGTTTATCACTATAATGAAGCCAACAATCAGCGGTTTCAGATTGTAACGGCAGTCTTGTTAGAGGAAGAGTTGACAAAGGAATCCGATGAAAACAGTAAAGCGGAGAGCTCCGAGGGCAATAGATATGAATATGTTAAGTTGGATGGAAGCAGCATTATTGAGAAAGGAATCATTTATTGTGAATATACATTAAAGTGCATTTTTCAAAAGCTCTTGGATATGCAAGCAATAAAGGCGGATATTTCAAAGGCGAGTCTCGTAGAACCATTCATTAAAAGCATCCAAGCACAGCTGGAAACTTATCTCCGTACCTCTAAAAATGATGAGAGCTATAATGCAACATTATTATATGTGCTACTTCACGGTATAGAAACAGCGGATGACATCATTAAGGAGGAGTGGGAACAGTATAGCGACATTGCGGCGGAATGCCGGCCTATTAAGTATATTTTTTGGAGATTGGAATATTTTTGCCGTGGCATTAAGAATATTATGCAAGATGGATACATTCGTGTACCTTGGGATATTTTTTCTTACATGAAAAAAATCCGTAAACAAATTAAAAAACAGAATGGTTTTGGCTGCATATGGGAACAGGATTGGGAGTGTCTGAAAAAGACTAAAGAGGATGTTAGTAAGTTCTACAACGAACCGAAACTTGTTTTTGAAAAATCTGCAGCTGAAAAATTGGAAAACACCATTGATTTTATTCAAAATTACTATTATTACAATAGGTTCGAAATGATCAAAAGAGAAAGTGAGATGAATGAAAAGAATGGATCAGTCGGTCGAGAAGGTTAAAACGTGGTATGCTGAAAGTCTGGGGGAAGTATACCAGCATGTGAACGCCATCAGCGAAGAGATCAAGAGCGAGACAAAAGATACTCCTATCTTATGGTTTCGAGGTCATGCTAGGGCGAATTATCATTTGGAACCAAACATTTTCAGACAGGTGGGGTATCGGTACAATGATACGGATACTTACAGCAATAATCACTTGCGAGAGGAATATCGCTTTCAGAGCTTTATGTCCCGCAATTTTGACAAGGTGGATTATCATGTGCCTCAGACTATGATTGAATGGCAGGAGGTCATGCAGCATTTCTTTTCCCGGACAAGGTTGATGGACTGGAGCGAGTCTCTGGTTATTGCATTGGAATTTGCGTTGGAGTCCTTCATCTCTCCAGTGAAAGATCTGGAAGTTATTGAGAGGTGTAGGACTGCAGAGCCTGTAATCTGGATCCTGCAGCCTACCCGGCTGAATGAGGCAGTGTATCATTCTTTTGTTGACAAAGCGGACAGTCATCTGATCAAAAAGGCTTTGAATGGTGAGAGGACGGATAAACTGGCTGATGAGATTCTGAGGGAATTGCAGAAAGATAAGGCCATCGATATTTATTTTGATACCAAAGTAGAACAGGAGAAAAACCTAAATAAGATAATTGGCTTGTCAGCCCTGGAAATGGTCAGGAATGCATATAAGGGCAGGGAAATGGCAGCATTGAGCAATCTTGAACTGAACCCGTTTTTCTATTTACTGCTACGTTATTATTCAGATGGAATTCCTGTGAAACTGGGTGACATTCCCCCGCTGGCAATTATCCATCCATATCATAGTCAAAGGATTAAGGATCAGAAAGGTGTCTTTACCGTATTTCCATATTATATTCCGGATGTCAGGATGGAAACGCTCGCGAAGGCTGATAAGACCAAGGTATATCCTGCGTTTGGAATGGAGTACATGGAGGAATGTATGCCTTGTCTACATAACATTCAGATATTAAATCCGGATAGGGTGGCGAGAGAGCTAAGATTGACAGGAGCAAAAAGAGGGAATCTATATTCAGACATGCAGGTCGTATCACAAGATTTTGAATATGCTGTGAATTAAATAATGAGTGGCATTGCGGATATGATACGAGAGATTGATGTCCTGAACACAAATAAAAAGGCCATTTAGGTCTTTTTTATTTGCAAATTAATTCCGCTTGTAAGGAGAGATAATTTAAATAGACTATTTGTTGTGTTTTCAATGAAGAATTTCAGGTGGTTGATAAAATTAAGTAAACATGTTATTATTAACCAGATATAAGATTTGGTTTTTATATTTTGAAATAGGAATCTCTTGATGCAACATATAAAGGAATCCAGATGGGAACATTCGGAACTTACAATGTTGTCAGTTTTAACGGCAAGAAGGTCATTGCTACAAAGGAAGTAAACCTCATCTCTATTATTGAAAGCAATAGAACCAGAGAGGGCTTTATTGCTGATGAAGTATTGGAAAAAGCCGGATATTATACGGCAAAGGGAATGCAATTATGAATAAACAGCTTATTGATAAACGGTTTGAAGGCATAGAGCCTTTTGAAAAGAAAATATGGCTGTCCAGCCCTACGATGCATGGAGATGAGCAGAAGTGGGTAGTTGAAGCCATTCAGAAAAATTGGGTAAGCACGGTTGGCAAAAATATTAATGAGGTTGAGCGTATAACAGCTGAAAAGATTGGCAGGGAGCATGCAGTAGCTTTGTCCGCCGGAACGGCGGCTCTTCATCTGGCAATAAAGCTGTGTGGAGAAAAGCTGTATGGTCAGCCTAAGGTCGGTCATGGATGCCTGGAGGGACATAAGGTGTTTGCGTCGGACATGACTTTCGATGCTACGGTCAATCCGATTGCATACGAGGGCGGCGAGACAGTGTTTATCGATACTGAATACGATACTTGGAACATGGATCCGGTCGCTCTTGAAAAGGCATTTGAGATTTATCCTGATGTAAGGCTGGTGGTCATAGCACATTTGTATGGTACACCCGGAAAGATGGATGAACTTAAGGCTGTCTGTGACAAGCGAGGTGCATTGATTGTAGAGGACGCTGCAGAATCCTTCGGAGCCACATATAAAGGGATTCAGACGGGTATGTTTGGCACGGAATCCGTCATCAGCTTTAATGGCAATAAAATCGTGACTGGTTCTGCAGGCGGAATGCTGGTGACGGATAGTCAGGAAGATGCAAATAAAGCACGAAAATGGAGTATGCAGGCAAGAGAGAATGCGTCGTGGTATCAGCACGAAGAGATGGGTTACAACTATCGCATGAGCAATATTGTGGCAGGAATTGTTCGCGGTCAGTTGCCCTACCTTGAAGCACACATTATTCAAAAGAGAGAAATCTACTATAGGTATAAGAAAGGGCTGGCTGACCTTCCGGTCAGGATGAATCCGTTTGATGAAAAGAATAGTGTACCGAACTTCTGGCTTAGTTGTCTGATCATAGATAAAGATGCTATGTGTCGACAGGTCCGAAGCGAGAAGGAAACTCTCTACATCAGTGAACCGGGGAAAAGCTGTCCTACAGAAATTCTGGAAGTGATGGCTTCGTTTAATGCAGAGGGGAGACCAATTTGGAAGCCGATGCACATGCAGCCGATTTATCGGATGAATCCGTTTATTACAAGAAAAGGAAGTGGCAGAGCAAAAAGCAATGCCTACATTCAGGAGGCGGATGTGGTAGATGTGGGAGCAGATATATTTGAAAGAGGTTTATGTCTGCCGAGTGATAATAAGATGACGATAGAACAGCAAGATAGGATCATTAAAATAATCAGAGCTTGTTTTGGGTAGGATTTATAGAAATGAGTATATATAGGAAAAGGGGCTTTTATGAGAAATATATAAAACGCTTGTTGGATATAATTTGCTCATTAGCTGCAATTATTCTCTTGAGTTGGCTATTCATCATTATTGCATTGCTTGTCCGAGTAAAGATGGGGAGTCCCATTGTTTTTAAACAGCCTCGTCCAGGATTAATAGATCCCGTGACGGGTAAAGAACGTATTTTTTATGTGTATAAATTCCGAACTATGACAGACGCGAGAGATGAAAATGGAGAATTGTTACCGGATGATATGCGTCTAGGAAAGTTTGGAAAGGCTCTAAGGGCCTCCAGCCTTGACGAGGTGCTAGAGGCTTTCAATATACTAAAAGGTGACATGAGCCTTATCGGTCCACGTCCTCAGCTTGTGAGAGATATGGTATTTATGAGCGATAAACAGAGGATGAGACATACAGCTAAACCTGGGCTATCCGGATTGGCACAGGTCATGGGGCGGAACGCAATTACTTGGGAAGACAAAATTAACTGGGATTTGAAGTACATTGAAAAAGTCAGTTTTTTGAATGATCTGAAAATTCTAGTGTTAACTGTGAAAAAGGTATTCGGAAAAGGCGAAAGTTCAGAGGAAATTGATGTGACAGATGATTATGGAGATGCTTTACTTAAGGCAGGGAAGGTAACCAAGCCTCAGTACGATGCTCATCAGGCATATGCGAAAAAATTGATAGAAGAGAGCTATAATAGAAAAAAGTCAGGTCATAAGAAATGAAATTTAATTAGTCGCCAGGAGGAAGAAGATTAGGGAAATGACTGATAACAAGGTAATAGCAATGCTTAATTGCCACGATGATGATGTATTTTGTTTCAGAAAAGAAATAATAGATGATTTGGCGGATAACGGCTATACTGTCCTTGTTTCCTGCCCTTATGGTAAGAGAATTGAATTTATTAAAAGAAAAAACGTAATTTATGAGGATATTGAAATAGACAGAAGGGGAACGAATCCAATAAAGGATTTGAAATTGCTTCGCAGCTATGTCAATTTATTTAAAAAGTATAAGCCATTAGTAGTTTTGGCATTTACAATAAAACCGAATATATATGGTGGTTTGGCGGCTAGACATCTCAAGATTCCTTATGTCAATAACATTACAGGATTGGGTAGTGGATTTGAAAATGGCGGTATTGTCAAGCGTATAATTGTTTTATTATATCGTGTGGTTTTTAACTCAGCTTACCACATATTTTTCCAAAATGAAGAGAACAGGAAAAAAATACAATCAGCAAATATTATTAAGCATGATAGATATGAGGTTATTCCAGGAAGTGGGGTTAATCTTAGAAAATTTGCATTTTGCGAATATCCCAAGGAGGGCACAATTGTTTTTAATTATATTGGCAGAGTAATGAGAGACAAGAACATTGATGATTACCTATATCTGGCAGAAAAAATAAAAGAAAAATATAGCAATATAACATTCAATGTGATTGGGTTTATAGAAGAGACCGAATCGGAATATAGGGATAAATTAAAAGAACTCGAAGATAAAGGAATTATTCGGTATCTGGGTTCGCAGCAAGATGTAAGGCCATTTATCGATCAAAGCTGCGCCATTGTTCATCCATCAACATACGGAGAGGGATTATCCAATGTTTTGTTGGAAAGTGCATCTGTTGGGAGAGCATTGATTACGACCACAATTTCCGGCTGCAGAGAAACAGTTGATGACGGTGTTAATGGTTATTTGTTCGAACCCAATAATCGTAATATGATGATTGATGCCGTAGAGAAATTTATTTCTTTGACATATAAAGAGAAAGTTCAAATGGGAATCGCCTCAAGAAAGATTGCAGAAACACACTTTAGCAGGGATATAGTTGTTGAAAAATATCGACATTTGGTAGAGAAAATATGGAAAGAGGAAGTATGATCAAAATTTTATTTTTTTTACCATCGTTAACAGGCGGGGGCGCGGAGCGAACTATCGTAAACATAGCGAATGGATTGGACAGATCTAAATATAAGGTGCATCTATTACTATTAGACCGTCCAACAGAAGGAAAGTATAAAGACGAGTACTCTCATCTCTTATACGAAGATATTTGTGTGCATAACCTGAAAATCAAAATCTGTAAAAAAAATTATCTTCGACTATTGCTTGGCATGCGGAAAGTAATAAAAGATATTGGTCCCGATATTGCAATGAGCACCATGTTACGTCCGAATATAATGCTGACTATTGCTCTGAAATTAAGTGGTTTTAAGGGTAAAACAGTCTTAAGGGAATCTAATAACAGAACTGCTACAAAGATTAGATGGATAGAGCGGAAGGCAATAAGGTATATATATGGCAGGTTTGCAGATAAAGCAGTGGCACTCTCTGAAGGGGTAAAATTGGATTTATGCAAAAACTACGAAGTCCCTCCGAATCGAATTCAAGTAATATATAATCCGATAGATCTTAAGGCAATAGAAGCACTGAGTAAAGATGTTGTTGATTTAAGTGGGGAGAACAAGCTGATATCAGCAGGAAGATTTACCGAACAAAAGGACTATCCAACATTATTAAAGGCATTGAGTATTCTAAGAAATCAGGTAAACTTTCGCATGATTATATTAGGTAAAGGAGAGCTTGAGTCACAGATTAAGGAAATAATCAAAAATGAAGATTTGGAACAATATATAACGCTGATTGGATTTCAAGCAAACCCCTATAAGTATATTCACAATTCTGATATTTTCATATTATCATCAGCCTGGGAGGGGTTTGGACATGTGATTGTGGAGGCGATGGCATGCGGAGCGGTTGTTATTTCAACCGACTGTCCTTATGGGCCCAGTGAGATAATAACAGATCATGTAAATGGAATACTTGTTCCGGTGGGAGATTATCAAGGAATAGCAGATGCCGTTGTTGAGGTGTTACAGGATATAAATCTTCGAGAGAAAATAAGAAGTAATGCACTAAAGCGTGCACAGGATTTTGAAAGGGACAAAATTGTAAAACAGTATGAAGATATGTTCGAAAACATAATGATATTGAGTTAAAGGAATTTTGAAGAAGAGCAACAGAATGTCGAAAAATTTTACTATTATATTTAGCCTTTATGCGGAGGATATAAAAATGAAACTCTACGATAAGCTGGTGGCAAAAGAAGAATCTCTCGCTCTGGTAGGACTTGGCTATGTTGGAATGCCTATCGCAGTTGCTTTTGCGAAGAAGGGGATTAATGTTATTGGATTTGATCTGAATAAAGAAAAGATCGAACTATACAAATCCGGAATAGATCCGACTAAGGAGGTTGGTGATGCAGAGATATCCAAGACTACCGTACAGTTCACATCTGATGAGAAGGAACTCCAGAAGGCAAAGTTTATCATTGTAGCTGTTCCTACACCGGTGAATTCTGATCATACGCCTGATCTTACACCCGTCATTGACGCTTCAGAGATTGTCGGCCGTAATCTGGTTTCTGATTCCATCGTGGTCTATGAGTCCACAGTCTATCCTGGCTGTACTGAAGATGTATGCATCCCGATTCTGGAAAAACAGAGTGGAATGAAGTGTGGTGTGGATTTCAAGGTTGGATACAGTCCGGAACGTATTAACCCTGGCGATAAGGTACATCGGCTGGAGAATATCCATAAAATTGTTTCTGGCATTGATGCCGAGTCTCTTGAAGAGATTAAGGCAGTATATGATCTCGTAATCGAGGTGGGAACACATCCTGTTTCCAATCTTCGGACTGCCGAAGCTGTCAAGGTGGTAGAGAATAGCCAGAGGGACATAAATATTGCATTTATGAATGAGCTTGCTATGGTATTTGACCGTATGGATATTGACACAAATGAAGTTGTCGAAGGCATGAATACCAAATGGAATGCCCTTGGATTCCGCCCGGGTTTAGTCGGTGGGCATTGTATTGGTGTGGATCCATATTATTTCACCTACGAAGCCGAAAAACTGGGCTATCACAGTCAAATTATCTTAAGTGGCCGCATTGTGAACGACTCTATGGGTGCTTATGTTGCCGATGCTGCTGTTAAGAAGATGATAGAAGCTGGACAGGCTCCGAAGAAAAGCAAGGTGGTTCTCCTTGGTCTGACTTTCAAAGAGAATTGCCCTGATATCCGTAATAGCAAAGTGGAGGATATCATCAAACAACTCAACAAGTATGGAATCAAGCCTGTGGTGGTTGATCCATGGGCGAGTGAGAGAGATGCAATGCACGACTATGGAGTCAAACTCACTAAGATTGAAGATGTAGCTGATGCTGACTGTGTGATTGTAGCCGTTGCTCATAATGAGTTCAGGACTTTGAACTTGGATGAGATTAAGAAGATGTATAGGGATGTGCCGGATGAAGAACGGGTTCTCATTGATGTGAAGGGTCTATATAAGGTTAAAGATCTTCAAGCTTCAAGAATGCTCTACTGGAGATTATAAAGTAGAAAAGAGTTTTTGAATCATCCGGGTTAATCCCGGATGATGAATGGAGATATGAGAATGGTATTACTATATATTGCCGATAATGGTTTTTCATTTTATGAGGGAAAGTACTATTTTACTAGACCTAATTATAATAATACAAAACAATTCGGGAAATATTTCGATAAAGTAATATATGTCGCAAGAGAAGCAAGCTACATAGACGGAAGCATTCAAATTCCGGATAATTCAAATGTATATCTGTTTAAGAAGATGGATTTTTCCGGAATAAGAAAGTGGTTGAAGACACATGCCAGCGAATACGATGTTGCTTTACTGAGAAATGGGATGAACGGGTGCATTGCAGTAAATACATTGCATAAAATCAATAAGCCCATAATTTCATACCTGGGATATGATGCGTTAGCACATAAATTATTAGGACGAACTATGCTGGGATTTGTCGAAGGGGTTATTTGGTACTTGCTTGAAAAAAATAAAATGGCAAAAGGGACTTATGCGCATTATTGCGCAGACAATTTAGCAAAGAGATATCCTGCAAAGGTTCCGTATTTGGTTTGTCCGAATATCGAAATAGAGATTGATGATAACAATCTGAAATGTAG
Source organism: Acetatifactor sp. (assembly GCA_022511385.1). Classification (GTDB taxonomy): domain Bacteria; phylum Bacillota; class Clostridia; order Lachnospirales; family Lachnospiraceae; genus Acetatifactor. Next base: position 21,750 of record JAFLRN010000002.1, read on the forward strand.
AATTAATAAGTACAAACTCGGTAAAGACAAAAAAGTTGTTGGAATACTGGCAACCTTAAACTCTTACAAGGGCATAGACACTGCGATTAAGAGTTTGACGTTATTGCCTGGGAATTATTCACTGGAAGTTGTTGGGGGCGGCAAGAGCGATGAGTATGTTAGAATTGCACAAGAGTTAAAAGTGGACAATAGGGTGCATTTCATGGGATATTTTGCTGAACAGGAAAAAATCAAAGATTGGCTGAAAGAAATAGATATATATATTCAACCCAGCATAAGTGAAGGCCTTCCGAGAGCAGCCATAGAGGCTATGTCAATGGGGTGTCCCCTGATTGTAAGCAATACCATTGGTGTATCGAGCTGGATAGATCAATCATGGCAAATAAAGCCCAGAGACTATAAGAAGCTGGCTGAAAAGATTCTTTTAATGGGAAATGATGCTGAAAATATGATACAGCAGGCATCGAAAAATTTTGAAACATCAAAAATGTTTCGACCAGAAATTCGAGATTCGAAGATGGATTCCTACTACAAAGATTTTTTGGACAGCGTGGACAATAAGAAATGAAAAAGAATCAATTGGCAGATAAATTAGTCAATAATAGTTACTCATTTGCGATACTTAAAAAGGGAATGGTCACTGTTTGCAGTATTATTTTTGTATCAATATTAAGCAGATATTTGGGGCCCAGCCTGAAAGGCGAATACAGCACCTATATGTCCTGGTCCAGTATTCTCGTTATTATTATGCAAATGGGTTTTTTCAAGTTGTACCCTAATTATAGAAGAAGAAATGAGGAAAAGGATTGCAAAAATATATTCTTTTCTATTTCGATATATAAAGCCATTGCTTTTGGTCTATTTATTTTACTATCATCTTGGGTGCTTGCGAGATTTGGAATTAATCCCATATTTCCCGTAACGGTTCTTTTGAATATGCTCCAGGGTGAATACCTGTTTTTAACTCTTGTCGACAATATTAAATATCAAAACATCATTTCAATTATAATATATGCATTGAATGTACTTGATATTTTGTTATTGTACTTATTTGCAGCTCCAAGCGTAACATATGTCTTTGTAATATTGATCATTCGGGATTTGGCAGCTATTGTGTTATGCACAGTTACTATGAAATACAAGCTTGTTATATCAAAGACTGTATTCGAAGTTGTTAAAGAACTGATTGGAATTAGTTTCTTTCCGGTTATTGCCGCTCTTCTGGTTGAAATAAACTATAGAGTGGATGTAATCTTTTTGAATAGAATGGTGGACAATTATTTTGTAGGTCTGTATGCTTCTGGAGTTACTGTTGCTGAGATGGCATGGATGGTGCCAGATGTATTTAAGGAAATTCTTTTTAATAAAACAGCTAAATCTGATAATGTCGATGAAGTGTGTTTTAGCCTGCGTATTGCAATAACAACTGTATTAGTGTGTTTGGTCGGACTATTGGCAGTAGGAAAACCGACGATTGGACTTTTTTTCGGTTCAGAATATAAAGATTCTTACTCAGTGACATTACTCATTTTTATTGGTGTACCTTTTATGGCAATTTTTAAGGTTTTAAATCCTCTTATACAGGCCAGAGGAGAATGGAAGATATACATCCTTGCCTTGTTGGCAGCTGCCGGGTCAAATATTGCTTTAAATTATGTTTTGATTAGAATATTTGGTATGTATGGGGCAGCAATTGCTTCGATAGTCTCATACTCTATATCAGGTATTAGCTTGCTTGTATATTTTTCGAGAACATTTCGCGTCAGGTACAGAGACTGCATTTTAGTGCATAAAGAAGATATCAGAAAAATTATTAACTTTGTCAGACGTTGACCACTTCTTTTCAGCTCTTGTTTAGGATTTATTAGCCTATTTAAAGGAGATATGCTATGAATACATTCTCGACAAAAGAAAATATCACTTGCATATTATCCATTACACTCATATTCGTTTCCGGGATAGTGAATATGACAAATACATTGAAAAGCATACAGATTCCTTTACTGCTTTTGGGAGTTTTTGTTGCTTTTCTTGGTGTCATTGACCAAAGGGTACGAATTCTCCCATTCTATAATAGGATTATGATATGGCCAGTTTTGAACATTGCAACTGCGATAGTTTCTTTCTTCATTTTGAATGATACACAGCTATTAGTTAATGCTTTGGCAATGCTGTTTATTTTCGTTACATTTCTAATGTGGTTTACATGGTCACGAAGTTTTATTAATGGTATTGACGGTTTAATGTTTGTTCTTTTCGTTATAGTAACAATGATATCATTAGCGGTTGTGCCATTTAGTCTAAAGAATTATACTGGTATGTTTTACAATCTGAACTCTCTAGGTGGCATATATTGCTGTTTTTTGACATATTTTATTGCAACAATAAGTAGTAACAAAAATAGGAAGGGATTAAAAATAGCCTGTCTTATTATATCTATATTTATGGTCGTCGTTTCAAGTAGTAGAGGGGCCTTCGTTTCGTCTGCAGCAGTGTTTGCTCTATGGGTACTACTTGAAATATATCAAAATGGTCATATGAGTGTTAAAAGAGCGTGGATGATGCTTGTTATTATATTCATCATGGCAGGGATTTATAAGTTCACGCCTTTGCATACAATCATTGATAATTCAATAGTAAGTAAGTTTGTCAGAAAAGCAAATGATACAACTTCCGGAAGAATTGATATATGGAGAGTAGTTTGGGAAGAGAGAACGCTATTTGGACATGGACGAAACTATTTTGATGCGTTCAGATGGGGAGCACATAACACATTTGTAAGTTTACTAGGTCAGTATGGAATTATGGGGGCATTTTCATATATTGGATTGTTCTTGACATTTTTAATGGAGTCGTTTAAACACTTTAAAAATAATAAAGACTATGCGCCGTTGTTGTTTGTTATATGCTTTTTATCTCTTTCGATGATTGAAGGCATGTTGATGAAAATACACATGTTTCTGATGTATTATGGAATTACCTGTTGTATTAGATCTCAAAAAGAAGCATATACAGGGATTGCTTGGAAGAGTAAATTTAGGTGAAAGAGGAAGGAAAAGATATGAAGAGTCGTAACAGTGTTTTTGAGATTCTTAGAATTGCATCTATGCTCTTAATTATTGCATGGCATTATGCAACAACGTTCAGTCATGTTTCGGGGGGGTATTGGCTACCGGCTTATCCGGATATCATGTATTTGCCATATTGCTTGGAAGCTGGGGTCAGTTAGGAGTTGACCTGTTTATTATTATAGGAATTTATTTTATGTCTAAGTGCAATCAATTTAGAAGCAAAAAGGCGGTCAGTTTAGTTTTTGAAACAGCTTTTTATGCAATTTTTTGGTACATAATTTCATGGTACGGTTTCCAAATACAGGTGGGAAAAGGTGAATTGATTCGACAGATATTTGGTGTATTCATGGGGACACATTGGTTTATCACTGCATACTTATTACTTTATATTTTTCATCCAATTTTAAATTGCATCATTGATAAACTGAATAAAAAACAAATACAACAAGTTACGATATTGCTGACAGTGTTTGTCAGTATATACAAGACAATATATAGTCGAGCGCCTGTGTGCGATTTCCTCTTTTTTGTTAATATTTATTTTATTATTAACTGTATTGAGAAAACTGATTTTAAAAGGATAATTAACAATTCAGGGAGCTTAGCACTATTGACTTTTGTATCCTTGACAAGTATTAATTTATTGATCTTGATTATTGGACAATTCATAAATTCTGATTTAATAAAAGAGCATAGTATATATTTAAATCATCGAGGTTCGATTTTTGTACTTATGGTTGCAATATTTATATTTTATGCAATAAAGGGTTTACATCATATAGAATCAAGAACAATAAATATTATAGCTAGTACAAGCCTTGGAGTTTATTTATCTCATCAAGGCATCTCTCAAAATGTTTGGAAGGCATTATTTATTGACGATACTTTGAGTGGTATTAATGCTTGCTTACACATGACCTTTTCTGTAATTGTGATTTTCGTATGTTGTGTGTTAATTGATTTAATAAGGCAATACACATTCGAAATACTATTGGTCAAAATATTGGATTGTAAGAGAATTAGTTTTGTACTTTCATGGGTTGATAATTTTATAAATGTAAACGAACCACAGCTGAAAAAATAAACAGAAAGTCAGAACTGCTCCCAAGATACATTATCTAGGCTTATCAGGTTCTAGTGAAGCGGGCGGCATTTAAGCTGGCGTTTGGAAAAAATCTTGACAAAAACAGAAAATGACAGTTAATATTGTTATGATCTTGGAAAGAAAGGTTTATAGGAAAGGATGATACTATGTTTAGTTACGCAGAATATGGAAATATTATAATGCTTATTAAAGAAAGTGGAAAGCAAGCTACATTTCGTAAAGCCCTGACAGTGGATAGTTACATTATTATGAGACATGATGTGGAGTTTAGTGTTGAACGGGCTTATGACCTGGCGTGTTTTGAAGCTGAAAACAAGTTTCAGTCTACATACTTTTTCCAAGTGACAAATAATGCATATAATTTATTGGCGAAAAAAAATATTGATATGCTAGAGAAAATAAAGCATATGGGGCATGAAGTCGGCTTACATTTTCATCTGAATGGGTTAGAGCAGATAGATGAAATAAAAAGAGAAATTCAAAAGGAAGTGGAAATAATGAATTGCAAGCTTTCTTTTTCAGTTGATAGTTTTTCGATTCATCGGCCTACAGCATTAGTACTAAGTGGCAATATCAAAATACCAGGCTTGATAAATGCATATCAGAAAGAATTTTTTTCATATGTGGCGGATATGGAAAAAGAGAAGCCGGATGTAAAATATTTGTCGGATGCGCGACATCAATGGAATTATGGATTATTACCCGACAAAGAAACCTTATTCCAAAATAAAAAGATACAAATATTGACCCATCCGTATACCTGGACACAAACAGGATACAATAATGCTAATAATTTTAAAACATTGTATGCTGAAAAGTGTCAGGTGTTACTTGAAACGTTTGATAGTGAATGTAAACATTTTAAGGAGATAAAAAATGAATTATAAAATAACGGTTTTTGGAGCAAAAGATACTACATACGAAATCATTGAGTATATTGAAAATAATCTTGAAAAAATAGACTTAATTGTTACGATTGATGAAGCAGTTTTAGAAAATAGTAATGTGGCAGGGTTTAAATCGTTAAAAACTTTGGCACAAAAATACCATATTGATATTTTTGAAACCAAGGATTACACCATGCAGGATGATGCCAGTCGTTCTTTTTTTGAAAATAATGAATTTGAATTGGGTATATCTATGGGGTGGCAGAGATTAATACCGGAGTATATATTAGAGAGTTATAAATATGGGATTTTTGGTTTTCATGGGAGCTGTGGTTATTTGCCGTATGGACGTGGAAGGTCACCAATGAATTGGTCGGTGATAAATGGCGACAGTCGGTTTATTATGAATTTGTTTCAATACGACAAAGCAGCAGACAGCCCGAATGTATTTGATAATATCATGTTTGAAATAAATGATTTTGACACTATCCGAACACTGCAATACAAAAATCTTTTGTGTGCTAAAGACTTAATATCTCGCTTATTAAAAGCCTACAAAAACAATGCAATTATGATCAAAACAGAAACACACGACTTTGATTTTTGGTATAAAAAGAGAGGGGCTAAAGATGGGAAAATAGATTTTAGATTGAAAACAAGAGAGATATATAACCTGGTTAGAGGTGTAACGAAACCTTTTCCCGGAGCCTTTGCTTATGTTAATGAAGAAAAAGTGACAATATGGAATGCAGTACCATTTGACCAGTTGTTGGATTTTTCTAGGTATTGTCCAGGTGAAGTGGTTGATATTTTCGATGGTAAACCGGTAATAAGGACGATAGATGGGTCGCTGCTTATCAATGAGTATGAGAGTATTGTGGAATTAATGCAAGGAAGTATTCTGAAATGATGTTAGTAAAGATATGTTGGTTTTGATTTGAAAAGATAGGGCAATTAAAGATGAAAGAGTTAACATATCCTTTTGAGGCAGAAAAACTTCTGAATAAAAGGAAGAGTCTAAGGAGGCTTTTGTTAGAGGGTTCTTCTAAAATATTTATAGAAAAGAAGATTGCAATTCTCGGCGGTGAGACCACACATAATATTAAGCTGCTCCTTGAACTGTTTCTGTTAAATTATGGAATTAAGCCATTATTTTATGAATCAGAGTATAATCAGTATTACGAAGATGGAATGTTTTCTAATCCTGCGTTGGAAGAATTTAGTCCGGATATCATATATGTCTGTACCTGTATCAGAAATATACTGAATTTCCCTGCACTTGCAGACAGTAAGGAAGTCGTTGAGCAGAAGTTGGATGCTGTCTCTGTAAAGTTTCAGGGGCTGTGGAACCATCTTACAGAGAAATACAACTGCCCGATTATACAGAATAATTTTGAGTATCCTTTCTTCCGTTTGATGGGTAATAAAGATGCCAGTGATTTTCATGGACGTGTCAACTTCATAACGACGCTTAACTGTCGTTTCTATGAGTATGCACAGTCACATGACAACTTTTTTATCTGCGATGTGAACTATCTGTCTGCGTCATACGGGCTGGACAAGTGGTCGGATCCGTATTATTGGCACATGTACAAGTATGCGGTAGCTGTGCCAGCAATCCCATACCTTGCATTTAATGTGGCTAACATTATAAAGTCAATTTATGGAAAAAATAAAAAGGCTTTCAACTTGGATCTTGACAACACGCTATGGGGCGGAATTGTAGGAGACGACGGGGCGGACAATCTTGAAATCGGCCAAGAGACATCCCTTGCACAGACCTATAGTGAGTTTCAGGAATATATCAAATTGCATAAGCAGCTAGGAGTTCTTCTGACAATTAATTCTAAGAATGATGAGGCAAATGCGCTCAGCGGCCTTGCAAGGCCAGACAGTGTGCTTCATAAGGATGATTTTGTAAATATAAAAGCCAACTGGAATCCAAAGAGCGTCAATTTGACGGAGACTGCGCAGGAGATGACACTCCTACCGGAAAGCTATGTCTTTGTAGATGACAACCCGGCGGAAAGAGCAATCATTTCAGAGCAGGTTCCCGGAGTTGCGGTTCCCGAAATTGATGAAGTGGAGCATTATATTCAAATTATTGATAAGTCAGGTTTTTTTGAAGTCACATCCCTGTCACAGGATGACCTGAAGAGGACAGAAATGTATCTGGATAATGCCAAAAGAAGCCAGCTGGAGGCCTCATTTGTAAATTATGAAGATTATCTAAAATCTCTTGAAATGAAAGGAGAGATTCAGGGCTTTATTCCCGCTTATATGTCGCGGATTGCACAGCTTACGAACAAAAGCAATCAGTTCAACCTTACAACAAAGCGATACAGTCAGGCTGAAATTGAAAGGGTGGCATCAGATCTGAATCATGTGACGCTGTATGGAAAGCTTGGGGATAAGTTTGGAGATAACGGTGTCGTCAGCGTCGTAATCGGGAGAATCGGGGGCGACAATCGTGATGAACTCCACATGGAGCTTTGGCTGATGAGCTGTCGCGTATTAAAGCGCGACATGGAATTTGCTATGATGGATGAGCTGGTGGAAAAAGCGAAGGCAATTGGCGTAAGGAAGATTGTCGGATACTACTATCCCACGGCTAAGAATGCCATGGTGAAGGAATTTTATGGAATCCAGGGATTTACGAAGGTTTCTGAGGATGAAGAGGGCAATACAATTTGGGAGTTTACCATAACAGATCATTATGAGAAGAAGCAGCATGTAATAGAGGTATATTCTGATCTGGAGTAAGGAGAGAATGTTTCATGAATCAACAGGATAAGGAAATACTTGCAAAGTTGCGGAAACGCATATTTATTACCGGATATTCGGGCGGAATGGCTCATCTTGCCTCCTGCTTTTCGGCAATAGACATTATTTATACCTTGTATATGAAAGATGTGATGAAACATGATCCGAAAAATCCGGATATGCCGGACAGGGACCGTTTTGTCTTGAGCAAAGGCCATGGGGGTCTTGCCCTCTATTCAACGTTATGTGAAGCAGGGTACCTTACGGAAGAGGAATTGCATACCTATTTGAAGCCATGGTGCCATATAGGAGGGGAGCCTAACAGAAGGGATCTTAGGGGCATAGAAGCTTCTACCGGTTCACTTGGGCATGGAATGTCAGTAGCAGTGGGCATGGCTATTGCCCAGAAGCTGGACAAGAATGGCGCCAAGACTTATGTGATGATCGGCGATGGGGAAAGTCAGGAGGGAACTATATGGGAGGCCTCAATGTCAGCAGTCGCCTTTTCGTTGGATAATCTGGTGGCTATTTTGGATTGTAATAAAGTTCAGAAAACAAATCATGTGGAAGAAACTCTCGGATATGTTCACTGGGATGAAAAATGGAAATCTTTTGGCTGGAATGTGATGGAAGTGGATGGGCATGATGTAGATGCACTCAAGGAAACTTTTATGAACATTCCGCAAAATGGCAAACCTACCGTAGTGATTGCGCATACAATCAAAGGCAAGGGAGTATCCATCATGGAAGATAATCCCATTTGGCATTTTAAGCTGCCAAATAGGAAAGAAAAGAAGGTATTCATGGAAGAACTTCAGATCAGTGAAAAGGAGATGGAGGTGTAGGCGAATGCAGAGTTCATGTATAGGAAGCCTGATGGAGCTTGCGGACCAGGATCAGAACATATTATACCTCACAGCTGACAGTGGAGAAGGCGGTCTGGATTTTATGTTCCGCAAAAACTTTCCGGATAGATCTTTTAATTTTGGTATTGCAGAAGAAAATATGGTAGCCGCCTCTGCGGGACTGGCGGCATCAGGTAAAATTCCATTTGTATATACGGCTGCCCCCTTCCTTGCATACCGTTCATATGAGTTTATCAGAAATGATATCTGTCTGCAGAACCTTCCGGTTAAGTTGATAGGAACAGGCAGCGGATTATCCGTCAGTTCCCTGGGGCCGACACACCATACGACAGAGGATATCAGTGTCTTAAGGAGCCTTCCCAACCTGAAGATTCTTTCTCCTGCCACTCCTAAACAGGCTTACGAGTGTATGAAGGTGGCATACAGATATAGCGGGCCAGTGTATATCAGGCTTGGAATGAATAAGGAAAAGGAGTATTTTCCGGATGATTATCAGTTTCCGATTGATAAGAATGAGGTTTTGAAGGATGGGGAGGATGTGACGATTTTTACCACGGGAGCTATTCTGGAGGAGGCGATGAATGCAGCTGAACTGCTGGAAGCAGAAGGAACTTCCGTGTGCGTTGTCAATGTGCCAACTATCAAGCCATTTGACAAGGAAAATGTGATAGAGCTGGCTGGAAAAACCAAGCTCTTTTTTGTGGTGGAGGAACACAATATCCTTGGTGGCTTGGGAAGCATTATCTCAGATGTACTGGTAGATGCAGGGTGCCTGAAGAAAACGGTTAAAGTTGGGCTCAAAGACTGTTTCTCTGTAGGGTATGGCACGCTTCCACAGATTAGAAAAGAAAATGGCCTTGATGTGGAAACTATCACATCAAGAATAAAGGAGGCGCTTGGATGAATGAGTACTGCTTTGAAGATATCCAAATAGGGAAGACGGAAAGTTTTCAGAAGAAAATCACTGTTGAGATGGAGAATTCCTTCCGCGAGATTACCGGGGATACCAATCCTTTGCATTGGGATGATGCATTTGCCATAGAAGTGGGGAATGGTAAGTTTAAAAGTCATGTGAGTTTTGGAATGTTGACAGCCTCTTTCTATTCCACCTTGGCGGGGAAGTATTTGCCTGGAAAGTACAGCCTGATTCACAGCATTGACAATTTAAGCTTTAAGAAACCAGTGTTTGTGGGAGACGTGCTTACTGTGACGGGAACTGTGAAAGAAAAGTATGATGATCTAAAACTGATTTGCGTAAGTGTAACAGTTACGAATCAGGATGAAAAAGTAGTGTCTAAAGCCGATATGAAAATATTAGTTCAGAAATAAGCTATCTAAAATATTAATAAGGAGATTAAGACAATGACAAGAGAAGAAGCATATGAAAGACTGAATAAGGTTTTTAGGGAAGTATTTGATGATGATACTATTGTTGTCACAGATACTACAACGGCAGATGATATCGATGACTGGGATTCCTTTGAACACATTAATCTGGTAGTAGCTGTTGAAGAGGAATTTTCATTTAAGATTCCTATGGGTAAAACTGTTACCATGAAGAATGTAGGGGAAATGGTGGATATTATATTAGCAATGGGGAATTAATGGACATAAGATGCTTATTATGGAGTATATGACATGACAGTAACATCATTTGCTTTTTTCGCAGTTGACAGCAGATCCGATTAGCATATACTTGTAGCTGCAGATTCTATATGAAAGCACATGTTTTCTTATTGAAACATATGTTTTGACTACCATCCCTCCTTGATTTTCTTCGATGGTGGTATTCTAAATCTGGAAGTTATATGGGATGATATCAACTTTATTGTACTTGGTGTCATTTGTCCGTTTTGTTGCCAATTAACGAAAAAGTACGGATTATCCCATGAACTACATATAGGATTATTATGAGTTGCTGGCTTACAGGGGAGATACAGCTTGTTCGAAATGGGGCGATGATCACGATCAGTATACGTCGTAGCAGGCAAGTTGGAAGGAGGTAATTGTTCCATTATTCGACTGGCATTTGTAGGCAAAGGAATAGGGGAAAACCTTAGTAATACAAACGATTTTTCGAACTGGTTTGAACCAATTTAGAATTCAAATTTTCTATTATTTTTGAAGATATTGAAGTGTGACTTGTTAGATGATGGTCTTGGCAAGATAGATACGTTATATAGTGAAAGATAGTAAAAGGATAAAAACAGCAAAAATATTACTCGCCGTGATGGTATGGGGATGTATGAGAGGAAACATGATGCATGGAGATAAATACATAGTGTTGAACAGAGATAATCGAATTGAGTTGTATAGATTTATTTTTACGATTCTTATTATGATTTTTCATGCGCATAGAGTAAACAACGGATTAGGACATCCGATTCCATTAGGTCATGTGTTTGTCGAATTTTTCTTTTTCATTTCTGGTTATTTTACATATTCTCATATGTATCGTAGGTACGAGAATGGGGAAGTAGAAACAAGTGATAAGTCATTTCCAATAGATTATACGTGGAGAAAGATTAAACGAATGATTCCGTATATGTTAATGACCTTCATCTTTTATTTTATTGCTGAAATATATGGGCAGATTCATTATAATCATTTCTCGTTTACGAAGTGCATAAAAGGTTATTCCGGAGCAATATTTGATTTGCTTTTGCTACAAGTGACAGGAATATGTAAAAATCCGCAGTTTAATGCATGGTGGTATCTATCAGCATTAGCATTTGCCCTTCCGATAGTGATAATTCTATTCAGAAAAAGTATTGCTTATGAGGGGGGGTATCGGTGGCTAATGCTTGCATCGCCTCTGATGATTTATGGTTACTTTTCAATGGTTATAAATAAATTGGATTGGGAAACTTTAATAGGAATAACAAGATCGGGTTTTTTTAGAGGATTTGCAGGATTATGCACAGGAGGAACTATTTTTTGTTTTGCGAGGAAACTGGAAAAAATTAAGTTGTCCCAAATGACAAGATATATATTGACTATAATGGAGATTGGATTCTATCTTTTGTCAATCCTAATTTCATGGAAATATAATAAAATCATGAATAGCACATTCATTATAGTATTTTTATTGATTGCCGGGCTTGTTATTACTTTTAGTAATCAAAGCTATACGACAAAAGTGAATTTCAAGTGCTTTGCAATATTAGGATCTATAACTACTCCTCTGTATATCTGTCATTATTCCGTTGGAGGAATTGTTGAACTTTATATGTCGCAGTATAACGGCAGTGTGTTTTACCGATATTTAATATATTACGGGATATCTTTTATATTAGCAATCGTGATGTTAGTTATAAATAAGGTGTTAAAAAATGAAAAATAATGAGTATATAAGATGATGAAAAGTGCAGAGAACTTAAAAAAAGGATTTTTTAACAAAATATAAGTGTGGTATGATATGTATAGGTATAGAGCGGTTCTTGACGGATGCACACTTTTCTCTGTAAGTAGGATTATGTCTGGGAAATAATGAAAGCGTTGGGAAAAAATGGTAAAACCCGAAAAGAGGTTGCCGCATTACGTATAATCCTGATTACAAGTGTTCATGTAACGGACACCAATAAGTGCTTCTGTTATTAAAAAAGTATAGGAAGGAAGAAAAATATGGAAAATGGGAAAAAGATTCTTCTTATTATGGGTGCATCGTCGGACTGCGGTTGTGAGTTGATCCGCCGTGTAGCAAAAAAATATGACCTTGTTCTAGCACATTACCACCATATGAATTCTCAGCTGGAAGCATTGGAACTGAAGTATGGGGATAAGCTCCAATTGTTGCAGGCCGATTTTATGGATAGGGAACGTATTGATTATATGATAGAAGTCATTAAGAAAAAGGAGTGGAATCCCACACACATCGTACATTTTTCGGCACAAAAGTTTCGATACACTAAATATGACAAGGTCGGCTATGAGGAGTTTGAGGCAGAGCTGCAGACATCACTCTGCTCGCTAATCAAGGTGACTCAAGCCTTTCTTCCATTTATGAAGAAACAGAAAGCCGGAAAGATTGTTGTGATGTTGACTGTACATACACAGGGAGTACCACCAAGGTTTATAACACCATATGTGACGGTTAAGTATGCGATGCTTGGACTGGTAAAAGCGCTGGCTGCTGACTATGCTGAGAAAGGTATCCAGGTGAATGGAGTGTCTCCGGAGATGATTGATACAAAGTTTTTGTCAAATATGCCTGATTTTGTGAAGGAACAGAGCGTTTCAAATTATCCAATGAAACGCTTTTTACAGGTGGAGGATGTCATACCGACGTTTGAGTATTTACTGTCGGAGGCCGCTGATTGTGTGACGGGGCAAAATATTTGCATCACTGGAGGTAGGTAGGAAAGCAAGAATAATAAGAGACACTTGGATGAATGAGTACTGTTATGAAGATATCCAGATAGGATAAACAGAAAGCGTTCGGAAAGAATTCACTGTTGGGATGGAAGATTCCTTCCGTGAAATCACTGGCGACACCAATCTTCTGCATGGGGATAATGCATTTGTCGTAGAAGTGGGAAATGGTAAATTCAGGGGTCATGTGAGCTTTGGAATGCTGATTGTTTCTTTCTGTTTCATCTTGGTGAGAGGATATCTGCTTAGAAAGTGTTGCTTAATTATTGAACTATCAAAATATTTTAACAAAAAAGAGAACACGACAATGACAAGAAAGAAGCATATGAAAGAATGAATAAGGTTTTTAGGGAAGTATTTGATGATGATACCATTGTTGTCACAGATATCACAACAACTGATGATATCGATGACGGGGATTCCTTTGAACACATTAACCTGATAGTAGCTGTTTAGGAGGAATTCTCATTTAAGATTCCTTTGGGTAAAACCGTTATTATGAAGAATGTGGGGGAAATGGTGGACCTTATATTAGAAATGGGAAATTAGTGAACGGAAGATGCTTATTATGGAGGAGCATATGACATGACAGTAACATCATTTGTATTTTTTCTGTTGCTTTTACTAGGGGGGGTGGTCTATTATACTGTTCCGCGTAAAATCCAATGGGTTATTTTGTTGGTGATAAGTGTAGTCTTTTATTTATCTGCGGCTACGCCATATACTATTGTTTATTTAATCCTATCAACGCTGCTTGCCTATGTTTCAACAAACCTGATGAGGAATGAGCATTTGACGGATTCCCATAAAAAGGTTATTGGAGCAGTAACTTTTCTGGCAATTTTTTCAAATATCTGCATTTGGTTTGTACTAAAGGGAAGTTCCTTCTGGGTAGTGGGGTCTAAGGCCATCCATTATGTTCTCCCTGTCTTTCCTATCCTTCCCCTTTGGAAACATGCGTCAGCCATTGGAATGGGGTATTACACTGCGCAGATAATTGGATACATATTAGATTGTTATTGGGGGAACAGTGAACCCCAGAAGAATCCACTGAAGCTTTTTTTATTTGTATGCTTTTTCCCGCAGTTGACAGTAGGTCCGATCAGCAGATACCCGCAGTTGCAGATTTTGTATGAAAAACACAAATTTTCTTATCAAAACATATGTTTTGGATGCCAGCGTATTTTATGGGGCGTCTTTAAAAAACTTGTCATATCGGACAGGGTAGGTATCATTGTCAATGCTATATGGGCCGACACCAAAACATATACAGGATTCTGGCCTTGGATAGCAGTACTCTTATACCCGTTGCAAATCTATACAGACTTTTCCGGATGTGTAGACATTATTTTGGGGGCAGCGGAAATTTTTGACATAAAGCTTCCTGAGAATTTTAAGAATCCATTTTTTTCGCGAACCTGCCAGGAATTTTGGCAGCGCTGGCATATAACGCTGGGAACATGGGCAAAAGATTATGTTTATTATCCTGTGTTAAAGAGTACTCCTATTATTAATATTGGAAAGTGGGCCAGGAAACATTTCAGCAAGCGTATCGCAAAATTGATCCCATGGACCATTGGGATGGGCATTTTGTGGTTTGTAATGGGGGTTTGGCATGGCTCGATGCAACATATTTTTGGGGTGAGTCTATGGTTTTGGATGATATTAGTGATGGGGGAAATCTTTTCACCTCTCTTAAAGAAATGTGTCGAGGTTTTGCGCATTGACACGGCATCCTTCAGTTGGCATCTGTTCCAAAGTGTTAAAACCTATTCCATCTACGCGTTGGGGGCTGTGTTTTTTTCTGCTTCCAGGCTGCGTGTTGCTGTTAACCACTATAATGTGCTGTGGACGGGATTAAAAAATCTGAATCCCTGGATATTCTTCGATGGCGGTGTACTAAAGCTGGGAGTCACCTGGATTGATATCAATCTTATTGTATTTGGTATTATCTGTCTGTTTTGTGTTGCCAATTTACGAGAAAAGTACGGATATGCAAGAGCGTGGATGCAAAAACAAATCCTGCCTTTTAGATGGTTTATTTGGATTGCATTATTTTTTATTGTTCTGATTTATGGACTTTACGGACCGAGTTATGACGCAAGTGAATTTATATATCAAGGGTTTTAACGAAAACAGGAGATGGAAATCACTATGATAAACAATTTATATAATAAAGTGAAAAAAATGGTACAATTTTTTGTTTTCATGGGAATTCTTTTGTTTCTTTTTTGTAAAGTCACTTGGATCTTTCGTGCAAATAATAGTGAAGCAAGAGAAACTATACAGGGGTTCCATAATTTGGATAACATTGATGTGGTTTTATATGGCGGAAGCAATCTGCTGAGATATTATCAACCTTTGGAAGCTTATAAAGAAAAGGGATATACATCTTATAATTATGCCACATCTGCTGCAACAGCAGATTTGTTAAAAGTTTACATTGAGGAGAGTAGAACATCAAATGAAGCTATATTGTATGTATGTGACGTGAGGACGATGCCATTGTTAGGGGAAACGATCGAGGAGACTTCTTTACGTAACTGGTCCGATTCCGTGACAGTGTTTTCAATACAGCGTATTAAGGGAATTACCTCGTTTTTATTCACCAGAGATTGGGAGGGTTGGGATATCCCATCATTTTATTTTGATATTGCCAAGTATCATTCTGAGTACGGTTTGCTTGCTAGTTCCGATCAATGGTCGTATATGAAAGCTGGTAGTGTTTATGATGTTGACAAAGGATTCGCCCCAAACACAAGCGCAAATGCTGTTCCCTTTAATGAACCCATAGTTATAGAGGAGCGTGGTGAATTGACTGAACAGCAGGCAAATACATTGAATGAACTCTTGGATTATTGCGATGATGAAAATCTTCAAGTATTGTTTATCGTTTGTCCCTATATAATAACGGAGTCAGATTGGAAAATTTTAAACAAATGTGGTGATATTATACAGAGTCGGGGATATGACTTTATTAATTTTAACAATTATTATGACGAAATTGGACTTGATTTTGAGACGGATTTTGTTGATAAGAACCATGTCAATTATTTAGGATCCGAGAAATATACGGAGTATCTCATGAACTACATATCAGATCACTATGATTTGCCAGATCACAGAGGAGATAAAGCTTATTCGAACTGGGATGATGATTACAATGAGTATACTTTGCAGCAGGCAAGTTGGAAGGAGGAAATTGTTTCGTTGGTTAACCAGCATTTGGCCGCAAAGGAATTGGGGGGAAACCTTAGCAATATAAATGATTTTTCAAGCTGGTTTGAAGCCATTCAGGATTCAAACTTTACTATTATCGTTGAGAAAAATCAATGTAAAGAATATGACACAGATAATTTTGCATTTCATTATATGATAGATAAATGGGGAATTGATGTAGAACAGGCTAATTATGTTGGCGTTTGGAATGGTGAAGAAAAGCTTTTTTCTAATAACGGTGAAGGTGGTTATAAAGGGATAATCGGAGTAGGTGGAGGACGGGCGCAGGTTCAATGCATTGTTAACGCAGGAGAGGCCCCTGTGATTTCTGTTAATGGAATTGACTATTTTAACAACTCAGGGGGAATACAGATAGTCGTGTTTGATAACAATTATCGGAAAGTTGTAGATTGTGTGAATATTACTGTTGATGATAATGAGGTAAACCTTGTTAGATGATGGTATTGGAAGAATAGATACTGTATGATGAAATTGAGAGATATGGTAGACCTGATTAATGAACTGAAAAATGATGACTATACACCATATTGGATATCTGGTAAAGAAGAATAATAATATCATTATAAATGACATATTATTTTCTGTTTAACTGGTACTGCGCCAATTAATAAATTTTCTGCAACATTTTTGGTATAATATCTTGACTCTTTAGAGGAATATATGCTATTACATTATCGTTTATAGAGTTTTCTTGAAAAAGTAATCTGTCATTTCAAATGACATTTCGCCGCTCTCGCTAGGAGGTCATAGACAATGAAGAAATTATCCTTACAGTTACTCGCCGACACCGTGGTCTCGCTCCGGAAAGCACAGAAGATCACACAGGCGCAGCTTGCTAAAGTGACTGGAATTCACCGTGGACTTTTGTCCCGGCTCGAATCGCAAGACTATACGCCGTCTATCGATCAGATTCAGGCCCTCGCAGAAGTTCTGGGCTTTGAGGTCACGGACCTTTTTGTTGATGTTGCTACCGCGGCACCCATAACAGTAGATCACAACTACAATATTGCTGTGGCGGGTACAGGTTATGTGGGTCTGTCGCTGGCCGTACTTCTGGCGCAGCACAACAACGTAACCGCTATAGATATTATTCCTGAGAAGGTAGAGAAACTTAATCAGTATATCTCGCCCATTCAGGATGAGTATATCGAAAGGTATCTGGCAGAGGCAAAAAAAGGCAAGCGTTCATTGAACCTTACTGCTACCACAGACGGTGTATCTGCTTACGCTTCGGCGGATTTCATCATCATTGCTGCACCAACCAATTACGATTCCAAGCAAAACTTCTTTGACTGCTCTGCCGTGGAGAGCGTACTGGCACTTATCAAAGAATCCACAATCGGCAGAGAGACCAAGCCGACTATTATCATTAAGTCAACCATCCCGGTCGGATACACAGTTCATATCCGGGAGAAGCTTGGTATGGATAACATTATCTTCAGTCCGGAATTCCTTCGTGAATCGAAGGCGCTGTATGATAACCTCTATCCGAGCCGCATTATTGTGGGATGCGATGAACAGACAGAGATACATGCCCGCACCTTCGCCGGCCTGCTTCAGCAGGGAGCAATTAAAAACCCCATTGAAACATTGTTCATGGGATACACCGAGGCCGAGGCCACAAAATTGTTCGTGAATACATACCTTGCCTTGCGTGTCAGCTATTTCAACGAACTGGATACCTATGCGGAAGTGAAAGGACTGCAAGCTGCGTCGATCATCAAAGGCGTCTGCCTTGATCCTCGTGTGGGAGATTATTACAACAATCCTTCCTTCGGTTATGGCGGATACTGTCTGCCAAAGGATACCAAGCAGCTCCTCGCGAATTATCAGGATGTGCCGGAAAATCTGATCCAGGCCATCGTGGAGAGTAACCGTACAAGGAAGGATTTCATCGCGGATCGAGTGCTGGAGATTGCTGGTACTTATGGCAGCAACGAATCCTTTTCGGCGGTCAGAGAAACGCAGCAGAACAATGCTGTAGTAGGTGTATACCGCCTGACAATGAAAAGCAACAGCGACAATTTCCGCCAATCCTCCATTCAGGGTGTGATGAAGCGAATCAAAGCGAAAGGCGCCACTGTAGTTATCTATGAGCCAACGCTCGAAGATGGTACGACCTTCTTTGGAAGCCTGGTCATTAATAATCTTGACAAATTCAAGAAGATGTGCGGCTGTATCATCGCCAATCGTTATGATGCTGTTCTGGATGATGTGGAGGAAAAGGTCTATACCAGAGACTTATTCCGCCGTGATTAAACAGACCTGTTTTACTACAGCGCTACGCCGAAGTTGGTTGCCGGAAAGAGCATCCACATTTTAAATTATTGCAACTGTAAACGTGACTTTTCGATTAAATGGAATAATATTTTTTGAATACACTATGACTAAGGAGACATATTCCAATGAATAGTAAATTGGCAACTTACAGCCCATTGTATGCGGTAATCCCTGTTACCATTGATGTTTGCAATCTTCAGTATACAGGTATATCCACGAGATAATAAATATGGGGTCATTACATATTGTCTCAAGATTTAGATGTGCTTGAAATATCTAAAGCTTCATGCTAATATAAAAAAAGTATTTGTGGCCTCTCTATGCTGTATTAATGGATGGGATGATATATTGGATGTTCAGTATCGCGGTGAATAATGAGAGTGGTATTTACGAAGTGTTTTATGGGGGTGCACCAAATCACCAGATAAATAATAGGCACAGAAAGGATAAGTATTCGTAATGGAAGAAAGAGAATTAGATTTAGTTGATCTATTTGCAGATATTTTGACACACTGGAGAGGCATACTGGTTTGTATGCTGATAGGTGGGCTTCTGTTAGGAGGTTTCAGTTATATCAGGGCTTCTGTTCAAGGAACAGACAATATACAATCTGAGCATGAGAAGAAACTTCAAAAATTGGAGGATCTGTTGAGCGAGTCGGAAAAAATGACAGTATATGTGGTGCTGGATGATGAGCAGGAAATAGCATTAAATCACCAATATGCTGAGAATTCTGTGATCATGCAGATCAATCCTAGTCGAATTCCCAAGATAGAAATGATTTTTAATATTCATGTAGACGATATGGGGCAAGGCTATGTGCTTAGATCGGTTTATGAGGATCTGGTAAATGGTGTCGGGCTGTTTCAATGGGTTGAGGACCAGACTGGAATATCCGCTGCCATCGCAAGCGAATTGATTTCAGCGCAGGGGAAATCAGGTATTACTGAGCTGAATGAAATACAAGAGATGGAGCCTGGTTATGATTATCTAAAAGTGACGGTCATCCATTATGACGAGGCAGAGTGTGAGAGACTGGCTCAATGTGTAAAGGATTATATTGAGCGGCAATACGATATATTGGCCCGGGAATTTGGGGCGCATGAAGTTGGTTTGTTGTCTGAATCGGCCAGTATCGTAATGGATGCTGGAATAAGGGATCAGCAGTTGTCTTATGTCAATACGGAAATGCTCTTTCTATTTAACTGCGTGCAGACAAAAAGAGTATTTACGGAAGACCAGCAGACGTACTATGAACTTCTGCAATGGAAAATGCAATTAGAAGAAGCAGGCGGCTCTGTAGAAATAAAAGAAGAAACAGAAGTGGCTGCAAGTAAGCCATCCTTTAGCCTAAAATATGTGGCTATAGGTGCAGTCCTGTTTGCGTTTATATATGCAGGTGTACTTTTTGCTTTGTACATTTTGAATGGTAAATTACGCACAGCAGATGGACTGCAGAATCTATACAATATTTCGCAGCTGGGCTTGATTGTACAGGGGGGAAAAAAGAAGTTCTTTGTTGATAAATGGATCGCCACCTTGAGAAATAGGAATAAGCGTCAATTTACCAGAGAGCAGTCCCTGGAACTGGCAGCTGCCGCCATTAAAATTTCCGCAGGGAAGCAGGAGCTGGACACAATCTGTCTCATGGGCTGTAACTTAAAAGCAGGGGCGGATGTTGTGTGTCAGGAGCTTAAGGAGAGGCTGGGAAAAGAAAATATTGCAGTTCAGATTCTGGATAATGTACTCTACGACGCAGAGGAAATGGAAAAGCTGGAAAGCGCCAAAGGTATTGTGTTGGTAGAAAAAGCAATGTCAACAATGTACAATGAGATCCTTCGCGAACTTGAGTTAGCTTCGCGCCAGGGTATTACGGTGCTGGGTGGAATTGTGGTAGAGTAGTGTCCAAAGGTTAAGCGCCAGGCTACGGAGTGCGAACACTCCACAGCCTGGCGCCTTTATCTTTAGTACAAGATAAGTTTAAGCATTTTTCCTGCAACCGTCATTTTTGGAAGTGTTAGATGGCGAACGGAAGCATTGAAGCACCTGAATAAGCCATATCGGAATCGGCCTTGTGAATAAAAGTACGGAAACTTAAGTAAAATTTTTTATTGCATGTTTTTCATTTATATGCTAATATCAACTCAAAGCATAATGTTTCTAGTATAACAATAACATCAATCAACCAATCTATTGATTTCAGAAAATCTATGCTTTTATACCAAACCATTAATAAAAAAGCAGGAGATTTTCAAAAGTATTGTATTTATCCCCACATTCTCCTGCAGAACAGGAGGAAAATGTATGGGGAAAACAATATCATTAAAGTACGACTTTAGTTTCAAGTATCTGTTCCTGAATGAGACAGTGCGGCGGCATTTCATCAGTGATGCGCTGGGGATTCCCTTACAAGAGATTCGTTCAGCGAGGCTGTCGAATACATTTCTCTGGAAACGGTACTGGAAGCAGAAGCAGGGCATTCTTGATGTGGTTGTGGAGCTGAATGATGACAGCAAGGTGAACATTGAGCTGCAGATTGAGATGCTGTCTTACTGGGACAGGCGCAGCCTGTTCTACTTGTCTAAGCTTTTTACGGAAGGTTTGCTTTCGGGTCAAAAGTACAATAAATTGAAAAGATGCATCTGTATCAGCATACTGGGCTTTAACCTGGATGAGCGTACTGAGTACCATAAGGTGTATCGTCTGCGTGATGAAACAGGATATGATTTCTCGGACATGCTGGAGGTTCATGTGATCGAGTTGAATAAGTCGTTGAGCGGTACCCATAGGATGGATGATTGGATCCGGTTGTTCAATGTTAGAACGGAGGAGGAGCTGGAAATGTTGGAAGAGAGCACAAAGAGCTTGGGTATATTAGAGGCAATCAGAGAGGTTAGGGTCATGAGCCTTAGAAAGAATTTAAGATTGATACATGAAGCACGCCAAAAAGAAATCCGCGACAGAGATGCCCGGGAAGACTATGTTCGGAGCGAGGGAATTAAGCAGGGCTTAGAACAGGGGTTAGAGCAAGGCTTAGAACAGGGCTTAGAACAGGGCGAGAATCGCGTGAACCGCCTATATCGTGCGCTTATAGCCGATGGGCGGTATGAAGACTTGGAAAAATCTATTCATGATAAGCAACTTCGTGAACAGCTATATCAGGAGTATGGGATTAAGTAGGTCACAGGGGTTTTCATTGGATAAGATAAAGCCTGCATTGGAATAAGAAAAGCCGAATTATTCTCACATCCTATTGTGCGGAAGATAGCTGCGGAGGAGTAGGGAATGCTGGAAGCAAGTACAAAGAATATGAGCATAACTGAGGAATTCAAGAAGTCAGGGAGCTTATGTATATGAATATGTTTATAGCCATCTGTTATCTTCGAGTTAGGCTGTCAATTGTCCCTGGGTAGCATTAGAACAGATTCGAGGAGATGATCATTATGGCGGAGTTCGTGACAAAAGAAAAAACAAAAGAAAATCGTACCGGCATTCCTACACAGCTCAAAGAGCGCATGGAGCAGCGCACAGGGTTATCTTTTGATGACGTGCGGGTGCACTATAACTCAGGTATGCCGTCAAAGCTGGGGGCGCTTGCCTATACGCAGGGGAATCAGGTGGAAATCGGCCCTGGGCAGGAGCGGCATTTGCCTCATGAGCTTGGGCATGTGGTGCAGCAGAAGCTGGGGCTTGTTCGGGCCAACGCGATGCATCCCTGCGGTGTGGCTATGAACACGGAAGAGGAGCTGGAGCGGCAGGCGGATGAGATTGGAGCCGGGAGAAGCTTTGGTATGTCTCCCTCAGGCAATACCGGTATGGGTGTTGTACAGAGGTACAAGATCATGGACGGCTGCACGTTTGCACAAGCCCCGTCACCGGAGGAAAATAGCAAGGTGATGGTTAAAAATGGGGAACCGGCATCAATCTACTTTGAACAATCGGTGGTGGACGCTGCTGCCAGAATCTTAAATCCTCTTGGTATCGTAAATACTGGAAAGGGTGATGTATATTCAAATCCTAAAACAAAAAAGAGAATTGGTTTTTTTTACCGTTATGCACAGGGAAAAATACCGGAAATTCGACAACTTCCAAAAACTGTAGGGTATTTAAATCAAGAAGAAGAAACAGGTGAGCAACCTCTCCGTCCGGAAGAAAAAAAGAAGAGGGCAAAATTGCTTATGGCTGAGCAGGCTAGGATTACTGGTGAATTGTTGAACCGGACAAAGGAGATACGAAATAATATAATAAGTGATCAATTAAATGAAATATCCCAGCAGGCGTTAAAGGCAATTTCTGAATTTATTGCTCAGTATCAAAATAAAGAGAACTCTGTTAAATATATAGCAATTTACTCATTGGGTGAAGATATCATCCTTGACATCTTTACCCTGCTCAGTATAGTTAATCGGTTGAAGGAGACTGATCCGTTTGGCCTTGCTCCTATCGAGGCGGAACACAAAAAACTTATGGCAGCAAAAGCGAACTTGACCAGTGATGTTGATCAAGAAATATCTTTCGTATTCCGCCTTTTCGATGAGTTTCAGGGGAAGGTGCAGAATTGGAAAAAAAGTGGAGGAATAGAGGATTTATCAGTTGAAATTAGATTTTATGCCGAGTATTTAAAAAATCTGTGTAACCAACCATTCGAGAAGATGGCCGAGGCCATAAGTTTGCTGCAAAAATTTGCTACAGACCTGCCCGATATTTTGATTGCACTGGAAATTGTGATAGAGGATTTGGAATACCGTCAGCAGCAAATCGATGGAGAGAAAAATGAGGAGGTGGTGCAATATATTCCTTATATGCCCACTGGGTGTGGTGCGTCTGCACTATATCGGGAAAAATTGAGTACTTCTTTAAAATCTGGCCAGGCGAAGTTTACCAATACAAACTTCGGAGGGCCTTTGGATGAATGGGCAGAATCTATGGATGAAGAGGAAGAGTCTATGGATGAGGAGGAGGCTATAGATAAAAGGGGGCCTATTCATTGGCTGTACCATTTTGGGACACCAATCCACGTGTTTAACGAGCTTAATATGATAGGACCAGATGATAGGCTTTTCATAGAGGATGCGGTTGGAAAGTCTTCCGATGAAAACGAACTTGCAAATGCACATTGGGGAGCATATATTTATGGGCGCAGTGAGGATGAAGATTTGAGCTGGCAATTGAATGCAGCCGAAATAAAATATGAAAAGCTGGATTGCAGATTCAACGAGCTTTCAGAAAGCTTAAGACAAACCTTCTTCAAATCGAATAATATAAATACAAATAGTATATTCAAAATGGAATATGGGGAGAATGGTTGTTTAGGGGAATTGGAGATTGTTGCCCGGGATAATATGTTAAAATATAAATTTTCTCCGCACCCTAAGCAATATAAGTTATATGCGAAGCATTTCACGATGAATGTGGCAAAAGCAATCGCTGATGATTTTGTCCTGCAGGCGCTTAATACGATGAAGGAGAACGATTCGAAAAAATGGCTGTTGATCATAGAAAATTTAAAGGGTTTTCCAGAGAAGGCTGTGCTTGAAAAAAGAAAAACAGAATCGTCTGTACCGTTCGAGACGGTGGTTAATGGGGTTGCAATAGAGAACTTAAATCCTTTTAAGGATATTCTTAAAAAAGACTAAAAGCTAAGCGCCAGGCCGCGGAGTGCGAACACCCCACAGCCTGGCGCCTTTATCTTTAGTACAAGATAAATTTTAAACATTTTTTCAGCAAACGTCAATTGGCAAATTCGACAAAAATCGAGCCAATTTTTTGGTACTATTTACTAGTAATACACTAAGCTTCCTCCACAACAAGATTATTTTATGTCGTAGGATTCTCGAAACGGGCCACCATTATAAAAAGTTTTAACAAATGTACAAGGTTCATCAAATGCTCCTCTGATAGGTTTTCTCCCAGCCACAGGAGGTCAGAGACCGTAAAGAGACCGAAAATGTATTGATCAAGGCCTATTAACTTCTGGTTCCGCTGCGTACGTCCCAGAAGGTAGTCCACGGATACACCGTAAAAATTGGCAAAACTGATCAATGTTTCCGGATCGGGAGAATGAACGCCGTTTTCATAATTGCTGATCGTTCCGGAAGAGCACATCAGATATTCAGCTAATACCGCCTGACTGATACCTGAAAGTTTCCTGAGCTGCTTTAATCTGGCTGCAAGTTCCATAAATGTTTCCTCCTTTGTAAGAAAAATATAATTGATGGTGTTTAACTGGCGTCCTTGCGTAGAAAGCAGGGATACTAGTTGACTACATAATATCATTTTATTCAAATTACTGTCTGTTATCAACAGTTATTATTAATATAAATGAAAACTTCTATATAGATATAAATTAATTTCTAAAATGTTGCGTTTTTTTAGAATATGGGATTATATTTTAGAAAAAATTGACATGACTACAGATATGTAGTAAAATGTAACTGCACATAAGGAGGTGAAAAAGGTGAAGAACAGCTATAAATTAGCTGCAGCAGAGCGAGAAATTATGGAAGTTTTGTGGGCAAACGATGGAAAGCTTTCTACCGGGGACTTGATGGATCAAATGCAGGAACGTGGAAAAAAGTGGAAGAGACAGACTTTGAATACGCTTTTGACAAGGCTGGAAGAAAAAGATGTGATAAGCCGCCCACGCGCTTATGTGGAAGCAAAGATGACAGAAAAAGACTTGCAGCAGCTTCAAGCCAAAGAAATCCTGGACCATTTCTATGGGGGTAAGCTAAATAATTTTTGTGCCGCTCTGGTTGGGAATGCAAGGATAGACGAGGAAGAAGCGGCCAGACTTAACGCGTTGATTGATGAACTTGTGGAAAAAAAGAGAGGCTAAGACACAACATGGCGTATTTGATGCTAATGACATTGGCAGGTACTATCCTGTTTTTACTGTATTTTGTATGGGAGAAGATCTGTGGAGAACATGTGAGCGAGCGTATGAAGTATGCAGTGTTGGTCGTGATCATGTTTGTTCATGTGATGCCTCTTATGGGACTGAGAGCTTTATATAGGTCTTTGCTGGATCTGTTTCCGCTGCCTCAAACGGTTCAAGAAGCGAATGTGCTGGTGCATGTGGCAGAGGTCAATACTGCAACGGAGACCTATACCACTCCGGATTATAGGTTGAGAATCCTGATTATGGTAGTCTGGCTAAGTCTCGCTGTTTTATTGCTTTTGAGACAATGCATCTCATATTTATACAAAAGGATCCAGTTAAGGGGAGTTGCAGGCGCGTGCCGCTCTGAAACAGGTGTCAAAATCGTGGAGCGGCTTCAAAAGGAGGAATTCGGTCTCAAGAGAAGAATAGATGTCCTTCAGATAGATAGCGATGAGAGTCCATATACCATGGGTGTATTCAGGCCAGTGGTGGTTCTCACCCGAAAACTGGATGAGGATGAGCTGACATGGGCTTTGAGACATGAACTGACTCATATCAAACAGGGAGATGTGATGTTTAAGCTCATGCTTGAGCTGGTGTGCTGTCTTTACTGGTTTAACCCGATCCTGCGATGGTTCAAAAAACATTTTTTAAATACATGTGAGTTCGCCTGCGACGCAGGGGTGGCTAATGGTCGTACAAAAGAAGAACGCGGTGCATATTCCAAGGTGCTCACAAAAATCGCCACAAAGAAAAAGGGAACGGTTATGAGCAACGCTCTGGCGGATGATGATGAAATTATACAGGAAAGGATAAGCTTGATAATGAACAGTAGAAAAATGAAACGTTGGGAAAAGATTATTGCAGTTAGTGTTTTGGCAGTGTTTATGTTCGCGGACTCTTTGGTGGCATTTGCGTATCCGAGCGCGTATCATGTGGAGGATGAGACAGAAATTGATGCAATTGTAAGTTATGCAAAAGCTGGGGATGGCCTTTGGACAAATGGTGAAAATAATCTTGTATTTGAAGTATTGTATGATAAAGAGTTTATTGATGAAAACGGAACAATTACACCGGCTAATGACGCTCAACCAACGGTATTATGCCCAGGGCATAAATGGTTACAAGGGTATTTTCAGGTACATGAAAAAAATGATGATGGCGGATGCACGGTAACTGTTTTTAATTCTAGGAGATGCCCTTATTGCAATACCATTGTTGTAGAAAGCCTATATGCGACTTATATTTATGTTGTTTGCCCTCATTGAGTGTCTGATTAATCATAAAAGCAGAATAAGATCGCTGTGTTATATAGCACAAAGGTGATGTAGAAGCTAATACTTACATTAAAATTTTGTTGTACAATAACGGCATAAAATAGAGACAAAAGAAATACCCGCACAAGCAGCCCTCATATCTGCTTGTGCGGTATTTGTGTATATACGACATCTGATTTACTATTAAGCTTATTCGCCGGCCGCCCTCAAAATCAGTCTATCTGCCTAAAACCCTGCGGACATTCCTTCCTCACTCGCTCCAAATACTCCAGCTTCGCTTCATAATCCCGAAAATCATCCAAATATTTATGACAGCTCTTAATATTCCCCATGCCCTGTTCACTCACCCCCGCATATTCCGCATACCGCTCCCAATGCCTGACAACCCCGATCACATGTTTCAAAATATCCTTTATCCTTCGGTCGCTGATATCCATATTCCTTCCACAGGCACGCAGATCATCAAGGGTCAGTTGATCCCGCTTGCCGTTGATCCTCATCTGGTGCCTGGAGGTCCAAACACTGTCCGGCCGATAGGAGAACGTCATGTCATAAGCGGGTGCAAGCTTCCAAACCCCTGCTCTATCCATGAGGAAAGAGATGTTTTTCACATGATCATCGTAATTCTTCGCAACCTCGTTAAATACCATTCTTCTGAACAGCTGCTCTATATCGCTTTGCGGAAGCTTTATTTTCCGCATCACCTGGGCCGCCTGTTCGTAACTGTTGGCCCCGGGGTCATTGAAATCAAAGTGTGCCAGTCCGCCCAGCGTATGCATATGGATCTTTCGGCCTGTGTTCTCGTCTCGATCAAAGCGTTTGGTGACAAAATGCATCCCTTCTCTGCTTTTTATCAGCTGGCATTCTGTCATTTCAATTCCGGCATCCCTGCACATCAGGGAATACGCATACTCAATTTGGGTATAACCGTATTCATCCGCCATGGTGTCTTTATCCCTGTTATTCTTCATATCCCCAAACTTAAGAAGCCAATAGGAATAACCGTCCCCGGCGTCAACTTGTCCGGAGCGGATATGATTCGTCTCCCTGTTCCATGCGATAAGCGCTTTTGCCCTTGCACCACCCGCAGAAGTGCTAATTTTGATCAGTTGCTCAATAGCCCGTTCATCTGCGGTGATTGATACATTTCTTCTGTCCGTCAGAATTTCATCAGCAAGCTTTGCCAGCTCATCGATATCAATGGACTGATCCGGTATGCCCATGCCAATTTGAGGTTCATATTCCAGAGCGCCCATTCCCCTCTGGCCCACATAGCATAATCTTTCTATGGGACTAAGTCCTTCTTCCAGACGCCCTTGCTTTGCGAGATAGTTTTCGATAATGTGGGTGCCGAACTTATCGGGCAGGGAGTCCGCCAGTAAGCCGGGTAAGCCCCGAAAACTCTCTTCTCTAAGCCCGGGGAAGGAATATGTCTGAAGAGACAAGGGCATTGTTACGGGAGAAAGCTCGATTCCGCTTTTCACAAAGTTGTTGTCATATGTAAAGCTGGGAGGAACGGCCCTGTCGGTCTGCACCACCATGCCGATTCTTGTTCCCCACAAATATACCTCTGCTCCAAGCTGCATTATAACTCATCCCCCCATTTCCATTCGGTATCCTTCTTGCGCTTCGATGCTCTCTGACGTTTGGGTTTGTTTTTAAAAAGTTCCTCCGGTCCTGGCTGCTGCTCCGGAACCAGCAGGTCAAAGTTTTGGATAAGATTCAAAACGCGCAAAATTTTCATCAGGTTTACAATATTGGAACCTTCCCCATTTTCTACCCTGACCACGGTGCTAAAGGACAAGCCTGCATTGTGGGCAAGCTCCTCCTGTGTAAGGGAGCGGTTGATCCTGATATCTTTGATCCGCTTGCCAAGTTCTATTAAAATCCCTTCGTTGTTTTCTTCTCCCTGAATTTTCATATGCCTCACCTTCGCGAAATTAATTTCTCATATTTGAATAATAATATAACATATTTGGCGTTTATTTGTCAATTATGAATAATTAAATTCAAACTTCACATCTGTCAGCCATTATGGAAAGATGTTTTGCTTTTCCCACCACAATATGGTATGATAGAGACAAATTTACAGGAAAAACTCCGTTATGAAAGTGAGGATACCATGTTAGACAATAAAGCCATTTTGGTCACCGGAGGCACCGGCAGCTTTGGAAAGGCGTTTACGAAGTATGTTCTGGAGCACTATGACCCAAAGAAGATCATCATTTATTCCAGGGACGAATACAAACAGTTTATCATGCAAAATGAGTTTAAAGAGCATGCCAGAAAGCTGCGTTTCTTCATCGGAGATGTGAGGGACAAGGAGCGGCTGATGCGCGCGTTCGAGGGTGTGGACTATGTCATTCATGCGGCGGCTCTGAAGCAGGTTCCTGCCTGCGAGTACAATCCTTCCGAGGCCATCAAAACAAATATTAACGGTGCGCAAAATGTGATAGATGCCGCGCTGAACACAGGTGTGAAGAAGGTAGTGGCGCTGTCCACAGACAAGGCGGTCAATCCCGTGAATCTCTACGGAGGAACAAAGCTTGTGTCGGACAAGCTGTTTATTGCAGCCAATGCCTATGCAGGGCCAAAGGATATCTGTTTTTCCATTGTGCGTTATGGCAATGTGGCGGGGAGCAGAGGGTCTGTGATTCCCTTCTTTCACAATATGATCAAACAGGGCGTAACGGAGCTTCCGATCACGGACTGCCGGATGACGAGATTTTGGATCAGTCTGCGCCAGGGTGTAGAGTTGGTGATCAAGGCCCTGGAGGAAGCGAAGGGAGGAGAGACCTTTATTTCCAAGATTCCCTCCTTTAAGATAACCGACCTGGCTGAGGCGATGCTGCCGGGCTGTACTACGAAGGAGGTTGGTATCCGGGAAGGGGAAAAGCTTCATGAGATCATGGTGACCGTGGAGGATTCTCCCAATACCTATGAATATGATAAGCATTTTATCATATATCCTCAGATGGTGTGGAGTGAGAGCAGGCGTGCTGTGCCCACAGGCAAGCGTGTACAGGAAGGATTTTCTTACAGCTCGGGCAATAATACGGAATGGCTCAGCGTGGAGGAGATCAGGGAGCTGCTTAAGGATGTGGAATTGGAAAAATGAGTGCTTTTGGGCAGAGAAAAAGCGTCTGCAGTGGAAACCACTGACAGGCGCTTGAAATTTATTTCAGCTTTCTTTCGTATTTTGTCAGAACGTCTTTTAATTTGGTGACCTCTTTTTTCATTTGTTCAGGTTCTTGCTCAATTGCAAGAACAGCAGTGCACAGTTGAGATTTGGAAACTACATTCTGGAAATGAGCGTACTGCTCGGCAAAATGTTGTAAGATCACGTCTTTCGACTCTTCTGTAGGGCGATAGGTTCTGCTCAACACCTTTCCACTGTGTGTAACACCGGCAACTTCAACCAGGTTGTCCTTCAGCAGCTTGCGAAGTACTGCAATGACAGTACTTTGAGTCAGGCCTCGCTGTTCGTTCACGATATCCGTGGAGGTTAGCGCTTCGTCTTTTTTCTTCCACAGGATATTCAGAACATCAAGTTCTCTGGGATTTAGTTGTGCCATCGAATTTTACCTCCTGATGAATTTCATTATAGTTCAGAACCATTCATAAGTCAATTATATTAATCATTGATGATGTTTATTGCGAATAATTCCATTGGGTAATTTGGTATAGAAAAAATTGGAAGAACTACATTGTAACATTTGGCATTTCCTGATAAACTATATAGGAAGAAGCAAGTGTGAAAGCACAGAAAGAAAGGTGTGGTTACTGAGATGGAAAAACTGGCGGTCTTTGGCGGCGCTCCGGTGCGCGAGCAACCCCTTCATTATGGAAAACAGTGCGTTGAACAGGATGATATCGACGCTGTGGCGCAAGTGCTGCGCAGCGATTTTCTCACCTGCGGTCCCAAGGTAGCGGAAACGGAAGAGAAGCTCTGCGAAGTTACCGGTGCAAAATACGCAGTTCTGGTTGCCAACGGAACGGCGGCGCTCCATCTGGCGGCGCTGGCAGCAGGCTTTGGGGAGGGCGATGAGGTTATTGTGAGCTCCATAACCTTTGCGGCTTCCGCCAACTGTGTTCTGTACTGCGGCGCACGGCCCGTGTTTGCGGATATCGACCCTGAAACCTACAACATCGATCCTGAGTCCGTGGAAAAGCTTATTACACCCCGCACCAAGGGGATTGTGGCCGTGGATTTTACAGGGCAGGCTGTGGAACACGATGCGCTCCGTCAGCTGTGCCGGGAAAAGGGACTGGTGTTTATCGAGGATGCAGCTCATGCCATCGGCACGAAGTACAGGGGACAGCCCGTGGGCAGCATCGCGGATATGACCTGTTTCAGCTTTCATCCGGTGAAGACGGTTACCTGCGGAGAGGGCGGCGCCGTCACAACCAATGACGAAAATCTTTATCGCAGAGTGCTGCGTCTGCGCGCTCATGGCATTACAAGGGTCCCTTCTGAAATGGCGCATCCCACTGATGCCATGTGGTACAACGAGCAGGTGGAGCTAGGGTTCAATTATCGCATGACGGATATCCAGGCTGCGCTGCTTTTGAGCCAGCTGGGCAAGCTGGACAAGTTTTCCGCCCGGCGGAAGGAGATTGAGAAAAGGTATGATGATGCTTTTTCCCAGATGCCGGAACTTTTTATCCAGCGGGAAATTCCCGAATCCGACACCACCCGGCATCTCTATGTGATCAGGCTGAATCCGGAGCGGCTTGCCTGTGACCGGAGGCAGTTTTTTGATGCCCTTTATAAGGAGAATGTGTGTCCCCAGGTGCATTATCTGCCGGTATACTGGCATTCCTATTATGAAAAGCTGGGATACCAAAAGGGACTTTGCCCCAATGCGGAAGCCTATTATCAGTGGTCCATGAGTATTCCCCTTTATTATGCCATGACGGACCGGGATGTGGAGGACACCATCCGGGCGGTGCAGAAGGTTGTGGAGTATTATAAAAAATAATGGCTGATATTTTACAACCGTGGTAAAATAAGGTAAGAAGCAAAATGGGCGTAGGAGGAAGAAATATGCCGATCCACAAGATAGCGGTACTGATCCCTTGTTACAATGAAGAACAGACCATAGCCAAGGTGGTCCGGGATGTGCGAAATGTTCTTCCAGAGGCGGTGGTCTATGTCTATGATAACAATTCCACGGACAGGACGGTGGAGCTGGCGAAAGCGGCAGGGGCTGTTGTCCGCTATGAGTATAAACAGGGCAAGGGAAATGTGATCCGGAGGATGTTCCGGGAGATTGACGCAGAGTGTTATCTGATGATAGACGGTGATGACACTTATCCTCTGGACTGTGCAAGGGAGATGGTGGACAAGGTCCTTTTTCACAACGCTGACATGGTGGTGGGAGACAGGCTTTCCTCCACTTACTTTACGGAAAATAAGCGGCCCTTCCATAATTTTGGCAACAGTCTTATGCGTGCAGGGATCAACTGGCTGTTCCACTCGGAAATCAAGGATATCATGACGGGCTATCGGGCCTTCAGCTATGTTTTTGTGAAGACCTTCCCTGTGTTTTCCAAGGGTTTTGAAATAGAGACGGAGATGACCATACATGCGGTGCATTATAATATGCAGGTGGAGAATGTGGTGGTGGAATACAGGGACCGTCCGGAGGGCAGCGTATCCAAGCTGAATACCTACAGTGACGGCATGCGCGTGATTGGCAAGATGCTGCAGCTGTACAAGAACTATAAGCCCTTAAGTTTTTTTGGGGGGATATGCTTGATCCTGTTTTTGCTTGCAATGATTCTTATGATTCCTATCATTATGGTATATGTTGATACCGGACTTGTACCCCGCTTTCCGACCCTTATTGTCTGCGGATTTATGGTATTGGCAGGAATACAGTCCTTCTTTGCAGGAATGATCCTGGAGGTCATGGCGGCAAAGGACAGGCGGGATTTTGAGAATCGGTTGAACATGATCAGTATGGAAAGACACCGGCAGGAGAAAGGAATCTGAATGGAGAGATTGGTTGACAGGGAGGCGGGGATTTATCTGCGGCTCATGACCTATGAGGATACGGATCTGATCGTGGCATGGCGAAACAGTGACCCGGTGCGGAAGAGATTTATTTATCAGGAGCCCTTTACCAGAGAGGGACATGAGAGCTGGATCAAAAATAGGATTGAGACCGGCAATGTGGTACAGATGATCATCTGCAGCCTTGGGACGGACAGACCCTTGGGTTCCGTTTATATCCGGGATATTGACAGACAGCACCACAAGGCGGAGTACGGCATTTTCATCGGCGAGGATGAAGCCAGAGGAAAAGGGATCGGAACTGCGGCTGCGGGGCTGATGCTGCGGTACTGCTTTGAAGAGGAGAAGCTGCACCGGGTTTATCTCAGGGTATTTGCAGATAATATGCAGGCGGTGCGAAGCTATGAGAAGGCCGGGTTTGTCAGGGAGGCCTGTCTCAAAGATGATGTGTGTATTGACGGGGAGTACAGGGATATCATTCTCATGGCGGTCATCAATCCGCAGCATACATGAATGTCGGCCACAGGCTGTGCCTGTGATAGAAAGAACATACGGAAATGAGGAAGGATATGAAAAAGGTCAGCTTTGTGATTCCCTGCTACCGGTCGGAGAATACACTCCCGCAGGTTGTGGCGGAAATTCAGGAAAAAATGAAAACTCTGCCCCAGTATGAGTACGATATTTTTCTTGTGAACGACTGCTCTCCCGACAGAACCATAGATGTGATACGAAGGCTCTGTCAGGAGAACGAAAATATCAGGGGAATAGATTTTGCCAAAAATTTCGGCCAGCATTCCGCTCTGATGGCGGGACTCCGCCATTCGGACGGGGATTATGTGGTGTGTCTCGACGACGACGGCCAGACGCCGGCGGATGAGGTGGACAAGCTGCTTTCCAAGCTGGAAGAGGGCTATGACGCTGTGTATGCAAAATATGACCACAAGCAGCACTCGGCCTTCCGCAACTTTGGAAGCAAGGTCAATGAACGGATGACCCGGACCATGCTGGGAAAACCCAAGGAGCTATATGTCTCCAGCTACTTTGCGTTAAAAAGGTTTGTGGTGGAGGATATGGTGAAGTATGAAAACTCCTATCCCTATGTGATCGGTCTGGTGCTACGTGCTACAAGGAATATTGCCAACGTGCCTGTCAACCACAGGGAGCGTGAGTCGGGCGTATCGGGATATACGTTGGGAAAGCTGCTGGCGCTTTGGCTCAACGGATTCACCGCCTTTTCTGTAAAGCCCTTGCGGATTGCCACTGCCATTGGGGGATTCAGTGCATTCATGGGCTTTTTGTATGGCATCTATACGGTCATCAAGCGTTTTGTGAATCCCGATGTGCCTATGGGCTTCAGTGCGATCATGGCGGCTCTGGTTTTCTTTGGCGGCATGATCATGCTGATGCTGGGACTGATCGGAGAGTATGTGGGGCGTGTATACATCAGCCTGAACAATTCGCCCCAGTATGTGATACGGGAGAAGATCAATCTTTAGGTTCAGAGGATATGGCAGATTATGAAAAAGACAAGGAAAAACCCGGAGAAACCGCGTATCTACGTGTGCCACACCTATTATCACGTATATGTCACTTTTTTAAAGGAGTTAAGCCTTCCCAGGGAAGAGCAGGGAAAAGCTGAACTTGTGCTGTCCATGATGTCTATTGACTTTGAAGACCTGAAGAGCAGGGTTGAGGGTACAGGACTGTTTCAGAAGGTTCATATGTTTGACGAAAAGCGTGAGGACTTTTTTCCGGAGCTTAAGAAGTGGAGACAGGGAACGGGTAGTTTTCTTGGGAATCTGTACTATAGGATCAAATTTACTAAACTGTACGCACAGCTGGAAGCGCCCTTTGTGCCGGTGGATTTCAAAGAATACGGCGATATTTATGTGTATTGTGATTCCGACCCCATCGGCTATTACCTGAACCAAAACAAGATTTACTACCACGCGCTGGAAGACGGACTCAATTGCCTGAAAAATTTTGATGCTGCCAGATATGACAATAGAGGACATTTCAGGTTGAAGGCTTTTCTCTCCAGATATCTCAATTTAATATTTGTGCAAAACGGCTATGGCAAATACTGTCTGGACATGGAAGTAAATGATATCTCGGCTATCCGTTATCCTTGTCCCAGATATATTGAACTGTCCCGACAGACATTGATCGACAGACTTGATGACAGGGACAGGGACTTGATCCTGCAGGCATTTATCCGGGACAAGGCGGGATTGGAAAGACAGCTTGCGGAGAGCGGACAGGTGACCGACAAGATATTGATCCTCACAGATCCTCTGTGCACCTTGGATGTGAGGGAACGGATTTTCCGGGATATCATAAAAATGTACGAGCCGGAGGGGAAAATCTTTTTGAAGCCCCATCCCAGGGATGAGCTGGAGTATCGCAGGTTGTTTTCGGAATATCCCCAGTTTGATGCATCTGTTCCCATGGAGCTTTTGGGGTTCTTTCCGGGTGTGCGGTTCAAGAAGGTCGTGGGAGTACTCACGGAGATGAAAGCCATTTCCTTTGCGGATGAGATAGTGCGGCTGGGCGCAGATTTTATGGATGCTTATGAGGACCCCATGATCCATAGACAGAACGAGCAGATATAAAATGGGAAAATAAGCGTGCGCAGAAATGATATGGAAACGGCCGGATACTGAGGGCTGAAACGGAGGACATTCTGTGATTAGAATTATCAAAAAGCTTCGTGTACTCCTGGATGGGAGACAAAAGCGAATTATGGCTGGGCTGATAGTGCTGATGGTGATCGGCGCCTTTTTACAGACCGCTGGCGTGGGCATGCTGGTGCAGGTGGTGAATGTGGTCATTGACCCGGAGGCTGTGGAGAACAGCCGGGCGGCTGCCATGCTGTATGATCTGCTGGGAAGCGAAAGCTACAGCAGTTTTTCTATTACAGTGATGGCGCTGCTGATTTTGACCTTTGTGGTAAAAAACCTATTTCTGTATATACAGCAGAAGCTGACCTTTGCCTTTGTGTATACCAACCAGTTCCGCACCTCGGAGCGCATGATGCGCAACTATCTGCGCCGGGGCTATGAGTTTTATCTGAATGCGGACACAGCGGTGGTACAGCGCAGCATCACCTCGGATGTGAACAACATGTACGCCCTGATCCTGGCTCTGTTACAGCTTTTGTCGGACGGCGTGGTATCCCTGTTCATCGTAGGCTACTGCTTTCTCACCAACGGAACCATGACCATGGTACTGGCGGTGGTTATGATCGCGTTGATGGTGTTGGTGAAAAAAGTCCTGAAGCCCGTCATGTACAAGGCGGGTAAGGACAACCAGGATTACTACAGTGGCCTGTTCAAGTGGATATCCCAGACGGTGCAGGGCATCAAGGAGGTCAAGGTAAACGGCAAGGAACAGTATTTTGTGGACGAGTACATCAAGTGCGGCAGGGGCTATGTGAATGCGGTGCAGCGGTACAGCCTGTACAACAATATTCCCAAGCTGCTGCTGGAGACGGCCTGCGTGGCGGCCATGGTGGGCTATATGATCTTCCAGGTGGCCACAGGGGTTTCCACGGAAAATATGCTGAGCGTGCTGTCCACCCTGGCAGCAGCCGCCTTTGTTCTCCTTCCCTGCGTGAACCGCATCAGCAACCAGATCAATTCTATCGCTTACTTCGAGCCATTCTTTATGGGGGTCAGCGATAATCTGCAGGACGAAATCCAGAGTGATAAGGTGGATATGTCGGCATTTTCTGGCCACGGCCAGAAGCTGCCCGTGGAGAAGGCCATTGAACTGAAGGACATTACCTATGCTTACCCCAATACAGACAAGTTGATCTTTGACCATGCGGATATGACCATCCCCGTGGGTGCCTCAGTTGGTATCGTGGGCACCACCGGGGCGGGAAAGAGCACCATTGTGGACATCCTGCTGGGACTTTTGGCGGTTAGGACGGGCTCTATTCTGGCGGACGGCGTGAATGTGATGGACAACTACCGTGGGTGGCTGAAAAATATCGGCTATATCCCCCAGATGATCTTTATGCTGGACGATGATATACGCAGCAATGTAGCCTTTGGCGTACCCAGGGAGAAGATTGATGAGGACAGGCTCTGGGAGGTCCTGCGGGAGGCCCAGCTGGACGAGTTTATAAAATCACTGCCGAAAGGGCTTGACACCGGTATCGGGGAGCGGGGCATCCGGCTCTCGGGAGGACAGCGGCAGAGGATCAGCATCGCAAGGGCACTCTATCACGATCCGGAGGTTCTTGTGTTGGATGAGGCTACCTCCGCCCTGGACAATGACACGGAAGCAGCCATCATGGAATCCATCAATATGCTCCACGGCAAAAAAACGCTGATCATTATTGCTCACAGACTTCAAACTATAGAGAAATGCGACCTGGTATACAGGGTGGAGAACGGCAGAGCAGTGCTGGAACGCGGCAGGCTGCCGCAAGCCCCACGGAGCTGATTCCGGGTGAGAGACCATACAATATGGAGGAAAACAGAATGCGCCTTAGTGTCATCGTGCCTGTCTACAACATGGCGGCGGAGGGAAAACTGAGTTTTTGTATGGATTCCCTGGTGAACCAGACCATAGATGATTATGAGATCATTGCGGTGGATGATGCCTCCACGGACAATTCCCTGGAGATTCTCAGGGAGTACGAGGAAAGGTATCCGGAGAAGGTGAAGGTCATTACCTATCCGGTGAACAGGCGTCAGGGCGGCGCAAAGAATGAAGGTTTGAAGAGAGCCTGCGGGGAGTGGATCGGATTTATTGACAGCGACGACTGGGTGACAGCGGATTATTATGAAAAGCTGCTGGCCAGGGCGGAAGAGACAGGGGCTGACCTGGTGGGCTGCAATTATAACCTGGTGACGGAGCACACCTTCAAAGTAGGAAAGGTGGTACAGAACAACACCACCGATCAAACGGGAAAATTGAACCAGAAGAAGCATAAAAAGCTTGTGATGCGTCCGGGAAGCATGGTCGTCAAGATATACAAAAGCAGTGTCATTCGGCAGAATGAGCTCAGCTTTCCCGAGGGAATCTTTTATGAGGATAATTGCGCCGGCTCACTCTGGTCCCTTTACTTCACTCAGTTTGAGCGGGTGGAGGAGCCTTTGTATTACTATTATCAGCATGACGCCTCCACGGTACACTGCATTACGGAGGAGCGGTGCAGGGACCGGGTGCAGGCTGAGGAGCTTTTTTATGAGGGATGTGAAAAGCGAGGTTTTCTGGAGGCGTACGGGAAGGAGATCGAGTATCGGTTTTCGGAGCTGGCTTATGTGATCACCCTTTTTTCCTATATGCAGGGGGTAAAGCGCCCCAAGCTATCTTTTGTGAAGGAACTGCGGGAGATGGTGGAGAGGCGGTTCCCGGACTTTGAAAAAAATCAGTACTATAGGCGGTTCACAGGTGAAGAGGAGCAGCGGCTGATCGCTATGCAGGGACAGTCAAATGCGAAATTTTACTGGTACTATAGGCTGAAGCTGTTTGTCCGGAGGTTAAGGCGCTGATAGATTGAAGTGACTGCCCAGGGGCAATTTTGGCGGATGGCTTGATAAGAAGGATTAGGAAGCGCCTGCTGATGCAGGAGGAGGGGAGTAAGGATGAAAACGATCGCGATCATCACAGCCCGGGGAGGAAGCAAGAGGATTCCCCGGAAGAACATAAAAGAATTTTGCGGTAAGCCGATTTTGGCTTACTCCATAGAGGCGGCGCTGAAGTCAGGGGCCTTTGACACGGTGATGGTTTCCACGGACGATCGGGAGATCGCAGGGATAGCCGCGCAGTACGGTGCAGAGGTGCCCTTCTTCCGAAGTGAAAAGACCGCCAATGACTTCGCAGCCACCGCGGAGGTTCTGGCGGAGGTTCTGGAGGAGTACGGAAAACGGGAAGAGCATTTTGAACGGGTGTGCTGCATCTATCCCACCGCCCCCTTTCTCACGGCGGAGCGGTTACGGGAGGCCATGGACCTGCTGGAGGAGACAAAGGCGGACAGTGTGCTGCCGGTGGTAAGGTTCAGCTTTCCGCCCCAGAGAGGTGTGGTGCTGGAGGAAGGATATCTCAAATATAAATGGCCGGAGAATGCTAATGCCAGATCCCAGGACCTGGAGCCTCTCTATCACGACGTGGGGCAGTTTTACTGTTTGAATGGGGAGAGCTTTGAATGTCAGCGGAAGCTTGTTATGGACAAGACGGTTCCTCTGGTACTGTCTGAGTTAGAGATTCAGGACATAGACACGGAGGAGGATTGGCGGTTGGCGGAGGTGAAATTCCGTCTGCTGCGGGAGAAGGATGACAGGTCATAGTGGTATCGTGACGAGAGCGATGCATGCAGAATGTTTGCCCATAGGAGGCAGATCGTACGGCACCACAATGTATAACAGACTTTCGCAATTAGGGAAGCTGCCAGATGAAATGGCAGAATGTGCGGGGTGGCAGG
The DNA here is from genome assembly GCA_022511385.1 of Acetatifactor sp. Classification (GTDB taxonomy): domain Bacteria; phylum Bacillota; class Clostridia; order Lachnospirales; family Lachnospiraceae; genus Acetatifactor. The sequence goes on from JAFLRN010000002.1 coordinate 60,948, forward strand.
GACGAAAACGGAAGTTCCCGGTAGAATGGAGGAAGTATGTCGGAAAGTAAGGATATCAACACACAGATCCGTATAGGGGACAGGCTGATCGGTGAAGGCTGTCCCGTCTATATGATCGCCGAGATGTCGGCCAACCATGCCGGGAGCCTGGAGCGGGCCAAGGAGATCATTCATGCAGCCAAGGAGAGCGGTGCAGACTGCATCAAGATACAGACTTACACGCCGGACACACTGACCATAGACTGCAGTAATCAGTATTTTCAGGTGGCAAACGGTACCTGGGAGGGCGAGAACCTTTACGGCCTCTACGGCAAGGCGTACACCCCCTGGGAATGGCAGGGAGCTTTAAAGGAGGAGGCGGACAAGGTTGGCATCGACTTCCTCTCCACCCCCTTTGACCGTACCTCCGTGGATTTTCTGGAGGAGCTGGGACTGGGCTTTTACAAGATTGCCTCCTTTGAGATGGTGGACCTGCCCTTGATTGAGTATGTGGCATCCAAGGGAAAACCTATCATCATGTCCACGGGCATGGGAACCCTGGAGGAGATCCGGGAGGCGGTGGAGACGGTGTATGCCGTGGGAAACAGGCAGCTGGCGCTGTTAAAGTGCTCCAGCGCTTACCCGGCGGATCCGGCGGATATGCATCTTGGCACCATTCAGGATATGAAAAAACGGTTCGGGATTCCGGTGGGTTTGTCGGACCATTCCCTGGGCAGCCTTAGTTCCGTGACAGCGGTGGCCCTGGGAGCCGCTGTTATCGAGAAGCATTTCTGTATCAGCCGCGAGATTGAGAACCCGGATGCTTCCTTTTCTATGACACCCTCGGAGTACAGGGCCCTGGTGGATGAAGTGAGGGCGGCGGAAAAAGCCATTGATGTGCCCTCCTACGGCATAACTGCAAAAGAGGAGAGCAGTGTGGTGTTCAGACGGTCCATTTTTTGCGTGAAGGACATTGCAGCCGGCGAGCCTCTGACAGAGGAAAACATCAGAGTGATCCGCCCCGGCTTCGGACTGAAGCCAAAGTATTACAAAGATATCCTGGGCCTTCGGACGGACAGGGATCTGGAGCGGGGGACGCCAGTCTCTTTCGGTGTGATGGAGAAGGGTGCCCTGCTCTTTCTGACCAACAATGACAATACGGAAGGGCTGTACCGTTGGCTGAAGGAGAGAGAGAAGCTGGTGTACCGGATCACCAACAAGCTGACGGCCGAGATGGTACGACAGCTGGAACCTTCCTTCGTGGTGAGCTTTAACTACCGCCATTTGATTCCCAAGGAAGTACTGGATCTGATGCCGGGAAAAGTGATCAACCTCCATACTTCCCTACTCCCCTACAACAGGGGCTCCGCACCCAACTTTTTCAGTTTTCTGGAGAACACTCCCAAGGGTGTCACCATTCATCAGGTGGCAGCCGGTCTGGATACGGGGGATATCCTTTGCCAGAGGGAGATTGAGTTTGATGAGAGCAATGAGACCTTTGTTTCCACCTATGACAGACTGTTGGAGGAAATGCAGCAGCTATTCTGTGAGAATTGGGAGGAGATCAAAGGGGGAGGAATACATCCCAGGCCCCAGGAAGCCGGGGGAACTGCTCATAAAATGCGGGAGCTGGAGACCATACGGGAAGAATGCCCCTTTAGTTGGAATGACAATATTGCGGCGTTCAAAAAGCGCCTCAGTGACAAAAAGAAATGAAGTGAAATGTGCTGGCACCGGGGGCATGTCTGAAAGGAAAAGCGCCATGATCTGGATCAGAGCGGACGGAGGAAAGGAAATAGGGACGGGACATATCATGCGGTGTCTTTCCATTGCCGATGCTCTTCGGCAGTTGGGGGAGCAGGTCTGTTTTCTTCTGGCAGATACTGCCGTGGTACCGATTCTGGAAAAGCGCATGCAGCAGTACCGGGTGCTGGACAGTTCCTGGAGAAATCCGGAGACGGAATTTGCGCGCCTGCGGGAGATGTTCAAAGGCGGCGGTGGAGATGTGTTCCTGGCTGACAGTTATTTCGTGACGGCGGAATATCTGGGGCGTGTGCGGGAATATATGCCCGTATGCTATGTGGATGACATGGGCATAAGGGACTTGCCAGTGGACCTGTTGATAAACTATAATATCTTTGCTGACAGGGCCATCTATGGGTTGGGGGAGACAGAGGGCAGCACAGCTTATCTGTTGGGTACGGAATACGCTCCCCTGCGCAGGGAATTTCAGGGAATCCCGTATGAGGTCCGTAAACAGGCAAGGAAGGTGTTGCTCACTACCGGCGGAAGCGACAGGTACAACCTGGCCGGCCGGATCCTGGAGCTTGCGCTGAAGGATCCCGTGGCGGGACAAATGGAGTATTGCGTGGTCAGCGGCGCTTATAACGAGTATCTGCCCGGGCTGCGCCTGCTGGAGAGCGCCAACGAAAATATACATGTGTACAGCAATGTGGAGTGTATGTGGGAGCTGATGCAGTCCTGTGATATTGCGGTGACGGCAGGAGGCTCCACCATGTATGAACTGAGCGCAGTGGGTGTGCCCATGATCTGTTTTTCCTTTGTGGATAACCAGGAACGGATCGTGGAGGGCTTCCGGCGCAGAGAGCTTGTCTGCTATGGAGGAGATTATCTGGCACAAGGGGAGCAGATGCTGGCTGAAGTGGTGGAAAATATAGCCCGGCTGAGACAAAGCAGGGAGTTGAGAGCCCACTACAGCGTCAGACAGCGCCAGCTGGTGGATGGAAAGGGTGCCCTGCGGATTGCAGGAAAGCTCCGTGACATGGCTGCAGGACAGAGGAAGGCGTAAGAGCATATGAAGGGAAAGCGGTTCAAGAAGACAATCGCATATGGTCTGGCGGCTGTTGCGCTGTTTGCAATACTGGCAGCAGCTACCTTTCGCGACAGGGCAGACAGGCTGGAGAGGCAGCAGGTACAGATCGTGACGTTTGGCGACAGTGTGTTTGGTCAGACCAGAGATGACACGTCCATTCCTGCCCAGGTTGGAAGACTTCTCGGAAAGACGGTATTCAACGGAGCTTTTGGAGGAAGCTGTATCGGCAGAGTCGATGATGAGAGGCTTTTGTCTTCCGCCAAGGACTCCGTTTCTCTGGCAGGGCTGACAAAAGCCGTTGCCGCCGGTGATTTCGGAGTACAACAGACTTTTCGCAGCAGGGAGAACGGCACAGATTATTTTCCCGATACGGTGGACCAGCTGGAGGCTATTGATTTTTCCAATGTGGAACTGGTATTGATACAGCATGGGTTAAATGATTATTATAATGGAATTCCCATTTACAATGAGAAAGACTCATGGGATGAATATACATTTACCGGTGCACTGAGATGCTCTCTGGCAGCTCTGAGGCGGATTAATCCTGATATGCGGATCTTGCTGGTGACACCTACCTATACCTGGTATTGGGCAAAAAACCTGACCTGTGAGGAGTATGACGCGGGATATGGTGTGCAGGAGGATTATATCCGCGCCGAGATGGAGGTGGCGGAGGAGTTCGGGATAGAGGTGCTGGATGTGTATCATGATGTATTTCCCCACGAAACGTGGGCGGATTCCGGGCTGTATACCCTGGATGGAATGCATCCGAACGAGGCGGGCAGAGAGCTTCTGGCCGGTATCATAGCGGACTATCTGCTGCAGACCGCGGAGTGAGCAGCAGTTATTTTTCAGCAAGCAGGGAGGGACAACAGAGACCATGTTGACACCTACAGATTTCTTTCAGATCATAAAGGGGAAGGTCAAGCGACAGTGGATATTGGCATTTTGCTCCACTGTGACCGTCGGTCTTCTGGTTCATATGCCGGTAATGCTGTCAGACATTCCAAACCATGACGGCCTTGCCAGCATGTATTTTGACCAGAATATGATCACCTCAGGCAGATGGTTTTTGACGGTAGCCTGTGGATTTTCTTCTTACTATACGCTGCCCTGGCTGATCGGGTTGCTGGGAATTTTGTACCTCGGGCTGGCCTCTGCGGCGCTGACGGAGCTTCTTGAGGTGGACAGTGGCTGGGCGATCGTGTTGAATGGCGGGCTGCTGGCAGCTTTTCCGGCACTGGCGTCTACCTTCGCCTATGTGTTCACCCTTGACGGTTATATGCTGGCAGTGCTTTTGGCGGTGTTGGCAGTCCTGCTGACAAAAAAGTATCGGCGGGGTTTCCTGCCCGGGGCGGTCTGCCTGGCTCTCAGTCTGGGAATCTACCAGGCTTATCTGGCCTTTGCCATGATATTGTCCCTGTTTGCGGTGCTGATGCTGTTTGCAGAAGAAGGTAAAGTGTCTGAGAAGGTGAGAGGAGCTCTGCGGTATCTTTGCATGGGAGCGCTGGGATCGGCGCTGTACTATATCATGCTGCGACTCCTGCTTCTGATACAGGGAAAAGAGCTTGCTTCCTATCAGGGGATCAACGAAATGACCTCGGGAACTGCGGGCAGAGGACTGTGGGAGGTTATCGGAGGGCTCTACAGAGATTTTGCTGCTTTTACGCTGAAAGGCAATGTGCTGTATCAGAATTGGATTTCCTTTGGAGCGCTGTGTTTGCTGCTGCTTGCGTCCGCGATTTTGGCACTGGCGCTGGTTTATTGCAGAAAGTGGTGGAAGAATCCGCAGTTTTTCGCTATAATGGTAGTGGCCGCCGTGCTGATGCCTGTGGTCACCAATGTGATCCTTCTGGTGTCTCCCGGGGTGACTTATCACTTGCTGATGAGATATCAATGGGTGCTGTACCTGATTGGGCTGACATCATTTGTGAGCAGACAGTCGGGCAGGGTGAGAAAGGGCGCGGTACTGGAATGGGCTGCAGCCATCGCGGTGTTTGTACTGGTGTTCTTTTATGGCGTGGCGGACAATATCGGCTACACCAATCTGCAGAGGCGGTATGAAAAGACGTACGCCTACTGCGTTCGCCTGCTGGACCGGATCGAGCAGACGGAAGGATACTATCAGGGAATTCCCATCGCCATGATAGGGGTTGTGGGGAATGAGCAGTTCCCGGCTACGGATATCACGCTTTCCGCCACCTCCAATATGATTGGCCTGAATGGAGATTTCCTGTTATACACAGGGGCAAATTACCGGGCCTTTATGGAGCACTACCTGGGTGCGACGCTGAACATCCTGCCTCCCGAGGCCATGAGCGAGATGTATTACTCGGAGGAGTATACAGCAATGGACAGCTTCCCGGGGGAGGATTCCATACGGATCATCGACGGGATCATGTATATCAAGACGGAGAATGTGGGCAGATAATGCCTGTCAGGAGGGATAATGGCGCTGTTATCAATTGTACTGCCGGCCTACAATGAAGAACAGAATATTGCAAATACTTCTAAAGTGCTCGCGGAGCTGCTGGAAGAGAATGGCATAGAGTATGAGCTGGTGTTCATCAGCGACGGCTCCAGGGATGGAACGTTTGGGCAGATTCAGAAAGCCGCTGAGGAAAATCCCAGGATTCGGGGAGCGGAGTTCAGCCGCAACTTCGGGAAGGAGGCGGGCATATTTGCCGGTCTGGAGATGGCTGCCGGGGATGCGGTGCTCGTTATGGACTGCGATCTGCAGCATCCGCCGCAGGTGATTCCTGAAATGTGGAAAAAATGGCAGGACGGAGCCGAGGTGGTGGAAGGGATCAAGAGCGGCCGGGGAAAGGAAAGCGTTGGACATAAGCTGTCCGCCGGTCTCTTTTACAGGATCATGAGCATGCTCATCAAGATGGATATGAGAGCATCCTCGGACTTTAAGCTGTTGGACCGCAAGGTGGTGGATGTGCTGCTTGGGCTGCCGGAACGGAACACTTTTTTCCGGGCGCTGAGCTTCTGGACGGGCTTCCGGACAGAAACCGTGCACTATGAGGTGCAGGAGCGGCAGTTTGGTGAGAGCAAGTGGTCCTTCTGGAGCCTGATGAAATATGCCATTTCCAACGCTACATCCTTTAGTACGCTGCCCCTGCAGCTGGTGACGGTGATGGGAGCGATTTCCATACTGTTCAGCCTGGTGCTGGCAGTGCAGACCCTTGTAAAATTTCTGGTGGGAGATGCAGTGGAGGGCTTCACTACGGTGATCCTGCTCATACTGATCATCGGAGGCTTTTTGATGCTGAGTCTGGGCATCATCGGCCATTATATTGCCAGGATCTATGAAGAAGTGAAGGGCAGACCCAAATATATCATCAGCAGAGTAACGGAAAATGTCCAGGGCGAGGTTTTGGGTTCCTGGCGGAAAGTGTGAAAAATGATTAATTTTAATGTGCCTCCCTATGCGGAAAAGGCTATGGGATATATTCAGGAATGTGTCAAAAATCAAAAGATCTGTGGGGATGGACCCTACACAAAAAAGTGTAATGAATGGCTGGAGCAGAAAACCGGCACGGCGAAGTGCCTGCTGACCACCTCCTGTACGCATGCCACAGAGATGGCCGCGCTTTTATCCGATATCAAACCGGGGGATGAAGTCATCATGCCTGCGTATACCTTTGTTTCCACTGCGGATGCCTTTGTGCTTCGCGGTGCGACACCGGTGTTTGTGGATATCCGGCCGGATACCATGAATCTGGACGAAAAGCTGATCGAAGCCGCCATTACAGAGAAGACCAGGGCTATCGTGCCCGTCCATTATGCAGGTGTTGCATGTGAGATGGATACTATCATGGATATCGCAGCAAGGCATAATCTGGTTGTGATCGAGGATGCGGCTCAGGGGATCATGTCCTCCTATAAAGGGAAAGCGTTGGGCACTATCGGCGATTTCGGGTGTTTCAGTTTCCATGAGACAAAAAACTACAGCATGGGTGAGGGCGGCGCTCTGCTGATCAGGGATCAGAAGAATGTGGAAAATGCTGAAATCATTCGGGAAAAAGGGACGAACCGCAGCAAATTTTACCGGGGACAGATCGATAAGTACACATGGGTGAACTATGGTTCCTCCTATCTGCCCAGCGACATGAACGCGGCCTATCTCTACGCGCAGCTGGAGATCGCTGATGAGATCAACCAGGCGCGTCTTAAGTTGTGGGACAGGTACTATGAGGGCCTAAGGACGCTCAAGGAGGCCGGAAAGCTGGAACTGCCGGTGGTGCCTGAAGGCTGCGCGCACAATGCCCATATGTTTTTTGTAAAAGCTGCGGATGTCAAAGAGAGGACGGAGCTCATTGCCTTTCTGAAAGAGAATGGGATCATGTCCGTGTTCCACTATATCCCTCTCCACACGGCTCCTGCAGGACAGAAATTTGGCCGGTTTCACGGTGAGGACAGATATACTACGAAAGAGAGTGAGCGTCTGGCCCGCCTGCCCATGTACTATGGCCTGCAGGAGGAGCAGGTGGACTATATCTGTGATAAAGTCAGGGAATTTTATTCTCGCGGGCAATGAGCCAGGTAGCCGTGCTTGCACGGATATTTGACGAATGCCGCGAGGGCCGGAGAGGCGGAATGAGAGGAAATATGAAAAAAGCGGCCGAAGGGCTCTGCATCCTGCTGAAGGGAATTCTCTTTACAGGCTTCAGCGTTCGGATTGTCCTGGGACTGGCCTGGATGTGTGCGAATTTCATAGAGGTGCAGGAGTTCGGGCAGCCGCAGGGGTTTCTCTATCCCCTGCTCCTTGGCGTGTTAGGAAAGGTGCCCCAAATTTTATATCTTTTGCAGCTGGGCCTGGCCGGGTTTGCGGCTTATATGCTGTTAAAGCCCATATTTCCTACAGGAAGGCTATGGCGTGTCTGGTTTGTTTTGGCGTTCATGTCTCTGCCCATGGCCATGCAGTGCCATCTGGCGCTGCTTCCCTATTCCTTTGTCAGTTCTCTGCTGATACTGGAGTTTACCTGTTGTAGAAATGCACTCGCGGGGGAAGGAGGACTTGGGCTCCGGGCAATTGCCGGCGCAGGGGGCTGCTGGATTGGCCTGGCGCTGCTGCTTTCGGAATATGGCTGGCTGGGTTCTCTTCCCTTGGTGTTTGTTCTGCTGGTACGGCTGCCCCGTCTGTGCAGGAACCTGCGGCAGCTGGCATACAGCGTGCTGCTGTTTGCAGCTTTTGGTGGAATTGTGGCAGGAACAGTGAGCCTTACGAGAAGGGCGGAAGATTACGAGAGGACCTTCTGGTTTTCCATGGCGAGCCGCATGACATGGCCCACAGTCGTGCAGGATTCCAGCCGCTGGCCACAGGAGCTTCTGGGACTGTTGCCGGAAGGGGTGCGCTGGAAGACCAGCTACATGTCCAGTAACATGGAGAGAATTCTGCAGCCGACGCTGGAGGCAGCGGTGGGTAAGGAAAAGGCTCAGGAATACTATCGGGAGATGGCAGAGATATCTTTTCGTCTGCACAAGGCTTGGATTGTCAATCGGATCGGATGGGATGCGCTGATCTATGCAGTGCCTCAGGCTGTGTTGCAGGAACAGTTAAAGGGAACGGGCTATGACTCCTATTCCGGAAGAAATTATGAGATCATGGCAATGGAGCATCCCGTGCTGACAAAGCATTATGTGGATTACAGCTGCTGGTGGTTTGCGGCGGCTCTGGGAGGCACGGTGCTGCTCCTGACTGCCCTGAAAGCCGCGGGCAGAAAACTGATAAAAAAGGGCGGTGTGCTCCTGTTAGCAGCGTACCTCGTGCCGGTGGGAGGAATTCTGACTTATTATGTAATGCGGGGAGCCGGTATGGCGGATTATAGGTGTACGCTGGCAGTGTCAACAATGTGGACGGTGTCGGCTCTTTTCTGTATGGGAAAGGAACAATATATATGATCTTGATGAGAAAGGGCGTATAGACGTTTGATAGTGCAGATATTGATTCTTGCAGTGCTTTTGTTGATGGTTCCAACAATCGTGGGGGGCATTACGGCGGGTGTAGACAGAGGGGAAAACCAGGATGGCACAGCACTTATTTTTCGGTGGGTGAGCGGACAGATCATTTTGTGGGCAGGTTTTCAGGCCATCTGTGTGCCAATGATCTTGGCACAGCGGAGATTTCGGGATGTGGTGGTACTCTTTTCAGGATATATGGCAGTGATGGTGATTGTTTCTGCGGTTGTAGGCATTCGCCGCCGGACAGTGGGCTCAATCTCGAAGCGGACCCGCTATGCTAATCACAAAAAGGACAACATTGCTATCCTGCTCTGGGGATGTGTTGCAGGTCTGGTGCTGTTGCAACTGGTTCTGGCATGCTTCCTGTCCTACGAAGAGGGCGATGACGCATATTATGTGGCGGTGTCCACCATTACAGCGAGTGCAGATAACATGTTTCAGACGCTGCCCTATACAGGAGCAACTACAGGCCTGGATGCCCGTCATGGATTGGCGCCCATGCCTGTTTGGGTGGCGTATCTTTCCAAAATTTCCGGGATGCGGGCGGTGACAGTGGCTCAGATAGCTCTGCCGCTTGTTTTGATCGTAATGACTTATGGGATTTTTTTTCTGCTGGGAAGGCTGCTGTTTCCGGACGGCAGAAGAAAGCTTCCCCTGTTTCTGCTGGTGCTTCAGTTCCTGGTACTGTTTGGGGGATATTCTACCTATTCCGCAGAAAATTTTCTTTTGGTCAGGACGGGCCAGGGGAAGTCAGTGATGGCTAACATTGTGATTCCCTTTTTGCTGTATCTTTTGCTGGCGATCATGGAGAAGCTGCAGATTAAGGAAAAAAACAGCATTGGCATGTGGCTTATGATTGGCTTTACTATGGTGGCCGGATGCCTGTGCACCACACAAGGTGCGCTGCTGGTCTGTATACTACTGGGTACAGTAGGACTGTGCATGACCGTCTGCTATCGAAGGATGAGAATTCTCCTGCCCATGGCAGGGTGCTGTATCGTACCGGTATTTTTTGCGCTGTTATATTTTATGCTGAGATAGGTTCGAGGGAAAATGGGAAGTGCATTTCAGACATTTCAAAATTATATGGGTACCGGACTGGTGGTAATTTGGTTTCTTCTGGCAGTCCTTTTCCTGTTTGTCGTTGAAAAGCGAAAATCCAGGCGGATTCTGTTTGTTTATATGCCTGTTATTGTGCTGCTTCTGTTTTTTAATCCGCTGTTTGAAAAGTTTTTTTACAGTCTGGTGGGAAAGGAGATTTATTTTCGGATCTGCTGGCTTCTGCCAATTATTGTGGTAATCGCATATTCTGTGGTTGTGATATCAGACCGGCTGAAAGGAAGGATGGCAGTGTACTTTGCAGCGGTTTCTCTTGTATTGGTGGTCTTATCGGGTAAGCTGGTGTACAGCAGTCACCTTTACAGCCGGGCTGAGAATATTTATCACGTGCCGGACAGCGTAGTGCATATCTGTGACAGCATTGTGGTGCCCGGACGTGAGGTAATGGCCGTGTTTCCTAAGGAAATGCTGTTATATGTGCGCCAGTACTCGCCTTTGGTATGTATGCCCTATGGACGAGAGGTTCTGATGGGAGCGTACGACGAATTTTACTTGGCCATGGAATCGGATACCATTGACCTGGAGACTCTGGTTTCCATGGCGCGTGGGAAAGAGTGCCATTTTATAGTACTTCGGCAGGGTCAGAAGGTGAAAGGAAAGCCGGAAGCTTACGGCTGGGAACTGGTGCTGGAGACAGATGGCTACGAGGTCTATCGGGATACGGCCGTTCCCCTGGTGATACCGGATATCCAGGTCAGCCGTCAAAATAGGTCAATGCCTTAATAAAGCGGTCAGCCACCAGCTTGCGGCCTTCTACGTTCAGATGAATGTTGTCGGTCAGGTACTCGCTGGCATTATCCTCATTTATCGTGCCGTACAGATTGTCCACAAAAGTAACGCTCCGGTTAAAGCAGGATTCAGCTTGCTTGATCACATAGGTTGACAGGAAATGCTGTCCGTAGGTCTTGATGTCACTGCTGATATATTCTCCGTTCTCATCTATGCCGAAAGCGTAGGTTGGCGACATGACGATAATGCGAATTTGGGGGGCTAGTAACTGGATCAACTCAATACTGGCTTCCATGCTGCCGGTAAACTGCTGGAGGTCGGTTGAATTCAGGTCGTTGTACATCTCATGCCCCATCAGGTAGTCAGTGGCGTCATACATAAAAACAACTACATCCACTGTGTTCATATCCAGATTGGAGAGGGTTTCATAAACATACGCTGCGTCTGGAGGGGTATTTTCTCCAAGCACTTCCGCAGAGGTTAAAAATTGGGGAGCATGGACATCTGAAAATGCCAGGGAGCAGAGCCAGTAGGGTGTGTAAACATCCATTGGCGCAATTTCGGCGTTTAGATAGGGATTTTGTGCAGCCATATAACTGCCGGAGACAGAGCAGTTGATCACATTGGCGCCGGTGCGCTCTGCGATCATATTGGCCAGACCGTCTTTGGAATCTCTGTCATCAGAGAAAGGAGAGTTCCCTATGACCAGAATGTTCAGTTCGTCGTCATCGTTGGAGATTATATGACCTGTTTCGTCCAGCACAGGGAAAAACTGGTCCAAGGTGTCCTCGTAGGTTCCCTCACCGTCTTTGAAAATGTCCTCCTGAGAAATGAAATTTCCCCAGTTGATAATTCGGATAGCGATGCCGCAGATCACCACCACTACTACTATAAGCAATGTCAGGTGCATTGCTGTGTGCATATTGAAAGCAAAGCCTTGTTTTGCAGGTTCCTGTTCTATGGATTCCTCTTCGTCACGGCTTGCATCTACGGTATCGTCCGGATTCCGATCGTTTGCTGACTCAAGGTCGATGATGTCAATATCCGGGATTTTATGCGGTCTGCTCTGTTCTGTGCTTTGTTGATCTTCCTTGACTTTTTTCATGATTCCTCTCATTCCGGTGCATCAAAATATGTTTTTTCTACGAATAATGATGCCAGTTAATTCATTTTACTATTATCGCACGGAAAAGTCCACTTTATTAAGGAGAATTAAAAAGTTTTAAGAAATTATGAAGAAATGGGGAGGATACTTGAAGTAAAGCACATAGAATGTTATAATGTTACAAAAATGTTAACTCAGAAGTTTTTGGTGAGAATATCAGGCTGCTGCCCGAAAGGAATGGAGATAGTTATGAAAAGGCTGTTTAACCGTACGAAGAGGCCCGAACAGGAATGGGAAAACTACGATGAGAACGAGTATGTTTGGGACGATGTGAACGGTGCTTCGGAAGACGAGGCGTATTATGAGGAAGGAGCTTTCGCAGAGGCGGAAGAGTATGATGCCGAATATTACGCAGAAACAGAGCAGGAGGGTGAGTACGGGGAGGCCTATGAGAATGACGAACCATATTATAGGGAGACTGTCGAGACATATGAGGCCGTCGAGTCCCGTGAAACTGCCGAAGCTTTTGAAGCTGATGAACCCTACGAAGCTGACGGATTGTATGAAGCTGATGAACCTTACGAAGCTGATGGATTGTATGAAGCTGATGAATCCTATGAAGCTGACGAATCATACGAGACAGACGAGGAAGAGTATTACGCCGGGAAAAAGGCAGGCTTTATGCCACAGGTCATGAGAAAGCTTACTCATACAGGAATCATGGACCGATTGATTCTGGGCACCGGCGTGACGGTACTTGTTTTGGCGGTGATCACAGGGGTAGCATATATCGGTTTCTCCACCAGGAGAGACCAGGTGTCATCATTTGCCACTGTGGGTAGTCAGCTTAATCAGATTGATATGATTGGTGAGGCAGGGCTGCTGGCTGTTGCGGATGCCCAGAGGGCAAAGCAGGCTGCAGCTGATATTGTGGGTGACAGTCAGAAGGATCATGACGATGGCTATCAGGAGGAAGAATATCGGCGGGAAGTGCGGGTAGTGATGGAGTTCGTTTCCATCCAGAAGGACCTGAAAATTAAGTTTGTTAATGAAAAAACAAATAAACTGGTGGCAAACGTACCTTTTTCGGTAACGGTCACAGATCCTGATGGCAAGAATTTCATCTGGTCTGACGATGATATGGACGGCATTATCTATAAAAAAGACATTACATCCGGAAAGTACAAGGTGGCAATGGAGACCTTGGCTGATGAGAGATATGCAAACTATATTATTTCTACGGAAGCTTGCACTGTGGAAGTGAAAAAGGATATTGCCTACGAGAAGGTTGAGGTTGCCAACGAGATTAAGTCCGAGGATGAAGTTGACGCCAGCAAGGAGGATACAAATCAGAACGAAACAGCGGTGGAATCTGTTTTAAAGGATACGGTGGCTTGGGTGGAAAGCACGGTGATCAAGGCCACCTACAACGAAGTGGACAGGAACTCAATACCGGATCCTATGAAACTGGCACTTGGCAAGAGCTTCATGAGGGCGACACAAACTGTATCTGGTGGTGACGCTGCATCGGGTGGCGGGACTACATCAGGTAGCGGGACTACATCAGGTGGTGGGACTACATCGGGTGGTGACGCAGGGAGCACATTCAAACCGATAAAAGTTGAGCTGGATGTGTCCAAGCTTGAAGTTGTACAAGGAGGAACGGGTAAAGTTGAGGTGTATCCGAAGGAATTTACTGAAGGGAAGGAGCTGTCATACTCTATCGCTTCCGGAGACACGAATTCCATTGCATCAGCAAGTATTACACAATTTAGCAACGCTTCAGCAACCATCACGGTTACAGGAGGAAATAAAGCCGGAGAAGCAAATTTTGACGTTACGGTATATTACACAGAAAAGGGGATCAATGATAGTACAGCAGCTCGAGTTACTTTGAAGGTAAATGTAACAGAGCCGAAAACCATGACCCTGGACCAGACCACCGCCACGGCTTATATTGATGAGCCACTGATCATCAAGGCAACGGTACCTGATGTCGCGGCGCCTACGATCAAGGCAGTGTCCAAGGATGAGTCCATCGCCACAGTCACAGTGGATCAGGCGACAGTGACGGTAAACGGCAAGAAGGCTGGCGTGGTGAACATCATAGTGAGTCTTGTGGAGAATAATGTGGAGACTACCAGTGTTACCTGCGTTGTCACCGTGAAGGAGAATCCCAAGACTGATAAAGTTTCTGAACTGAAAGATAAAAGCGGTAATCAGCTTTATGTTCTGGACAACGGAGAATACAGAGAGGCAAAATACGCTGACTATTACGTTGAAACCAACAAGTTCTATACTCGGACCGATGAGCGTTATACCGGCTGGCAGACCATCAAAGGCAAGGTGTATTACTTTACGGCGCAGGGAGAGAAAGTTACCGGTGAACAGGTCATACAGGGTGCAAGATACCAGTTTGCCAGCGATGGCTCCCTTGTGCAGGGCACCGGAGCGCTCGGTATCGATGTATCGAAACATAATGGGAAGATTGACTGGAATGCAGTAAAGAAATCAGGTGTCAATTATGTGATCATCCGCTGCGGTTACAGGGGGTATACTTCAGGTAGTCTCGTTGAAGATCCCATGTTCGTCACAAATATTAAGGGAGCAACGGCAGTGGGGCTGAAGGTGGGCATATATTTCTTCAGCCAGGCAATGGATGAGAGAGAGGCTGTGGAGGAAGCGTCCATGGTGCTGGAGCTGGTGAAAAACTATACTATCTCCTATCCGATCTTCCTTGATGTGGAGGCCAGCGGCGGCCGAGCGGACGCTATCAGCAAGGCAACCAGGACCGCTGTGTGCAAGGCTTTCTGTCAGACCATCAAGAACGCCGGTTACACTTCCGGCATCTATGCAAACAAAAACTGGCTGGAGAACAAAATCGATCCCAGCGCACTGAGTGCATACAAAATCTGGTTGGCACAGTATGCTGCAACGCCAACCTATACCGGAAGATATGACCTCTGGCAGTACCGCTCCACCGGCACCGTGGGCGGGATCAGCGGCAATGTAGACATGAATTTAAGCTATTTAGGATACTAGGTTTCGTTTATTTCCGCGAGCAATGAGCCAAGTAGCCGTGCCAGCGCGGATATTTGGCGAATGCCGCGAGACTAAAATACCCCGCAGCTCTGTTGCGGGGTATTTGATTGAGGTGAAACGGCGGGAAATCGTATTCGCACGAGTTCCCCGCCGTTTAATGTGCCCAAATTAATGAAAAATTAAGGAAAATCCTCCAAGAATTTCAATAACTGCAAGTTACAATTGGAAAAAGAAAGGGAATATGGTAAAATATACAATATAAAATCAAAGGAGACAAAACATGCGAACCTACTTAGTAACAGGAGGCGCCGGTTTCATCGGCTCCAACTACATCCACTACATGTTCAAAAAATACGGCGATACGATCCGTATCATCAACGTGGATGTCCTTACCTACGCCGGAAACCTGGCAAACTTAAAGGACATAGAGCATAGAGACAATTACACCTTCATCAAAGCAGATATCTGTGACAAGGAAGCTATCTCAAAGATCTTTGAGAAGAACGACATCGACAGAGTAGTGCACTTTGCGGCGGAGAGCCATGTGGACAGGAGCATTCGGACCCCCGAGGTGTTTGTGCAGACCAACGTGCTGGGCACAGCGGTGATGCTCAACTGTGCCAAGGCAGCCTGGGAGCTGCCCGACGGAAGCTTCAAGGAGGGCAAGAAATTCCTCCATGTGTCCACCGACGAGGTGTACGGTTCCCTGCCGGAGGATGACAGCGCTTTCTTCTATGAGACAACGCCCTATGACCCTCATAGCCCCTATTCCGCCAGCAAGGCATCCTCGGACATGCTGGTGAAATCTTATATGGATACCTATCATTTTCCTGCCAATATCACAAACTGTTCCAACAACTACGGCCCGTACCAGTTCCCGGAGAAGCTGATTCCGCTGATCATCAACAACGCGCTGCAGGGCAAAAAGCTTCCCGTGTACGGCGATGGAAAAAATGTCCGCGACTGGCTCTATGTGGAGGATCACGCAAAGGCCATCGACATGGTGCAGGAGCAGGGCAGGCTGTTCGAGACCTATAACATCGGCGGCCACAACGAGAAGCAGAATATAGAGATCATTCATATTATTCTGGAAACCCTGCAGGAGATGCTGCCGGAGGGTGATCCCAGAAAGGCTTATGTGAATACCGGCCTGATCACATATGTGGAGGACCGCAAGGGTCACGACAGGCGTTACGCTATCGCTCCTGACAAGATCAGAGCCGAGATCGGCTGGGAACCGGAGACCATGTTCAAGGAAGGGATCCGCAAGACCATCCAATGGTTCTTCGAGAATGAGGAATGGATGAAGAACGTGACCAGCGGCGATTATCAGAAGTATTATGAAGAAATGTATACTGTGCATTAGGAGGAGTCGAGAGAATGAAGGGAATTGTTCTGGCAGGAGGGTCCGGTACCAGACTGTATCCGCTGACAAAGGCCATATCAAAACAGATCATGCCGGTATACGATAAGCCCATGATCTACTATCCCCTGTCCACATTAATGTTGGCGGGGATTCGTGAGGTGCTGATCATATCCACGCCCAGAGATCTGCCCGTGTTCGAGGAACTGCTGGGAGACGGGCTTCAGCTGGGCATGGAGTTTTCCTATGCGGTGCAGGAGTATCCAAGGGGGCTGGCGGATGCCTTTATCGTCGGTGAAAAATTTATCGGAAGCGATAGGGTGGCGCTGGTTTTGGGGGATAATATTTTCTACGGTCAGAGTTTTTCCAAAGTGCTGCGTGAGGTGGCTGCCCGCGAGAAAGGTGCGACCATCTTTGGCTATTATGTGCGGGATCCCAGAGAATATGGAGTGGTGGAATTTGATGAGAACGGCAAGGCGCTTTCCATCGAGGAAAAGCCCGAACATCCCAAGAGCAATTATGCTGTTCCGGGTTTGTATTTCTATGACAATGACGTGGTGGAGATCGCAAAGAACGTAAAGCCCTCCGCCAGAGGGGAGATTGAGATCACTACGGTGAACAATACGTATCTGGAACGGGGCACGCTTCATGTGGAGACACTGGGACGAGGGTTTGCCTGGCTGGATACGGGAAGCCATGACGCGCTGTTGGATGCTGCGGATTTTGTGGCGGCTTTCCAGAAACGTCAGGGACTTTACATCTCGTGTATCGAGGAAATTGCCTTTAAGCGGGGCTTTATCGATAAGGATCAGCTGCTTCAGCTGGCCGAGCCGCTGATGAAGACCAATTACGGGAAATACTTAGTTGAGGTAGCAAATGGACTCTAAATTGCGAAAAACGGCTATCCTGGTATCGTTGGCTGCGATTCTGCTGGTGACTGCGGTGGTGATTTACACAAACTCGCTCTCCCATGGCAGACGGAATCCGGCAGCCGGAGCTACCCCCGTTCCTGGGACGGAGGGCGGCGATGAGGGAGATACCCAGAACAGCCAGCCAGGGGCAGGACAGATCGGAAATGACCTGTCAGCCTTTTTAAAAGACTATACCTTTTTTGACCCGGAGGTCAACCCTATTCTGGAGGCCGCACAGGATGCCGTCCACCGGCTGTCTCTTGTAGTGACATCGGTGGAGAGAGATCTGCGGATCCAGATTGTGGATTTCAGCGGTGATCTTGTCCGGAATCAGAGTTTTTTTGTAGAACTGGAAGGAATGGGAGAGTACAAGGATCTGGATAAGGATGGTGTTATCTATATCGGTAATCTTGCGGCTGGAGATTATTATGTGGAGCTGAAACCCATAGAAGGTTATAAGGTTCCCAACAACCCCACCAGAGTGCAAGTCAAGGACAAGGTGGCATATGTGGTCATTGAGGACATTTCTCTGTTGATCAAAACAGAAGCTGACATCGACGCGGAGGCGGAGGATACAGCTGAGGCAGAAGCTTTGGAGGACGCTGACCAGACAGAAGTAAAGAACCTGCAAAGCGTTACCGGTGTTTCCAGGGTCGGCATTGATGTCTCAAAATGGAACGGTGATATCGACTGGGGCAGAGTGCGGAATGCAGGTGTAGAGTTTGCCATTATCCGTGCCGGATACCGGGGATCAGTCACGGGCAGTCTGGTGGAGGACCCACATTTTGCGGAAAACATGAAGGGCGCGGCAGCCAGCGGTATTCCTGTGGGCGTATATTTCTTTACTCAGGCAGTAAACGAGGTGGAGGCTGTGGAGGAGGCATCCGCAGTGATTCAGCTGGTGCGGGAATATCACCTGGAATATCCTGTTTTCATCGATACAGAGGGTGCGGGAGGAGCCGGAAGGGCGGACGGTCTGGACCCTGAAACAAGAACCTTGGTCTGTGAAGCCTTCTGCCGCACCATCGAAAACGCCGGTTACACCGCGGGCGTCTATGCCAGCCGCAACTGGTACAACAATGACCTGCATGTGGACAGGCTTGACCGATATTTTATCTGGCTTGCAGAGTACCGCAGCACGCCCCTGTACCAGGGAGACTACCAAATGTGGCAGCACACCTCCAAGGGTACAATCGACGGCATCTCCGGCAATGTTGACATGAATATATATTACGGCCGATAGGCATTATGGAAGGAGTTAAGAAAAATGGGCAAAATAACTGTAGAAACCTGTGAAATAGAGGGATTGAAGATCATCACTCCCACTGTACTCAGCGACCCTCGCGGCTATTTCTTCGAGTCCTATCACTACGAAGCATACAGGGAGGCAGGCATCCCCGACATTTTTGTCCAGGACAACCAGTCCGCTTCCCGACGAGGTGTCCTGCGCGGCCTCCATTTTCAGATCCAACATCCCCAGGCAAAGCTGGTTCGGGTGATAAAAGGTGAGGTTTTCGACGTGGCGGTAGACATCCGTCCCGGTTCATCCACCTATGGAAAGTGGCACGGCGTGCTGCTGTCAGAAGAGAACAAGAAGCAGTTCTATGTGCCAAAAAATTTTGCACACGGCTTTCTGGTGCTGTCAGATTACGCGGAGTTCTGTTACAAATGTACGGACTTCTATCATCCCGGGGACGAAGGCGGTATTATCTATAACGACCCTGCCATCGGAATTCAATGGCCGATTCCCGATGGGATGGAACTGATCTTTTCCGACCGTGACACCAAGTGGGGCGGTCTGAATGAGCTGGAAAGGTAACGAGCAGATGAGAATAAGCAAAAGAGGTGGGATTTCCATATTTTGTCTGGTTGGCCTCTTGATGGCAGCGATCATTATAGTGCATCAAAATAATGGACCTGCAGCCAACCCCCAGGAGGAGTTGCTAAAAAAGATTATCTCCTGCACAGTGATCCTGATCTCCTGTATTATTTTTGCAAAATGGTACGAGAAATTTACCACGCTGCCTGTGGAACTGTATCAAAGCAGGCATTTGATCTGGAAACTGGCCAAAAACGACTTTAAGAAGCGATACGCAGGCTCTTATATGGGAGCTGTATGGGCCATGGCCCAGCCCGTGGTGACGGTGGGGATGTACTATGTGGTCTTTGACGTGATCATGGAAGCCGGAGGGAGAGGCGATTCGGACATTCCCTTTGTTCTGTTCCTCACAGCCGGTCTGGTGCCATGGTTTTTCTTTAGCGAGGCCCTGAACAACGGTACAAATGCCATGCTGGAGTATAACTATCTCGTGAAGAAGGTGGTATTTAAGATCAGTGTGCTGCCGATCATAAAGATTATTGCCGCGACTTTTATCCACTTTTTTTTCGTAGGTATTTTGCTGATCGTGGCTGCGGTCTATGGTTACTATCCCACAGTGTATACACTGCAGATATTCTATTACAGTGCGTGTCTCTTTATCTTTGTACTTGCGCTGTGCTACACCACCTGTTCTATTGTGGTCTTTTTCCGGGATCTGTCCCAGATCATCAGCATTGCACTGCAGATTGGCATGTGGGCGACGCCCATTCTCTGGGATATTAACACCTTAAGCGCCAGATGGGTATTCGTTTTGAAGCTGAATCCGCTGGTTTACATTGTGAACGGCTACCGTACCGCTGTCTATGGACGGCAATGGTTTTTTCAGGACTTTTTCTCCACCATGTATTTTTGGATCATCACAGTATTGCTGTTCGGCATTGGCGGGGCTGTATTCAAGCGGTTGAAAGTGCATTTTGCGGATGTGCTGTGAGGAAAGGCAGGGAAAGGAATGGAAGCAAAGCAGATAAGAGTACGGGAAATTGATGTTCCTGCCATTGAAGTAAAGGATGTTGTAAAAATATACAAGCTGTACGACAAGCCGAAGGACCGCTTGAAGGAGGCGCTGGGCCTGGGCAGGAAGCAGGTGCATAAGCTTCACTATGCCCTGAACGGGGTCAGTCTGTGCATCAATCGTGGCGAGACTGTGGGTATCATCGGTACCAACGGATCCGGCAAGTCCACCATCTTAAAGATCATCACCGGTGTGTTGCACCCAACCTCAGGAGAGGTCCGGGTGGATGGGCGTATTTCTGCACTGCTGGAATTGGGAGCCGGATTTAATCAGGAATATAACGGAATTGAGAATGTATATTTGAATGGCACTATGATGGGTTTTTCAGAGAAGGAGATTGACGCAAAGCTGCCGGAGATCCTGGAGTTTGCTGATATCGGCGCCTATGTGCACCAGCCGGTCAAGACTTATTCCAGCGGCATGTTTGTGCGTCTGGCATTCGCAGTGGCCATCAATATTGAGCCGGAGATTTTGATCGTGGATGAGGCGCTGTCCGTAGGTGATGTGTTCTTTCAGGCAAAATGCTACCATAAGTTTGAAGAGTTCAAAAAGCTGGGAAAGACCATCGTTTTTGTCAGCCATGATCTGAGCAGCATCAGTAAATATTGCGACAGAGTATATTTGTTGAACAAGGGCACACTGCTGGGCGAGGGAACGCCTAAGGCCATGATAGATGCCTACAAGCGTGTGCTGGTTGGTCAGTATGAGATGCCGGAGCAGTCGGAGGAAGGTAATCTTCTGCATGATAAAGAGCTGCGTCAGGCGGCAGGACGGGCTATGGGAGCTGCCGGGGAGAGAACTGACGATCCGGTGATTAATCCTGATCTGTTGGAATATGGAACAAAGCAGGCGGAAATTGCAGAGTTTTATCTGACGGATGACAGGGGTGTGCGCACTACGGCAGTGATCAAGGGAAGTGAATTTACGTTACACATGCGGGTGAGGTTCCATCAGTATATTCCGGCACCGATTTTTGCCTTTTCCTTTAAGAATGTGCGCGGTACAGAAATTACGGGAACCAATTCCATGATAGAGAAGGCTTTTTTGGAGAGCGTGGAGCCTGGGCAGGTAAAGGATGTTACCTTCACCCAGAAGATGAGCCTGCAAGGCGGTGAATACCTGCTTTCCATGGGGGTAACGGGATATAACGGAGACACCTTTGAGGTGTACCACAGGCTTTATGACGCTATGAATATCACGGTGGTTTCTGACAAGGACACCGTTGGCTACTATGATATGGATTCCCTGGTCAGCGTGGTGGACGCGACGGAGAGGTTTGACAGCTTATGACAGAAGAAATCGGGAAAGTAAAACTGGATTACAGCAAATATCCGGGTGAGGATCTTTACTGCGACGGCGCGGTGGAGGATGAGATTTTAGAGATTGTAAGATCCCGGTCAGCGGTGGAGTACGCCGGTATTATTGAGGAGAAGAAGAGCTGGCCCATTCTCTATCATCTTTCACCCCTGCGGGAAAATATCGTGGACTGGCTTCCAATGGGGCCGGAGGACAAGGTGCTGGAGGTGGGGAGCGGCTGCGGTGCCATTACCGGTGCCTTGGCCAGGAAGGCGGGAAGCGTCACCTGTGTGGATCTGTCAAAAAAGCGCAGCCTGATCAACGCCCACCGTCATAGCGAATGCGAAAATGTGACGATTCATGTGGGGAATTTCCAGGATGTGGAACCGGAGCTTCCCCGGGATTACAGCTATATCTGCCTGATTGGAGTCTTTGAGTATGGCATCAGCTATATCGGCGGGGAGAAGCCCTTTGAGGATTTCCTGACGCTTTTGCACTCCCATCTGGCGGAGGGCGGAAGGATCGTGATCGCCATTGAGAACAAGTATGGCATGAAATATTTTGCGGGCTGCAAGGAGGATCATCTGGGAACTTATTTCTCCGGTATTGAAAACTATACGGAGGGTGGGAGTGTGCGGACCTTCAGCAGGCAGGGTCTGGAGAAGATATTTGCTGCATGCGGCAGCGCTAAATTCCAATTTTATTATCCCTATCCGGATTATAAGTTTATGACCACTCTTTACAGTGACCGCCGTCTGCCAGGCAAAGGAGAGCTGGCCAATAATCTGCGGAATTTTGACAGGGACAGGATGCTGCTCTTCGACGAGAAAAATGCCTTCGACGGAGTGTTGGAGGACGGTCTTTTTCCTGTGTTCTCCAATTCTTATCTGGCGGTGTTGGGCGATAGACTGGATGTGGATTATGTGAAGTATTCCAATGACAGGGCGCCGGAGTACAGGATCAGGACGTCCATATGCCGCAAAGGAGTCAGTGGTCTTTGCGTCAGGAAGGAGCCCTTGGGGCAGGCGGCAGCGGAGCATGTCCGGGGAATGGCGGTGGCCTATGAAAGACTGACAAAACGATACACAGGCGGCAGGATAAAGGTCAACCGCTGTAAGCTGAAAGAGCTGGGAGAATCGGTCTGTGCGGAATTTGAGTTTGTGAGGGGAAGAACGCTTGCGGAACTTCTGGACGACTGTCTGGAGAGAGATGACAAGGAGAGTTTTCAACGTCTTTTTCGGGAGTATGTGGAACGGGTGGGTCATAACAGTGAGGCGGCAGTGGCAGATTTTGACCTGGTGTTCTCAAACATTCTGGTGGATGGGGACAGGTGGACACTGATCGATTATGAGTGGACCTTTGGGAAGCCGATCGATACAAAGGAGCTGGCCTTTCGGGCGGTGTATTGTTATCTTCTTGAGGACGAGAGACGAAACAAGATGGATCTGAGCTGGATCCTGGAGGAGCTGGGAATCAACGAGGCGGAGGCCGAGGACTTCCGGGAGCAGGAGCGGGAATTTCAAAAGTTTGTCACTGGAAAGCGGCTTGCCATGGCCGAGCTGAGGGACTTGATCGGCTATCGGGTGATGACGCCCCAGAAGTGGATCGACAGGTATCAAGATTCTGAACTTATCAATCGGGTTCAGGTCTACGAGGACCGGGGTGAGGGATTTTGCGAGGAAAAATCCTACTTTGTACAGGAGGCCTATCAAGGGGAAAATCGGATTGAGCTGGCGCTGGAAGTCAGCGGGGATGTGCAGAAGCTGCGTATAGATCCGGCCTTCGGCTGCTGTGCAGTGAAAATACAGGAGCTCACCTTCAATGAGGAGCGGGTGCCGCTTAAGAAGCGGAGGGTGCTTACCTGTAACGGGAAGCTTGTAAAGCCCGCGGAGCGCCGGGGGAAGGCTTACTGTCCCAGTATTGTATTCCCCACAGAGGATCCCAATCTTACCATTTCGCTGTCCGAGCTGACGGTCAAGCCGGAAAATAAACTGTATATGAGGATGGAGATCATACGTCTGTCTGAGGAGATGGCCCGGGATATGGCGGGAGCTGGGAAACATGGAAAATAATGTGAGCATAAAGAATCTGGTGAAGCAGGCGTTGATCAAAAAAGAGAATAAAGCCTACCTCAGGCGCCTGCAGCAAAGGCAGGTGACTTATCCGGATTGGGTGGCCAAACAGGAGGCAGATTGGACGAAAAAGGATGCCGGTTTCAGGGAGGAGTGTGTCGGACAGCAGTGGACACAGCCGGAAAATTCAACGGAAAACAGCCAGGCAGAAGAGGATTTTGTAGTGATCTGTGCGTCAGAGGGTTCACTCAGTAAGAATGCCTTGCGTAATATCGGGTGTTATTTTTTAAAATATCCGAAGGTTCAATTGCTGTACGGTGATGAGGATGTGTGGCCGGAAAGCAGCCGGATTATGGATGTGCAGAAGGAACGCGGATTTCCCTGGTTTAAGCCGGACTGGTCACCGGATCTGCTGGACAGCTGTCTTTATTTTGGAAGCGTGACTGCTCTGCGAAAGGAACTGTTTGACAAGGTACAGGCGGAGCATGGACAGCTGCCGGGAGGCTCCGGGCAAAAGTATTTGGAAGTGTTTTATAAGGGGAATAGAGAAGGCGTGGATTATGAGGTGAAGGATCTCGCCGCATATAGGGAGTGGCTGCACAACTGTCTGGCGTTTGCGGGTGCATACGAAAAAGGAAGCGCTGTGGTGGGGCATGTTCCGCGGATTCTGTTCCATGCCGAAGACCCAAAGGAACAGCTTTTGTTTTTTGATGACACACCCTTAAAGCTTGACACAGGTAATGTTCAGAAGTTTCGGAAGTGCAGGCTGGACCCGGCCACACAGAAGAGCGCTGGAGCGGAGACAGGAGAGCCCGTGGTGTCCGTGGTGATTCCTTCCAAGGACCAGCCGGAAGTATTGGAGAAATGCCTTCGAGGCTGCCGGCTGGCTGGCGGCATCGGATATGAGAACAGCAGCAAAGATTATCAGTCCGTGGGCAGTCTGCCGCTGGAGGTGCTTCTCGTGGACAACGGCAGCAGCCAGCACAACAGGGAAAAGGTGGAACGCATGGTGCGGGAGCTGGATGCACCGAATTTTCGCATCCGCTATCTGTATCAGCCCATGGAATTTAATTTTTCCCAAATGTGCAACCTTGGAGCGGAACAGGCCCGGGGTGAGTTCCTTCTGTTTTTAAACGACGATGTGGAGCTTTGCCTGCCCGGCTGTATAGAAACAATGGCGGCGCTGGCAGGACGGCCTTTTACGGGAGCAGTGGGAATGAAGCTTCTCTATCCGAAGTCCACCCGTATTCAACATGCGGGAATTACCAATCTTCCCATGGGGCCTGTGCATAAGCTGCAGTTCTTGGATGATAACATGCGTTATTATTATGGCGCTAACAGAGGATATAGAAATGTGCTGGCGGTGACGGCGGCCTGTCTGATGGTGGCGAGGGATAAGTTTTTGGAAGCAGGGAGCTTTGCGGAGGAGCTGCAGGTTGCTTTTAACGATGTGGATCTGTGTTTTCGGCTTCATGAGCTGGGGTACTGGAACGTATGCATAAATGATATGTACGCATATCATTATGAATCCCTGAGCCGGGGGGATGATGAATCGACTGAGAAGCTGGAAAGGCTTTTTGGAGAGCGGGACAGGCTCTATGGCAGGCATCCGCAGCTGGCAGGAGTGGATCCCTTTTATTCAGTCCATCTCAATCGGGAAGGGCTTGACACCCGCATTCGCCCAGCCTACGTCACAGCCTGTAATCGGTTTCAGCAGGTGAAGGGTCCGCTGGGAAAATTTGATTCTGCAGGCAGCAGGCAGGATCCCTGTCTTCTGGTGCGGATAGAGGAATGTCGGATTGGAAGGCTTCAGGGGTATGGCGTTGTGCTGGGGGATAATAACGCTTGTTATGAAATGCGGCTGCTTTTCCGCTTTTTGAGTCAGACAGAGATGGTGACAGGCAGTGAAGTTGAAAAATCGGAAAATGACAATATATATGTCATAAAGCTTGCTGAGCAGCACCGTCCAGACCTTGAGGAAAATATGCCTGATCAGGTGAATGTTGCTCTGAGCGGCTTTGCAGTAGAACTGAAGGAGACCGTGCTGCCCACGGGAAGGTATCAGCTGGGACTGGCAGCCCGAAACAGGGTGACGGGCCTGAGACTGGTGAACTGGAGCAATCGATATCTTGTGATGGAATGAAAAGGGAATGGAGCAGACAAGAGGAATAGACGGGATGAATTCTATGCACGATGAAGAAACATTGGATTATAGGGAGGCCTACGAACAGGAGCATCTGAAATGCGCAGAGCTGGCAGGCAGGGTTGCAGATCTTGAGGCAAAGAACGAGGAGCTTTTGTGGAAGCTGGACAGGATCAGGAAAAATCCTCTCTGGAAGGCGAGCAAGCCTTTCAGAAGCTGCGTGCACTGGCTGATACGCCAGAAGGACAGGCTGGCTAACTGCGGCGGGCTCCGGGGTGTGATACACAAGCTGGGCTATAAGAAAAGAGAGCGGGCAGCCATGAGGCAGTTTGGAACCGAGAGCTTTCCAACGCCGGAGCAGGCTGCTGTGGAACGCGCGGCACAGTTTCCCAGGATGGTGAAGATCAGCATCCTGGTGCCCCTTTGGAATAACAAGCGGGAATTTCAGATTGAAATGCTGGATTCCGTTATGAACCAGACCTATGAGAACTGGGAGCTGTGTCTGGCGGACGGCTCGGACGAAGCCCACAGTTATATTGGTGATATCTGCCGGGAATATGCGGAAAAAGCGGGCGGCAGGATTGTTTATAAGCATCTGGAGAAAAATAGCGGTATTGCGGGCAACACAAACGCCTGCCTGCAGATGGCCACCGGCGAATACATTGGGCTGCTGGATCAGGACGACATCCTTCACCCCAGCGTGCTATATGAGTATGTGAAGGCTATCAACGAGCAGGGGGCGGATTATCTCTACTGCGACGAAACCACCTTTAAAGGCGGCGACATCAACAAGATGTTGACCATGCATTTTAAGCCGGACTTTGCGCCAGACAATTTAAGGGCAAACAACTACATCTGCCATTTTAGCGTTTTTGCAAGGGAACTGCTGGATGGCAGCGAACTGTTCCGGCCAAAATTTGACGGCAGCCAGGATCATGATATGATCCTGCGGCTGACGGACAATGCAAAGAAAATTGTTCATGTGCCCAGGCTTATGTATTATTGGCGCAGCCATTCCGGCAGCGTGGCCTCCGGCATTGACGCAAAGCCCTATGCCATCGAAGCGGCAAAGGGAGCGGTGGCGGAGCATTTGAGAAAGCATGGCTATGAACATTTCAAGATTGAGAGCACCAGAGCCTTTGAGACCATTTTCCGCATCCGGTATCAGATTATTGGAACACCCAAGATCTCCATTGTGATCGCAAATAAGGATCACCTGGAGGATCTGCAGCGATGTGTCACTTCTATCAGGGAGAAGTCCACCTATGATAATTATGAGATCATCATTGTGGAAAATAACAGCACTACGGATGAGATCAAGGGATATTACAGTGAGCTGTTAGGGTATGACTATGGAGAGGCATTGAATGACTTTATGTCCAGGGCCGTAAAAGCAGATATGCCAAAAAATGCAGACGGTACCTCAGATCATGGCAGCACTGGGGCTGACAATGCATCTGGGTCAGCGGTAGACAGCGGAGCCATGCACAGTGAGGATAATAAAATAACGGTAGTTACCTATAGAGGCTCTTTTAACTACTCAGCTGTCAACAACCTGGGAGTCAGCTATTCCACAGGCGATTATATTCTGCTCCTGAATAACGATACAGAAGTCATAACCGTAAACTGGATGGAAGAGCTGCTCATGTATGCCCAGCGCCAGGACGTGGGGGCCGTTGGGGCAAAGCTCTACTATGGCGACAGGACGATCCAGCATGCAGGTGTTGTGATCGGGCTGGGAGCCCATCGGACTGCAGGGCACACCCATTACAAGCAGCATCGCCAGAACCTGGGATACATGGGAAGACTTTGTTATGCCCAGAATGTGACAGCTGTTACGGGCGCCTGTCTGATGGTCAAAAAGAGCCTGTATACGGAGGTGGGCGGTCTGGACGAGGACTTTGCCATATCCTTAAACGATGTGGACCTTTGCCTGAAGCTGCGGGAGAAAGGGCTGCTCAATGTGTTCACGCCCTTTGCGGAGCTCTATCACTATGAATCCGTGTCCAGAGGACTGGATGACCGTGGGGAAAAGGCGGAGCGTTATAACAGAGAATCCGGGAAGTTCAGGGAGAAGTGGAAGGCGGTGTTGGAGGCAGGAGATCCCTACTATAATCCCAATTTTTCCCTGGACAGAAGCGATTTTTCACTGAAGCTACAGCAGTAATGTACCATTGGATTATCATTGACACTTTGCCGAAATCAGCCCAGACCTGTGAGAAGAAACATAATTGGACACGATGAGGGTTCCTACGGGATGAGGGTTCCAGCGAGATTTCTGTAGAATAATTTCCCAAAGTATGATATACTATTCACATGTAAAATTTTCCGGGAAACTGTGAAAGCGCAGACACAGTTCCGGATTATAAATACATAACCTGCGCAGAAATGAGGTAGAGCAAAATGAGCTTTATGGAGGAATTCAACTTTTGGCTGAATGACGACTACTTTGACCAGGAGACAAAGAACGAGCTGCTGGCGATTCGAGGCGACGAGAAGGAGATTGAGGATCGCTTCTATCGGGAGCTGGAGTTCGGTACCGGCGGACTGCGCGGCGTGATCGGCGCGGGTACGAACCGCATGAATATCTACACTGTACGCAAGGCTACCCAGGGCTTGGCAAACTTTATCTTAAAGCAGGGTACACAGGCCAAGGGCGTTGCCATTGCATATGATTCCAGAAATATGTCTCCTGAATTTGCTGACGAGGCGGCTCTCTGTCTGGCGGCCAACGGGATCAAGGCATACGTGTTTGACTCCCTGAGACCGACCCCGGAGCTTTCCTTTGCGCTCCGCACCCTGGGCTGTACCGCGGGCATTGTGGTGACTGCAAGCCATAACCCGCCGGAATACAACGGATACAAGGTGTACTGGGAGGACGGTGCACAGGTGACTGCTCCCAAGGATAAGCAGATCATTGAGGAAGTGCAGAGCATCAAGGATTACCATACAGTCAAGACCATGTCCAAGGCTGACGCCCAGTCCCAGGGTCTCTATCAGGTCATTGGCAAAGAGATTGACGATAAGTATATGGCGGAGCTGAAGAAGCAGATCATCCATCCCGATGTGATTTCCGAGATGGCCGATGATATCAAGATTGTATATACTCCCCTCTGCGGAACGGGCAATCTGCCTGTGAGAAGGATTCTGTCCGAGCTGGGCTTCAAGCACGTTTATGTGGTTCCCGAGCAGGAGAATCCCGATCCCAAGTTTACCACTTTGGAGTATCCCAACCCCGAGGATCCCAAGGCATTCACTTACGCGCTGCGGCTGGCAAAGGAGAAGGATGCTGATATCGTGCTGGCTACCGATCCTGACGCAGACCGTCTTGGCGTATATGCCAAGGATGCAAAGACCGGTGAGTACGTTTCCTTCACCGGCAATATGTCCGGTATGCTGATCGCAGAATACATACTGCGTGAGAAGACCGCTACCGGCACCATGCCCGCCAATCCCGCGCTTGTGACCACCATCGTGACCACCAACATGACTAGACCCATCACCGCCGCATACAATGTAAAGCTCATTGAGGTGCTGACAGGATTTAAGTTCATTGGTGAGCAGATCAAGCTGTTTGAACAGTCCGGCAGCAATAATTATGTGTTCGGCCTGGAGGAGAGCTACGGCTGTCTGGCAGGAACCCACGCAAGGGATAAAGATGCCATCGTAGCAGTGATGTGTCTCTGCGAGGTTGCTGCGTTCTGTAAGAAGCAGGGCAAGACGCTGTGGGATATGATGCTGGATACTTATGAGAAATACGGATATTATAAGGAGAGCCAGTACACCATCACCCTGAAGGGCATTGACGGCTCCAAGCAGATTGCAGAGATCATGGATAAGCTCCGCAACAATCCTCCCAAGTCCTTTGGCAGCCTGCAGGTGCTGAAGTTCAGGGACTACCAGACTGACAGAACTCTGGACATGGTTACCGGCGCGGAAGGAACCACCGGCCTGCCCAAGTCTAACGTGCTCTATTTTGAACTGCCCGATGATGCGTGGTGCTGCGCCCGTCCTTCCGGAACAGAGCCTAAGATCAAATTCTATATGGGCGTGAAGGGAACAAGCATTGAGGATGCACAGGCCAGACTGGAAAAGCTGACCGAGGATCTGAAAGCGGTACTGTGACATGGCCGGAAAGGTAAATGGTGTCAATATCAGGAAAACCATATATTTTCTAAGACGAAACGGCATTAAGAACACTTGTTATGTAATTTGGGAGAGGCTGGCTGCACGCAGGCAGCCTCTTTACCGTTTTACTCCGCCCCGTGAGGAAGAACTGGCCAGGCAGCGCATGGTGTGCAAAGCTGTGAAGCCTGAGCATACCATCAGCGTAGTGGTTCCCTGTTACCGCACTTCCTCCAGGCACCTGCTGGAAATGATAGACTCCGTCCGCCATCAGACGTATCCCCGTTGGGAGCTGATTTTGGCAGATGCCACAGAGGATGACAGCGTGGAGCAGGTTGTCCGCACTGTAACAGATTCCAGGATCCGTTATATCCGCCTGCCAGAAAATAAAGGAATTGCAGAAAATACCAATCGGGGTATCGAACTGGCTGCCGGAGATTATGTGGGGCTTCTGGACCATGACGACCTGTTGACCCAGGATGCGTTGTTCCAGATGGCAATGGCCGTCTCCCAGAGGGAGAAGAAGGGGATGGAAACGCTGCTTCTCTATTCCGATGAGGACAAATGTGACGGAGACGGAACAGTATATTATGAGCCAAATTTTAAAGAGGACTTTAATTTGGATCTGCTCCTGAGCAATAACTATATCTGCCATTTTCTGGTGATGGAACGTAGTCTGATCCAAAGGCTTACACTGCGCACGGAATACGATGGAGCCCAGGATTATGATCTGGTGCTGCGGGCAGCCGACACGCTGGCAGGCCGGGAGGACAGCATTGTCCATGTCCCGAAAGTTCTTTATCACTGGCGGTGCCACGAGGCTTCCACTGCGGAAAATCCTCGGAGTAAGCTGTATGCCTACGAAGCAGGCCGCCGGGCGGTGCAGAGCTTTGCAGATAAAAGTGGCTGGCAGGCAAAAGCGGCGGACACAGTCCATTTGGGCTTTTATCGGCTGGAATACGCGGGAGATCCCTTTGCGTCCAGACCGGACCTCGGAGCCTTGGGAGGTCCGCTGATCCGGAAGGCCAGGATCTGCGGCGGAAGATTGAAAGAGGATGGAAGTGTTTATTACGAGGGACTGCATCACCGTTTCAGCGGATATCTGAACCGGGCGGCGCTGCACCAGGATGCGGAGGCGCTGGATATCCGAAACATCCGGGTCAGAGAAGAGGCTTGGGAGCTGTTTCGGGAAGTCGTGGGAGTCCCCTGGAAGACTCTGCCGGGACAGGAAATTTTTGATTTTTCGTCCTTGCCGGAGGGCACAGATTATAAGGCGGCGAGTCTGGCTCTCGGTCAGGCCCTGCGAAAGGCGGGGTACAGACTTCTGTATCTGCCGGAATATGAGAGAGTGCTGAAAGTATGAAAAAAGTAACGGTTGTTATTCCAAATTTCAACGGTATCAGTTTTTTGCAGGATTGCCTGCATGCCCTGATAGAACAGGAATCGGGCACTCCGGAGTATGAGGTGCTGGTGGTTGACAACGGTTCTCAGGATGGAAGCCTTGAGCTTATAGCGGAGAAATTTCCTCAGGTTCAGGTTGAGGCTCTTTCTGAGAACACCGGCTTCTGCCACGCTGTGAATGTGGGTATCCGCAAGTCGAATTCCCCCTATGTGATCCTGTTGAACAATGACACGAAGGCAGCTCCGGGTTTTGTGTCAGGTCTTTTCCATGCCATTGAGAGAGACCCAAAGATTTTCTCAGTCAGTGCAAGTATGCGCATGTGGGATGCTCAGGAGCTCATCGATGATGCAGGTGACCGTTACTGTGCCCTGGGCTGGGCTTATGCCAGGGGAAAAGGAAAGCCTGCAGGGAAGTATCAGCAGGCTCGGGAGGTGTTCTCTGCCTGTGGAGGGGCAGCTATCTACCGCAGGGAAATTTTAGACAAGATTGGTCTTTTTGACGAAGAGCATTTTGCCTATTTGGAGGATTTGGACATAGGATGGCGGGCCCGTATCCACGGTTATCACAATTATTATGAACCTGCTGCTGAGGTTATTCATTATGGCAGCGCTTCCACGGGTTCCCGCTACAATGAAAAAAAGACTGTGCTGGCCGCTGCCAACAATGTGTATGTGATAGGGAAAAACATGCCTCTGCTGCAGTGGATCCTCAATCTGCCTTTCCTGATGCTGGGATTCTTTATCAAATTCCTCTTTTTTTGCCGTAAGGGGATGGGCAGGCTGTATCTGAAGGGACTGGCAGATGGCTTTAAAAAGCTGTTTTCCGGGGAGGGACGTGCCCGGAAGGTGTCTTTTCGTTTCAACCGTCTGGGCAGCTATCTGTCCATTCAGGGACAGCTATATCTGAACCTCGTTAGAATTCTTAAGAAATCTTAAGAATTATCTTCATAAATTCATAAGTTGTTCCTTCTATAATAGTATTGTAAAATATATTTAGCTGGTCAGAGCTTTTGATCGGCAGCCTGTCAATTCGGGTGATACGCATGATCAAGGACAATCAGAAGGTCTTCAACCGATTAATGGTCGTTATTGATGCTGCTATAATGGCAGCATCCTTCATGCTGGCTTATTTTTTTAAGTTTTATGTTATGAACAACGGACCCGGTGTTGGTGTGCTTCCTGCATTGGATTACTTTCGGCTGCTTCTGGTCATCGTACCCATGTACGTATTGTTGTATTATTCCTGCAGTATTTACGCACCCAAGCGTACAATACGGCGCCGCTTTGAGATTTACGGCATCATCAAGGCAAATTCGATAGGCATTGCAGCGTTGATCATCATATTGTTTCTGATCATTCGGGAGTTGAACTACTCCAGAACCGTAATTGGACTTTTTTATATTTTTAACGTGGGATTTACCTCGACGTTCAGGATATTTCTGAGAAAGGGCCTGAGAACCATTCGCAGGCAGGGATACAATCTGAAGCATATTTTGCTGGTTGGATATTCCCGGGCGGCGGAGGAATATATAGATAGATTGACGGATAACCCTCAATGGGGATATGTGGCCTGCGGCATTCTGGATGACCATATTCCTGCAGGAACCCTCTACAGAGGAGTGAAAGTTCTGGGAAGGCTGGGCAACCTGGAGATCATCCTGCCGGAGAATAAGCTGGACGAGGTTGCCATTACACTGTCGCTGAAGGATTACGATTATCTGCAAAGCATAGTGGGTACCTGTGAGAAGTCCGGCGTGCACACAAAGTTTATTCCGGATTATAACAGCCTCATTCCGAGCAAGCCCTATACGGAAGACCTTCTGGGGCTGCCGGTGGTGAATATCCGGCATGTTCCCCTGACCAACACAGGGAACATTCTCATAAAGCGCGTGATAGACATTGTGGGGTCAATGGCAGGAATACTGATCACTTCACCTATTATGCTGATAGCGTCAATCCTCGTGAAGGCTTCCGGACCCGGCCCTGTGATCTTCAGGCAGGAACGGGTGGGACTGCACAATAAGCCCTTTTCCATGTATAAGTTTCGGAGTATGGATCTGCAGTCGC
This sequence comes from Acetatifactor sp., assembly GCA_022511385.1. GTDB lineage: Bacteria > Bacillota > Clostridia > Lachnospirales > Lachnospiraceae > Acetatifactor. The sequence goes on from JAFLRN010000002.1 coordinate 93,994, forward strand.
CCACGGAGGAGAAAAAGGCATGGACAGTCAGGGATGACCCCAGGGTCACAAAAGTGGGCAGGTTCTTACGAAAGACAAGCCTGGACGAACTTCCGCAGCTTTTCAATATATTAAAAGGTGACATGAGTCTGGTGGGACCGCGGCCGGAGCGCCCAGGCTGGGTTGAAAAGTTTCGGGAGGAGATCCCGCGGTATATGGTACGGCATCAGGTTCGGCCGGGGTTGACAGGATGGGCTCAGGTGAATGGTCTGCGGGGAGATACCTCGATCCGAAAGCGAATTGAGTATGATCTCTATTATATTGAGAACTGGACGCTGGGTTTTGACATCAAGATTATCCTGATGACATTTTTTACCGGATTTATCAATAAAAACGCTTATTAATAAACAAGGAGAAGGTACAATGGCAGCAAACGCGAAAAACAACAGAAAAAATCATTCTAATCAGCAACAGACAAAAAACAAGAGAAAACTTATCATCTTTGGCGCCGAGCTTATTATTATCGTGATCATGGTGGGCGTCCTGTGGTGGGTCATGGACTTTACGGAGGACAATAAGGCTCCCCATATAACTGAGAAGTTTGAACCGGGGGAGGTCAAGGTACCCCAGCAGGTACAGCAGCAGATAGAACAGGGCGGCGCTATGAAGGGGTATATGAACATTGCCCTCTTTGGCGTGGATGCTAAAAATGAAAACGAACTGTACAAGAGCAGCCGCAGTGACACGATCATGATCGCCAGCATTAACCTTGATACCGGTGACATCAAGCTGGTCAGCGTATTAAGGGACACATACCTAAACCTAAACCAGGGCGATGATACGTACAAAAAATGTAACGCCGCTTATGCAAAGGGAGGAGCACAGCAGGCAGTTGGAATGCTGAACATGAATCTGGATATGGACATCACCCAGTTTGTCACGGTAGGATATGCGGGTCTTGCAGAGGTCATTGACGGCCTTGGCGGTGTCTGGATTGACGTGAGCAAGGCTGAACTGCAGCACATCAATAATTACCAGTACAGTATCCTGGGAAAATATGCAAAAACAAGGTATAATATTAATATTGATGCGGAACTGAATTTCACCCCGGACGAGTATTTTTGGGACTATGATATGGTGCCGGTGAAAGAGCCAGGCTATCAGCTTCTCGACGGCCTGCAGGCTGCTGCCTATTGCCGTATTCGTTATGTGGGCAATGATTTCGAGCGTACAGCCAGACAGAGGGAGGTTATCAAAGCCATTGAAGCCCAGGCTAAGCAGGCGGACCTGGCAACGTTGACCAAGGTCTTTGAGAGCGCAATGGACGATATTTACACCAACCTTGATGCGGCAACGATCCTCACAGATCTGCTTCCAAATATTGCAAAATACAGGATAGCGGATGAAGGCCTTTTCCCTGAGAGGGATAAGCAGGAGGGCGTAAATATGGGCGCAAATGGAATCTGCCAGATTCCTAATGATCTGGCAGCCAGTGTATCATGGCTGCATGGGTTCCTGTTCGATGACAATGATTATGTGGCCAGCGACACGGTGAAAAACATAAGTGACAAGATCATAGCGGCCGCTTCTAAATATCGTGGCGGCAATTAGTTTCAGATGCCAACCAAATATCCCGCAGTAAGCTGACGGGATATTTGTCCCTCGCGGGTATAGATCGGCAGAATGTGAGGAAATGTGAAGATAGACGTGATCATCCCTGTGTATAGACCGGGGCTCGAGCTGTTTGCCCTTCTGGAAAGGCTGGGAAACCAGACCGCGGCCGTACAGAATATCATCCTGATGAACACAGAAAAAAAATATTTTCAACAGCTGGTCAACAGTAATCCAAAATTTTGGGATGAACATCGAAATATAAAGGTGTATCACCTTTCCCGGCGTGAGTTTGATCATGGCGGCACAAGACATATGGGAATTATGCATTCAGATGCGGAGATTTTTCTCACCATGACCCAGGATGCAATGCCCGTGGACAAGTATCTGGTGGAAAGGTTGGTGCAAGGCCTTACCGACTGTGTAGCGGTGGCTTATGCCAGACAGCTTCCCTCCGGGAGCTCCAGTGAACTGGAGCGGATATCCAGAGCATTTAACTATCCGGAGACTTCCTGTGTAAAGACAGGGGATGATGTAAAGACTCTGGGGATCAAGACGTTCTTCTGTTCTAACGTCTGTGCGGCTTATCGCAGGGATGTCTACGATGAATTAGGGGGATTTATTCGTCATACTATATTTAATGAAGATATGATCTATGCTGCCAAGGCGGTGAAAGCAGGGTACGGCATCGCCTATCAGGCTCAGGCTCAGGTGATACACTCCCACAACTACACCAATATGCAGCAGCTGAGGCGGAACTTTGATCTGGGGGTGTCCCAGGCCGACCACCCGGAGGTGTTTGGCAATGTGAGCTCCGAGTCCGAGGGAAGGAAGCTGGTGGCAGAGGCATGGCGGCGCTTAAAGGAAAAACGGCAGCTGTATAGGTTTCCAGGTTTTCTCGTGCAGTGCTGTTTCAAGTATGCAGGCTATCTCCTGGGAAAGCATTACAGGAGGCTTCCCCGGAAATGGGTGCTGGCGCTAACCGGCAACAGGCCGTACTGGAGATAGTTGGTTTGAGGATTCCGAAGAGAACAGGGGTATGCCTGGAGAGGGGCGGAACGGAGGATATATGTGTGGTATCGTAGGATATATTGGCAGGGAACAGGCGGCGCCCATTATACTGGACGGTCTGGCAAAGCTGGAGTACAGAGGTTATGACTCGGCGGGAATGGCAGTATTTGACGGTAAAGCTATACAGACCCAAAAGGCAACAGGGCGGCTGAAGGTGTTGGAGAATCTGACCAGAGGCGGAGAAACCATGCCCGGCAGCTCCGGGATCGGCCATACCAGGTGGGCCACTCATGGAGCACCCAGCGACAGAAATGCCCATCCCCATATCAACAATAAAGGCACCATTGCCGTGGTGCATAATGGTATAATTGAAAACTACATTCCACTGAAAAACAAAATGACCGATAAGGGCTATGAGTTCCGGTCGGAGACGGACACGGAGGTGCTGGCCCACCTGCTGGACTATTATTATAAGGGAAATCCCTTGGAAGCGATCACCAAGGTGCTTCATCGGGTGGAGGGTTCCTATGCGCTGGGAATCCTGTTTGCAGATCATCCTGATGAGGTCTACGCAGCAAGAAAAGACAGTCCTCTGATTGTGGGGCAGAATGAAACAGGCTGTTTTATCGCTTCAGATGTGCCTGCGATCCTGAAGTATACCAGGACGGTCTACTACATGGACAATCAGGAGGTTGCGGTTCTGCGGCCTGACGGTCTCCAGTTCTTTTCCGTAGATCAGGAGGAGCTGAAAAAGGAATCCGTCACCATTGACTGGGATGCGGATGCAGCGGAGAAGGCTGGCTACGAGCACTTTATGCTGAAGGAGATGTACGAACAGCCCAAAACCATTGCTGATACCATATCCCCCAGGCTTCGGAACAATGACATTGTCATAGAAGAATTGAAAATGACGGATGAAGAGCTGAAAGCCATCCGAAAGATACACATTGTTGCCTGCGGTTCTGCCTACCATGCCGGCGTCACCGGGAAGTATGTGCTGGAGGACCTTGCCCGGATACCGGTGGAGGTGGATGTGGCCAGCGAGTTCCGCTACCGAAATCCCATCCTGGAGGAGGGAGCCATGGTCATTGTCATCAGCCAGTCCGGCGAGACAGCAGATACGCTGGCAGCCCTCAGGGAATCCAAAGCCAGAGGATTCAAGGTGCTGGGCATTGTAAATGTGGTGGGAAGTTCCATTGCCCGGGAAGCTGACTCCTGTCTGTATACCTGGGCGGGCCCGGAGATTGCGGTAGCCACCACAAAGGCTTACAGCGCACAGCTTACAGCCATGTATCTGCTGGCTATGAAGCTGGCTAAGGTCAGGGGAACTGTGGACGAAGCGAAGTTTAGTGAGCTGCTGGCGGACTTAAAGTGCCTTCCGGATCAGATTGAACTGCTGCTGGGCCAGAAGGAGAAGATACAGCATTTTGCAAACCGTTATCTGGGCGCCCGGGACATCTTCTTTATCGGAAGAGGCATCGACTATGCCATCTCTCTGGAGGGTTCGTTGAAGCTGAAGGAGATTTCCTATATCCATTCCGAGGCTTACGCTGCCGGGGAGCTGAAGCACGGCACCATTTCCCTGATCGAGGATGGAACATTGGTGGTGGCGTTGTCCACCCAGCCGGAGCTGTTCCAGAAGACCATCAGCAATATGGTGGAGGTAAAAGCCCGGGGAGCCTTTGTGATGGCTGTGACCAACGAGGAGAACAAGGCCATTGAGAAGGCGGCGGATTATGTGGTGTATATTCCCCAGACGAATCCATGCTTCTCCAATTCCCTGGCTATTATTCCCCTGCAGCTGTTTGCCTATTATATTGCGGTGGGCAGGGGCTGCGACGTGGATAAGCCGAGAAATCTGGCGAAGTCGGTGACTGTGGAATAACAAAAAATGTTTTTGATTTTCACAATGACTTCATAAACGAAACACAAATTCGTCACAATTAGTGGATATACTGAGGTACATAAAGAGGACAAAATCATTTTCATTTGTAGAAAAGAGGTAATCATTATGTACGAAAATGAAATTTATTCCGAGACAAACACTGTGAACCGCACCACTGAAGTGGGCGTTGCGGCATCTGGAGATTCCGGCATGCAAAGCGGAAGCGTTAACGGAACAGGGGGCACTCCATATTTTGATTATTTATCAAACCCGGGCGGTAATGTGAATCCTGTGTCGGGTAATGTCGGCAGAGACAGAATGACTGACTCATCCCCCTGGAGTACAAATGCGGTCTCCACAGGAAAGAACGGCGGCAGCGAGAACGGTCAAAAGAAAAAGAGCGGAGCTTTCCGTAAGGTTGTACTCAGCATCAGCCTGGGGCTGTGTTTTGGATTGTTTGCGGGGTTGGGATTTTATGCGGTGCAGCTTGGCACAGGACAGTTCGAGACCCAGGAGAAGAGCTGGGAGAAGAGGCTGGAAGAGCTGGAAGAGAAATGGGAAGAGAAAGTTTTTCAGGAGGCATCAGGAAATTCGATCACCGTTCTTCAGCCATCCAATACATCATCCCCTGTGTCAACAAAAGTGATACAGGTGGACGCCTCCGAAATGGTGAAGCAGGTGATGCCATCCATGGTCTCCATTGTAAATAACTACACTGTAGTATCCTCCTATTGGGGTCAGACCTACCGTGAGCAGGCGGCTGCCAGCGGCTCGGGCATTATTGTGGCGCAGAACGACAGTGAGTTGCTGATCGTATCCAACAACCATGTGGTGGAGGATGCGGATAGCCTGATCGTAACATTTATTGACGGCTCGGAGGCTGAGGCGGCCATCAAGGGCCTGGATGTGGATATGGATCTGGCAGTAATCGCCGTGCCCCTGGACAGTCTTTCTAAGGAGACAAGAAATGCCATTTCTATTGCAGCCTTGGGCGACAGCGACGCGCTGGAGCTTGGCGAGCCTGTGATCGCCATCGGAAATGCTCTGGGCTACGGCCAGTCAGTATCCGGCGGCATGATCAGTGCACTGGGACGGGAACTGACCTTTGACGACGGCAGCAAGGGCACCTTTATTCAGACGGACGCAGCCATCAATCCCGGAAATTCCGGCGGAGCACTGCTGAACCTGAGCGGTGAGGTCATCGGTATCAACTCCAGCAAGATCGGCGGCACATATGTGGAGGGTATGGGCTACGCCATTCCCATCACTGCGGCAAGCCCCATCATTGCAGAACTGATGGAGCGAGAGACCAGAACTATGAAGGTGGAAGAGAGCAAGAGAGGCTATCTGGGCATCCGGCTTCAAAGCGTTACTGATGACGATGCTATGAGATACAACATGCCTAAGGGAGTATTTGTGTACAGCGTAGAACCCGATCTGGCAGCGGATGAAGCCGGCATCAAAAGGGGCGATATCATCGTAGGCTTCGACGGCCAGAAAATATCTTCACAGGAGGATCTTCTGGACGCGATCCAGTATTACAGAGCGGGTGAAACGGTAGTGGTAACCATAAAGCGGCTGGAAAACAGTGAGTATGAGACCTATGACATAGAGGTCACGCTGGGTGTAAGACCATAACGCAGCTACATTAGCGTAAAGTCTGTATTAGTATAAGGTTTATATTAGCGTAAGGTTTATATTAGCATAGGGTTTATTCCATCCCGGAAGGAACGGTTTCCTTCCGGGATATTTAATTTATATTTATTTACAAAATCTTTACTTGTGCAGATGCATAATTTCAAGTATACTCATATCAGATTATAACACAGGATACTTGGACCCTGCGTTGGCAGGAGAAATGGAGAGATTCATGTCAGACAGATTTGATAGCGATATCATAGATGAGGATCAGGACAAAGAGGATGAGGAGAATAAGGCGGAGGAAAACGGCGGAGAGACCTCTGACCGGGAGAACAGGGACGCCTCCAACACCCAGAGGGCCGGAAAGAGCCGTAACAGTGATTACGAGGATGTATGCTTTATCTGCCGCAGGCCGGAGAGCAAGACCGGAAAGATGTTCAAGCTGCCAAACAATATCTGTGTCTGCAACGACTGTATGCACAAGACAATGGAGACAGTGAGCCAGTTTGATTACCAGGGAATGCTGAATAATCCCAATTTTCAGAATGAACTGGATCAGCTGACAAGACAGGGAGGCTTTCCGAACATCAGCTTTGTGAATCTGGCGGATCTTCGGGGAGACGGCGGAATTCCCAACAAGCAGAAGCTGAAAAAGAAGAAACCGAAGGAGGGACAGGAGCCCGTTCTGAATATCAAAAATATTCCTGCGCCCCATAAGATCAAAGCCAGCCTGGATGAGTATGTGGTGGGTCAGGAGCATGCGAAAAAGGTTATCTCCGTGGCGGTGTATAACCATTATAAGCGCGTGGCCACGGGAACCATGGACAACATCGAGATTGAGAAATCCAACATGCTGATGATCGGCCCCACTGGCTGCGGCAAGACCTATCTGGTGAAAACACTGGCAAGGCTTTTGGATGTACCTTTGGCAATCGCAGATGCCACATCCCTGACAGAGGCAGGTTACATCGGTGACGACATTGAGTCAGTGGTATCAAAGCTGCTGGCGGCAGCCGACAATGATGTGGAGAAGGCGGAGCGGGGTATTATCTTTATTGACGAGATTGACAAGATTGCGAAGAAGAAGAACACCAACACCCGGGATGTCAGCGGTGAGAGCGTTCAACAGGGAATGCTGAAGCTGCTTGAGGGTGCAGAGGTTGAGGTGCCCGTGGGCGCAAACAGCAAAAATGCCATGGTGCCCCTGGCTACGGTGAATACCCGCAATATTCTCTTTATCTGCGGAGGCGCGTTCCCTGACCTGGAGGATATCATCAAGGAACGACTGAGAAAATCGGCGTCTATTGGATTTAATTCGGAGCTGAAGGATAAGTATGACAAGGACAGGAACATTCTCACCAAGGTGACAGTGGAGGATATCAGGAAATTTGGCATGATTCCTGAGTTTATCGGCCGTCTTCCCGTAATCTATGCCCTGGAGGGCCTCAGCAAGGAGATGATGGTGAAGATCCTGAAGGAGCCGAAGAACGCCATTCTCAAGCAGTATCAGAAGCTGCTGGAGCTGGACGAGGTAAAGCTTGAGTTTACGGAGGGCGCTCTGGAGGCCATTGCGGAGAAGGCCATGGAGCGGGATACAGGGGCAAGGGCCCTGCGGTCCATTATTGAGGAGTTTATGCTGGATATCATGTATGAGATCCCGAAGGATGATAATATCGGGAGAGTGACGATCACCAGGGAGTATATTGAAGGAACCGGCGGACCGGTGATCGATATCCGGAGTAATATTCTGGTGGATCGGATGGAGGATCTGAAGGAGGTTCCGGCGGAGGATGTGTCGGAAGGGTGATGAGGCGCGGCTGCCTTTGTGGCCTGTTGAAATGAAAGAATGAAATGTGTTGATAAGCAGTCTGTGGCATCATGTCATAGGCTGCTTTTTGTCTTTTAAATATTTTCTTATTTTTTGCAACTAAACGTAAAAAAATCGTACTTATGGGGTGAAAGGCCTTTTAGTACAAACAAGGGAGGTGAACAGCATGGATGATTTACAGATTATCGAGTTATACTTTGCCCGTGATGAACATGCAATCAAAGAAACCGACAGCAAATATGGCAAGCTGTGTTTTCGGGTGGCGAAGAATATTCTGTTTGACGATGAGGATTCTGAGGAATGTGTGAACGATACATTTTTAACGGTCTGGAATAAGATACCGCCCACCCGCCCCAACAATTTTAAAGCATTTATCTGCAAGATCACTAGAAATCTGTCGCTGAAGAAATTGGAGTTATCAAACGCCGGGAAGCGCTCTGCCAATGCGGTCATTTCCTTATCCGAAATCGAAGAAATCTTGCCGGATAACCGTATTGCATCGGGGGTGGAAGAGGAAGAAATCGGAAAACTGATCAGTGCCTTTCTGTGGAGCGAAAAAGAAGATGCCAGAAATGTCTTTCTCCGCAAGTATTGGTTCTTCGATTCCATCAACGATATTGCCAAACGGTATTCATTCAGCGAGAACAAGGTAAAATCCATGCTGTTTCATACTCGTAACAGATTACGGGACTTTTTGAAGAAAGAGGGTATTGAAATATGAATATTCCAAGAATCGCCAAAGCAATGGAACATATTGATGATGGTCTTATCACTAATGCACTTTTGACAACAAAAAAGAGGGCAGGCCTTGTCTGGATAAAATGGGGCGTTATGGCTGCCAGCCTGTGCTTGATCATTGTAGGGACTGTCTTCTGGATCAACAGTCCCGGATCGCCTGACAATCTTCCAGAGGGAGGTGGCGGTGACGCTGGAGGAGCTGTAGATGGCGTATGGCCGGAGGGTGTCGATCCCGTCGTGGCCAGTGTTGCAGTCATCCCGGCAGGTGAGAGCTTGCTGGATGTAGCCGATGCCACTCTCGTTTCCATCAACGAGGAGGATGCAAAGAACATAGAGCGTTTAGGCGCCTATCTTCCTGATACTCTCCCAGAGGGCTGTCGGTACAGTACTGCAGGTTACTATGAGACGACTATGAAAGACGGAACACGGTACCACATGATACGAGTGACCTTTGAGAGCGGGCAGGGGACAGTTCCGGCTCCTGTACCGGAAGGTGTTCAGGCAGCGTCTGAGATGACAGGAAACACGGCCTTTCTTTGGATGGTCTGGGGGCATCGGCCGGATACCAAAAAGCCGATATATCAGCCGGATGAAGTAACTCCACAGCTTCTGGATCAGATGGGCGGTGTGTTTTATATCGACTATGACGGCGTTTATGTCGGGATTGTGCAGTATGAGATTAGTACGGAGGAACTGATGAGCATCATTAACTCAATCGGATAATCAGACATTAGGTTCAGTGGACGCAGGCAGTATCATTCGGTACTGCCTGCAGTATTTGGCAGAAGATTTGCAGGCTGGGAATGACAGCGGATAGACTAATATTTCTGATGGATAGAATGGACAATATACGGTATAATAGGCAAAGAAACACTTAAAGGCAGGTATTACTTATGTGTGGACGCTACTATGTGGATGATGACACCGCCAGGGAAATCGAAAAGCTGGTGCGGCAGGTAGATGAAAAAATGAGAAAGGCTGCGGCAGCAGGCATTCACCTGCAGGCAAAGGATATCCACCCGTCAGAGATGGCTCCGGTGATCGCTATTGACAATAAAGGTCTATGCTGCAGATGGCAGAGGTGGGGGTTCCCGGGCTTTAGCGGAAAGCAGCTCATTTTTAACGCCAGAAGTGAGTCGGCACTGGAGAAAAAGACATTTCGGGAAAGCGTGGAACACCGGCGGATTGTAGTACCGGCCACATGGTTTTATGAGTGGAACAAAAATAAAGAGAAGAATATCTTTTGCCGACAGGGGCAGCCAGTGTTGTATATGGCCGGATTCTACAACCGATATCAGGACGAGGATCGGTTTGTGATCCTGACAACAGAGGCCAATGATTCCATGAGACCGGTCCATGGCCGGATGCCCTTGGTGCTGGAGCGGGATGAGATTCATAAGTGGCTGAACGAGGATCAGCTGGTTGGGACTTTCCTGCAGAAAACTCCTGCCCTGTTGGATCGGCGGGCAGAATATGAACAAATGAATCTTTTTTCGGCAGAAAATTCTAAGTAGCGCAGATGCAGGTATTAATTTAGAAGTATAAATTCCGGCGGCATAAATTTCCAGTTGAAAAACGAACATATGTTTGTTATAATAAAATTCCAACCGAAGGGAGCGAACATATGTCGAAAAGTATCATATTTCATTTTGACGTGAACTCAGCCTTCCTATCTTGGGAGGCTGTTTATCGTTTGGCCCATAAGGGCGGTATGCAGGATCTCAGGGAAATTGCATCGGCTGTCGGAGGAGACATGGCCCTGCGCCACGGGATCATTCTGGCAAAGTCCATCCCGGCGAAGAAATATGGGATCAAGACAGGAGAGACGATCCTGGAGGCACAGCGGAAATGTCCAAATCTGGTACTGGTGCCGCCCAACTATAGCCTGTATGAGAAGTGTTCTGCCGCATTTATGAATATCCTGCGGGAGTATTCCGATGTGGTGGAGCAATACAGCATTGACGAAGCCTTTGTGGACATGACAGCAAGCTGTCACCTGTTTGGACAGCCGGAGGATGTGGCAGAGCAGATCAAAGACCATATCCGGGAAAAATTGGGCTTTACCGTGAATGTAGGAGTGTCCAGTAATAAACTGCTTGCGAAAATGGCAAGTGATTTCAAAAAGCCCGATATGGTACACACCCTGTATCCGGAAGAGATACAGGAGAAGATGTGGCCGCTTCCGGTATCTGACCTGTTTTTTGTAGGCAGGGCCACAGCTAAGAAGCTATTTAGTGTAGGAATAAAGACCATAGGGGACCTGGCAGCAGCAGATCCGGTATGGCTTCGGAGCATCCTGAAGAAGCAGGGAGAGGTGATATGGGGCTTTGCGAATGGCGTAGATCTTTCTCCTGTCTTGGATCAGCCGCCGGCAAACAAAGGCTATGGCAACTCCACCACTACACCTTATGATGTGACGGACGTTGAGACGGCGGACAGGGTGCTTCTGGCTCTGGCGGAGACAGTGGGGAACCGGCTCCGGGAAGATAACGTGCAGATTACGGTGGTGTCAGTGGGTATCCGGTATGCGGATCTGTCATATTACTCCCACCAGAAGGCATTGCAGACGGCTACCAACCTCACTTGGGAGATTTATCAGGCGGCCTGTGAGCTGTTCCTGGAGCTATGGAACCACGGTCCGATCAGACATCTGGGGATACACACCAGCAGAGTAAAAGACTGTGACTTTTTCAGGCAGCCCACTTTATTTGATGAAACAGATTATGAGAAACTGGCAAGAATAGATAAAACTGTGGATGATCTGCGTAAAAGGTTCGGTATGGATTCGGTTATGCGGGCTGCCTTTGCTAATCAACCCAATGGGAAGCCACAAATTGACCATCTCAGCGGGGGTATATCGAGGGAAAAGAGGACAGTAGATTATAGCAAGTTGGAAATAGATTGAGAGAAAGTGTGGTTATATGGCATTTGGAATAGGTGCAAATTCACAGAAAGCAGATGTCGGACCGGTCAAGGGAAAACAGAGGGAAATAGGCTGCTATTGTTGGTTTACCAATAAGGGGAAAATGATACCCACCATGCTGAAGGTGCAGGACGAGGACGGTGAGA
>JAFLRN010000020.1 GCA_022511385.1 Acetatifactor sp.
GTAAGTGTTTTGAATAATAAAGAGAAAACTCCGTTGTTTTCTGTGGAAGAACGTGTTAATATACTAAGAGAGGCCACAAAGGATATTCCCAATGTGCGGATTGACAGCTTCAGTGGACTGCTGATCAATTATGCGGCTGAGAACGACCTCCACATAGCGGTAAGGGGGCTGCGTGCGATCACGGATTTTGAATATGAGCTCCAGATTGCCCAGACCAACCGAAAGCTTTCCAAGGAGAAGCTTGACACCATGTTCCTGACCACAAGTCTGGAGTATGCATACCTCAGTTCCTCCAGTGTGAAGGAAATTGCCAGCTTCGGCGGGGATATCAGCCAGTGTGTGCCGGAGTTTGTAGAAAAGTTGATATATGAAAAATACAGGATCAAGCAGCAATGACTGTGATGCAGCCAAAGGTTTGAGTGCAACAGTAAGAATAAGGAGTGATGTCCATGAGCAGCAGAATTGAGCAGTTAATAGACGAGTTAGAAGAGTATATTGAGAGCTGTAAACCAAAGTTCATGTCCAATTCGGAGATCATTGTCAATAAGGATGAGATTGATGAGCTGCTTCGCGAACTTCGCATGAAGACGCCTGATGAGATCAAGCGCTATCAGAAGATCATCAGCAATAAGGAGGCCATCTTAAACGATGCCAGAGCAAAGGCTGAGGCGCTGATCAACGAGGCCACCATACATACCAACGAGCTGATCAGTGAACATGAGATCATGCAGCAGGCCTACGCTCAAGCAAACGTAGTGGTGACCCAGGCGGCCCATCAGGCTCAGGATATTCTCGACAAAGCCACCATAGAGGCCAATGAGCTGCGGATGCAGGCAGCCCAGTATACGGAGGACCGGCTGGCGGAGTTGGAAAGCATTATCCTGTCCGCGCTTCAGACCTCCACTGCAAACTATTCTACGCTGATAAACTCACTGAATCAGTATAAAGAATTGATCCAGTCCAACCGCCGTGCCCTGTACCCATCGGACGAAGACCTGGAATCGCTTCCTCTGGACAACACGGCAGGGGAAAGCGGACTGGATGTGATCCAATGAGAAGAAAAACCGGTTTTCGCAAGGGAGCCGGTTTTTTTACACTGATGATCCTCCTTCTGACGGCGTTTCTGCCTTCCGAAACCGTACATGCGGCGGATAGGCTTCAGGATGTGGGCGACAAATTGGTGATCGTGATCGATCCCGGCCACGGCGGCGAAAATCTGGGCACCATTGAAAACGGCTATGAAGAGAAGGGTATGACCATTATTACGGCTCTGGCTATGTATGAGGAGCTCTCCCTTTATGATGATGTGGAGGTTTATCTGACCAGAATAAGTGATGTGGAGGAAGATATCAAGCTGGAGGACCGCGCCGCTTTTGCGGCTTCTGTGGAGGCGGACTTCCTGTTCAGCATTCACTACAATGCATCGGCAAATCATGAGCTTTTCGGTTCAGAGGTCTGGGTGTCAGCCTTTGCTCCTTTTAACGGCTATGGCTACCAGTTTGGCTATGAGTTATTAAGTGACATGAGGGATTATGGTCTGTTGATCCGAGGTGTCAAAACCAGACTGGGAGATAAAGGGGGCAACTATTACGGCATCATCCGATACTCAGAGGCAGTGGGTGTCCCAGCTGTGATCATTGAACACTGCCATGTGGATGAGTCCAGAGACGAAGTCTACTGTGACACTCAGGAAAAACTTCAGGAATTCGGCCGCATGGATGCAACAGCTGTGGCCCGGTATTTTGGATTGAAAAGCTCCGTGCTGGGAGTGGACTACTCCGGTTATTCCCTGATAAAATCCAGCGACACCACAGCAGTTCTCGCAACGGTTCGGGATGGAACAGCTCCCGATGTGTGCCAGATTGAGCTGCTGGAGACGGACTATGAAACGGGGCAGCTTTCCCTGGAAGTGACAGCGGTAGACTATGACACGCCGCTTCTGTATTATTCCTACAGTTTGGATGGCGGATTGACCTTTCAGCCAAGGGAACCATGGCCGGGCAGCGATACCCTGACGGGCAGCTATCCTGACACATTTACCCTGAATCTGAAGATACCCCCGGATACAAGCCCCACTGTCATCCTTCGGGCTTACAATATGTATGATCTGTACACGGAGAGCAACGCCTGGATCAGTCCCCAGTGGTATCATTATCAGGAAGAAGAGGAGCTTCTGGAGGTTGCAGGATCCGCGCAGGCTGGGGGAACGGAGAGTGAAGAGAACTCTTCGGAAACGGACCGGAAGGAAGTGGCCGGAAATGCTCCGGACGACAGCGATACAGGACAGGAGGGAGAGAGTCCAGTCAGCTTTCTTACCTTTCTGGTAATTTGCCTTGTGGTAGTGCTGGCGCTGTTTTTTCTTCTTCTGGTGTCCCAGGCTATATCCGATCACAAACATAAAAGAGCCGCCCGTCAGCGCAGAAAGGCTCAGGGCCAGAACAGGAACCGCCCATCAGCGAAGGAATGACCCGGGCCAGAACAGGAACCAGCATAGATAAAATCCTGCGTTTAAAAGAGTCAGAAGCACTTTATGAAAAATGTAGCCGGACAAAGACAGATCCGTGTTTCGGATACAACTGTAGGTCTGAGCGATACAGGACAGACCTCCAAAGGACAGTGCCAGAAGACTGTAAAGCGGCAGACTTTGCTGTAGCATGCCAAGTCCGCCCGTGATTTCCAGGAGCGGCCCCATGACGGTAAGAGGCCTGCCAAGCAGCACATGGGGGACCAGATTCATGAGATTGAATAAGATCATATAGCCGCCCAGCATTAAAATACTCTGGATGGAGGCCTGGACGGACTGTTCGGCTGCCTCCAGAATAAGCAGCCACGTAGCTTTTTTCTTGGGAGGCAGCTCGCAACTTTTCAGTTCGACCTGTGTGCGCTTGCCATCAGTCAGTTTTCCAGCAGTACTTTGCATGCGCCTGCCAGCAGTCAGCTTTCCGACAGTACTCTGCATGTGCCTGCCGGCAGTCAGTTTTCCGACAGTACTTTGCATGTGCCTGTCATAGTGTTGCTTTCCCACAGGGGAGAGCGCTGGCTGTCTTGTCGATGTAATACCAATATCACTATATACCGTATAGCGCAGGATAAGCCCATACAGCAGTGGAATGCCATACATGCCAAAGAGATAGGGAAGCACCAGCCTGCGGCCCAAGAGGGGCAGCACGAAGCTGCAGAAATACACGGGACCGATATTATTGCAGAAGGCCAGCAGATACTGGGCCTCACGCTGGGTGAGCATTCCCCGTTCCCGAAGCTCCCCCGTCACCTTGGCCCCCATGGGAAAGCCGCAGAGAAAGCCAAGCAGCATGCAGTAGCATACATTTTTTCTTACCTTGTACAAAGGTCCCACCATCGGGTATACCGCCATGGACATCCTTTCCGTCAGGTTCAGCCTGACCATGATGCCGGAGAGTATCATAAAAGGAAGCAGGGCAGGGATCATTTTGGAAAACCACAGCTCCAGGCCCAGTCCAGCGTAGACAAGGCTCTGGGCGGAATTTGTCAGGATACAGCCGGTGAGCAGGAGAAACAAAAGGGTGATAAGCTTCATAGTATATCCAAGACAGGTCTTTGACAAAATATATGAAGCAGGAGTGGGTTTATGCGTTTGGACAAGTTTTTGTGTGACAGGAATATAGGCACCAGGAGCCAGGTGAAGACCTATATTCGCCAGGGCCTTGTGACGGTAAACAATAAAACAGCTCAAGCGCCGGATCAAAAAATAAACGAAGAGGAAGATCTTGTGACATTTCAGGGGCGCAGGCTGCGTCCTGGCGGTTTTATCTATTACATGCTAAACAAGCCCCAGGGAGTTGTCTCCGCAACTCAGGATAATAGGGACACTACGGTAGTAGACCTTTTGAAAGGCTGCGATCTCCCCAGAGACGGCGTATTTCCCGTGGGCCGTCTGGACAAGGATACGGAGGGGCTTCTGATCCTTACTGATGACGGGGAAATGGCCCACAGACTTCTTTCACCGAAAAAGCATGTGGACAAGACCTATCTTGTGACGGCACAGCATCCTCTGTCCCAGGAAGACATCGAACGTCTGGAGCAGGGTGTCGATATCGGTGAGGAACGTCTGACACTTCCCGCAAAGGTGGAGCTTGAGGCGGACACTCAGTTTTTCCTGACCATTCACGAGGGCAAATTTCACCAGATAAAGCGGATGCTCCAGGCGGTGGACAATCAGGTTGTGGCTCTGAAGCGCATTTCCTTCGGAGGACTTGCACTGGACGAGGGGCTTAAGCCCGGAGAATACAGGGAATTGACAAAGCAGGAGGTGGAAATACTACATGAGGCATGAGATGCTTGAGGGAATAGAGGCGGTGATCTTTGACCTGGACGGCTCACTGGTGGACTCCATGTGGCTGTGGAGAGCCATCGACATTGAGTATCTTGGCCGCTTTGGGATTCCACTGCCGGAGGACCTCCAGTCAAAGATAGAGGGGATGAGCTTCAATGAGACAGCTCTGTATTTCAAGGAACATTTTGCCATTCCTGATCCCGTGGAAAAGATCAAGGATGACTGGAATCGGATGGCCTGGGACAAATATGCCAATGAAGTGCCATTAAAGCCTGGAATACCGGAATTTCTGGAAGGCTGTGTTGCAAACGGAATCCGGTTGGGAATTGCTACCAGCAACTCCCGTGAACTGGTGGAGAATATCGCGCTGGTGCATGGACTGAAGGACCGTTTTTCCTGCATTATGACCGGATGTGATGTCGAGAAAGGGAAACCGGCACCGGATATTTATCTGGCGGTGGCGAGGGAGCTTGGGGTGGACCCGGCAAAGTGTCTGGTATTTGAGGACATTATTCCCGGCATCCGGGCCGGAGTCAGCGCCGGCATGCGGGTCTGCGCCGTGGAGGACGCTTATTCTGTTCCCCAGAGAGAAAGCAAACGAGAAATGGCGGACTACTATATCGAGGATTTTTACGGACTTTTATCTTGAAAGGACTAAATAACGTATGAATGTAATTATTATCACCGGTGCATCCTCTGGAATGGGAATGGAATTTGCCAAACAGATGGACAGGTGTTTTTCCACTGTTGACGAGTTCTGGCTGATTGCAAGAAGCCGTGACAGACTGGAAAAGCTGGCGGAAGAATTGACGCATAAAGCCAAAGTGTTTGCTATGGATGTCACGGATAAAAGCAGCATGGATCGACTGGAGAAGGAACTGCAGGAGAGGAAGGCTGTGGTGAGGATATTGATCAACTGCGCAGGGTATGGCATCATGGGATCCTTTGACAGGCTGGACAGAGAACAGACCCTCGGCATGGTACGCCTGAACTGCGAAGCTCTGACGGATATGACGTATAGGATGCTTCCTTTCATGCGCAAAAACAGCCGCATTATTCAGCTGGCCTCCAGCGCCGCCTTCATGCCGCAGCCGGACTTTGCGGTATATGCAGCCAGCAAGGCCTATGTGCACAGCTTCTCCAGAGCCATCGGTGCGGAGCTGAATGACCGTGGCATCTATGTGACCAGCGTGTGCCCCGGCCCGGTAGATACGCCGTTTTTTGATATTGCAGAAAAGGACGGTACCACCTTGGCAGTGAAAAAAATGACCATGGTACAGCCGGAAAAGGTGGTGGCCCTGGCTCTGCGGGATTCCTATTACAAACGTCCGGTTTCGGTCTGCTCCCTGCCCATCAAAGCCTTTCACGCAGCAGCTAAGGCAGTTCCTCATGGCATGCTTTTGAAGGGGATTTCAATATTAAAGAGTCTTTCGATATTGAAGTAGCTTTCAGCAATAAAGAAACCCTCGATATGGAAGGAGCTTTCGGCATTAATGAATCTTTTGATATGGAAGCAACTTCCGACATGGAAGCAGCTTTCACTATAGAATTCACTGTGAGAAAAAGGGGATAAACCATGAAATTATCTCGAATGTTCACCACCGGAAAGGTAAAGGGAACAAGAAATTATTTGGACACACAAAAGAAATATGAGCTGCTCAGGACCTTGCTATATTTTGCCATACCGGTTTCTCTTTTTATAGCGGGCATCATGCAGACAGAGGCCGGAGTGTCCACCGATCTGCATGGTTTTGCTTTGTTTAAGGCAGGTCTCATCAATCCGGAGAGCAGAGTGAATCTTCTCAGCATTGTGGCGGTGCTGGGGCTTCTTCCTGCCAGTAAAAGCCTTGTCAATGCCATAATGTTCCTGCGGTTTCACAGTTTGAGCAGCGATGCTGCCGAGCAGGCCACCGATGCCAGCAAGGAGCTTCAGACCCTTTACGACAGTGTTTTCACCTCCTACAAGAAAAACTTTGTGGTTGGACATCTGGCAGTGAGAGGAAATACGGTGTGCGGTTATTCCGAGGACGAGAATTTTCAGGAAAATGAATTCTATAAACATATAGGAGACATTCTGAAGCTTGATGGCCATAAGGAGGTCACCGTAAAGATTTTTACGGATCTGAAAAAATATACGGAGCGGCTGGGTCAGATGGCTTCTCTGGAGGAAAGTCCGGAGAGGACGGCGGCTGTTATTGACACTTTGAAGAGTGTTTCGCTCTAAAGGTGTAGAGAGATTGTTGCGCTAAGTTACGAAGATAGGTGCTGTATATGTGTAAATTTTGTACTTAATATGTGTAAAATTTGTGCTCAAAATGTGTAAATTTAGTGCTTAAGATGTGCTAAATTTGTGCCAAACTTGTGCTAAATTGGTAAATAATCAGGGGGAAATGAGAGATTCCTATGCAGTCAGTAACAATAAACAGCAATCAGGCTGGACAGAGGCTGGACAAGTTCCTTCATAAGCTTCTGCCTGAGGCGGGTACAGGCTTTTTATATAAGATGCTGCGAAAGAAAAACATTACTCTGAACGGCAGGAAAGCGGAAGGTTCGGAGCTGTTGTCCCAGGGGGACAAGGTCTGCTTCTTTTTCTCCGACGAAACCTTTGAAAAGTTTGTAGGGAAGGATATTTCCCTTCATAAAGAGTACAGCAGATCTTATCAGGAATTAAAGGGCGTAAAAGTGATTTACGAAGACGAACATGTGTTGATTTTGGATAAGCCTGCTGGAATACTCACACAAAAAGCGTCGGGCGGTGACATCAGTCTGAATGAATGGATGATTGGTTATCTACTGGAAAGAGATCCCAGCTTCGCGACTGAGCTTGACACTTTCCATCCTTCTGTGTGCAACCGACTGGACCGGAACACCTCCGGCCTCGTGCTGTGCGGCAAGTCCTTGGCGGGCCTGCAGTTTTTGAGCCACTGCATCAGGGAGCGCAGCATCAGAAAATTTTACCGTACCATCTGTGTGGGTAAGCTTAAGGAACCTGCGCTTGTGAAGGGTTATTTAAGCAAGGATAGGAACAGAAATCGGGTGAGTATAAATACGACACTGACTGAATCCGGCAGACCGAATGCAACGCTTACAGAAATCCAAAGGACAGGAGATGACCGGCCAGTGGTGGTAAATAAGGATAAACCTCTGGCAGTAAGTAGCGTTTCGGCAAGTGATGGTGGAGAATATATTGAGACAGCATATAGGCCCATTTGTGTTGGAGACAAATACACCCTGCTGGAGGTGGAATTGATCACCGGAAAGCCCCATCAGATTCGGGCACACCTGGCAGGCTTGGGACACCCACTTATCGGAGATTTTAAGTACGGAGATACAAAGGTGAACAGGAATCTGCAGCAAACCTATGGCCTAGAACATCAGCTGCTTCATGCCTTCCGGGTGGAATTCCCTGAGACGGAAGAACCCGCAGGTTTAAAGTTAAGCGGCAGGGTCATCACAGCCCCTTGTCCGAAGCAGTTCGAACAGATTCAGAAAGCGCTGGAATTATCATAAAAGACTTTGTAATACATTTTAAAAACAATACTTTTTAAGATAATGTATTTTTAATAATGTATTAAAATAATACCTTTTGAAGATGCAAGAATTATTTTATTGCAACTTATAGGAAACATAGCTATGGCCACATGGAATTCCCGTGGCCTCCGGGGTTCAACGCTGGAGGACATGATCAATCGGACAAATGAAAAATACAGGGAATCGGGGCTGGCATTGATCCAGAAGGTGCCGACACCCATCACCCCAATCAAGATGGACAAGGAACACCACCAGATTACCCTGGCATACTTTGACCAGAAGAGCACAGTGGACTACATCGGCGCGGTGCAGGGCTACCCTATATGCTTTGATGCCAAAGAATGCGCTGCTGATACCTTTGCCCTTCAGAATATTCATGAGCATCAGGTAGAGTTTATGAGGGACTTCGAGAAACAGGGCGGAATATCTTTTTTCCTGATCTATTACACCCACAAGGACCTGCTGTATTACCTTCCTTTGGAAATGCTGTTGTTCTTTTGGAACAGGGCGAAGGAGGGCGGCAGAAAGAGCTTTCGCTACGAGGAACTGAACCCGGAGTATATACTGCCGAAGAAGCACGGCGTGCTGGTGCCTTATTTGGATATACTTCAGAAGGACCTTGAAGATAGGGAGTGATCGATCCGAACATTTCCGATTATTTTTTTGGGGCAGAAATGACTCCCGAAGAAATTGCAGATAAAGCATCGGCCTACAAAGCAATCTGTCTTTAAAATTTTACTGAAGATAAACTTGACAGTAAAGGGAAGTTTCGATATACTACAATATAGTTTATCGTGCTACCATGCTAATACGTTACCTCGATAAAGTGAGAGAGGATAGGGATTTCTATATGAGTAAAAGACTGTTACATACCCCGGAAGGGGTGAGAGACATATACGGCCGGGAATATGCCCGGAAGCTTCAGGTAGAAGAAAAACTCCACGAGAGCATCCGTCTGTACGGCTACGAGGATATTCAGACGCCAACCTTTGAATTTTTTGATGTGTTTTCCAGAGAAATTGGCACCACACCCAGCAAGGAATTGTACAAGTTCTTTGACAAGGAGGGAAATACCCTGGTGCTGCGACCGGACTTTACGCCGTCCATAGCCCGCTGTGCCGCGAAGTATTTCGGTGAAGAGCAAAAATCTCTGCGGTTCAGCTATGTGGGCAATACCTTCACAAACACCTCAAACCTCCAGGGAAAGCTAAAGGAAGTGACCCAAATGGGAGCTGAGCTGGTGGGCGACCCATCCGTGGAAGCAGATGCAGAGATGATCAGCCTGGTAGTGAAGGCGTTGTTGAACACAGGAATCCAGCGTTTTCAAGTCAGCATTGGCCAGGTGGAATATTTTAAGGGACTCTGCGAGGAGGCGGGCCTGGACGAGGAGACGGAACTGGAGCTGAGAGCATTTATATCCGGTAAGAATTACTTTGCCGCCCAGGAGCTTTTACAGGAGAGAGATGTGAAAGAACCCTACCAAAGTAAACTTCTGAAGGTTGCTGACATGTTTGGAGACATGTTTTCCCTGGAAGAAGCCAGAGAGCTGGTAGGAAATGAGCGCTCCCTGGGTGCCATTAAACGGCTTGAAAAGTTGTATGAGGTTCTGAAACTTTATGGCGTGGCAGATTATGTATCCTTCGACCTTGGAATGCTCAGCAAATACAATTATTACACAGGTGTCATTTTCCGCGCCTACACCTACGGCGTAGGTGACGCTATCGTCAAGGGCGGCCGATATGACAATCTTCTGAGACAATTTGGCAAGAATGCACCCGCAGTTGGCTTTGCCGTGGTGGTTGACAGCATATTAGAGGCGCTGGCCCGCCAGAGAGTTGAGGTGGCCATTCCAAAAGAGGCTCAGGTTATTTGTTACAGCCCTGAGAATTATCAGGAATGTCTTGAGAAGGCTCAGGAACTGCGAGCGCAAGGGATTCCTGTCACGCTGGTTCCTGAGAAATCTGTCGGGCAGCCATAATGACACAACAAGGCAAGTAATCAATTAATTACTCTTTATAGAGAAATGGAATTAGAAAAGATAAGGAATCAAAAAAGTTAAGGAATCAGGTAAGTGACATGAGTGAAGACAGATATTTGACTTTTGCTCTGGGCAAAGGAAGACTGGCAAACAAGACCTTGGAACTGTTTGAAAAAATAGGAATCACCTGTGAAGAGATGAAGGATAAAAACTCCCGAAAGCTGATATTTGTAAACGAGGATTTGAAACTGAAGTTTTTCCTGTCGAAGGGACCGGATGTTCCTACATATGTGGAGTACGGTGCAGCGGATATTGGCGTGGTAGGACGGGATACCGTCCTGGAGGAAAACCGCAATGTTTACGAGGTACTGGATCTTGGCTTTGGGAAATGCAGAATGTGTGTCTGCGGGCCGGAATCCGCCAAGGACCTTCTGCTGCATCATGAGCGCATACGTGTGGCTAGCAAGTATCCCAACATAGCTAAGGATTACTTTTACAACAAGAAGCACCAGACCGTGGATATTATCAAGCTGAACGGCTCTGTGGAACTGGGACCGTTGGTGGAACTTTCCGACGTGATCGTGGACATTGTGGAGACCGGATCCACACTGCGTGAGAACGGATTGGAGGTTCTGGAAGAGGTATGTCCCCTCTCCGCCAGGATGATCGTGAACCCCGTCAGTATGCAGATGGAGAGGAAGCGCATACAGAATCTGGTGGCACAGATTCGCAATAAGCTGGAAAAGAGCGCGGGTTGAAAAAAATTGATTGAATTGGAATACATAGAAAGACTGCCGATAAATTTATAAAAGCAGAGATAGAGAGGCATATATGAGAATCGTAACATTATCAACCGAGACACAACAAAACATTTTAAACGACCTATTAAAAAGGAGCCCTAATAACTATTCCCAATATGAGGCCACGGTGAATGAAATCATCGAGAACGTACGGACAACAGGCGACAGGGCGCTGTTTGACTACACCTTAAAATTTGATAAATATAATTTGAACGCCGAAAACATCAAAGTGACAGCAGAGGAAATTAAAGCTGCTTACGCACAGCTGGACGAAGAACTGATACAGGTTATCAAAAAGTCCGCTGAAAACATTCGCACCTTCCACACAAAACAGCTTAGAAACAGCTGGTTCGACGCAAGAGAAGACGGCACAATCCTGGGAATGAAGATTACCCCCATTGCCAGAGCCGGCGTCTATGTGCCCGGCGGAAAGGCAGCGTATCCTTCCAGCGTACTGATGAACGTGATTCCGGCCAAGGTGGCGGGCGTGAGGGAGATTATCATGACCACGCCTCCAGGAGCGGACGGAAAAGTGAATCCCGGAACACTTGTTGCAGCTGACATTGCAGGTGTGGATACTATCTATAAGGTGGGCGGCGCCCAGGCCATTGCAGCAATGGCTTTCGGAACACAATCCATCCCCAAGGTTGACAAGATCACCGGACCTGGCAATATTTTTGTGGCCCTGGCAAAGAAAGCCGTATACGGCTATGTGAGCATTGACTCCATCGCGGGTCCCAGCGAAATCCTGGTGCTGGCCGATGAGACCGCAAATCCCCGGTATGTGGCCGCTGACCTTCTTTCCCAGGCGGAGCATGACGAACTGGCAAGCGCCATTCTGATCACAACCTCCAGACAGCTGGCAGAGCAGGTTTCTGATGAGGTGGATCAGTTTGTTGACCAGCTTTCCCGAAAGGAGATCATGCAGAAATCACTGGACAATTACGGCTATATCCTGGTGGCTGAGAATATGAAGGATGCCATTGATGCGGTGAATGAGATTGCCTCAGAACACCTTGAAATCCTGACTGCGAATCCTTTTGAGGTAATGACAAAGGTTAAGAACGCAGGCGCCATTTTCCTGGGAGAGTACGCCTCCGAACCGCTGGGTGATTATTTTGCCGGTCCCAACCACATTTTACCCACCAATGGCACTGCAAAGTTCTTCTCGCCGGTGAATGTGGACGACTTTATCAAGAAGACCAGCATTATCTCTTATTCCAGAGAGGCTCTTGAAAAGGTACATAAGGATATCGAGAGATTTGCAGAAAGTGAAGGCCTGACAGCTCACGCCAACAGCATTAAGGTTCGGTTTGAGTAAATGACAAGGACGAATTATAGCGATGAGGCAATTGAACTGTATGTGTACGGATTCATAGATGTATAGATGTGGGGTGCAGGCATTGAGAATGGATTATGATCGAGAACTGATTACGATCAAGAACTGATCACGGTTGAAAAATGATAATAAAAATGCCGAAAAACGGCGGAATGAGAGGAATTATGACAAACAGGACAGCAAAAACAAACCGAAAGACAAAAGAGACTGACATTTCTGTCACTTTTAATGCGGACGGCAGCGGAAAAACCCAGATTTCTACGGGAATCGGCTTTTTTGACCATATGCTGGAGGGATTTGCAAAGCACGGTTTCTTTGATCTGACATGTAATGTGAATGGGGACCTTCATGTGGACGGCCACCACACGGTCGAAGACACCGGTATTGTTCTGGGACAGGCCATTGCAAAGGCAGTAGGTGACAAAAAAGGCATTTGCAGATACGGATATTTCATCCTGCCCATGGACGATGCCCTGGCTCTCTGTGCCGTGGACTTTTGTGGCAGGCCTTACCTGAATTTTGACTGCACCTTTCCCACGGAACGGGTGGGAGAGCTGGATACGGAACTGGTGCGGGAGTTCTTTTATGCAGTGTCTTACAGCGCAGGGATAAATCTGCACATTAAGCTCCTGGACGGCGTGAACTCTCATCACATGATTGAGGCAGCCTTTAAAGCCTTTGCCAAGGCACTGGATCAGGCAATGAGTTTTGAACCTAGAGTTACGGATGTACTGAGTACAAAAGGAACGCTATAAATTATAGACTATAATTCATAGCCTTTATGCTAAAATGTTTTGAAACGGAGATCAAGTATGAATGCTACAGGCAGTATTGCAATACCCGTGATATTGAAGGTGGGAAAGGGCGTCCTGCAAAATATCGGTGCTTATTTAAAAGATGAAGATTTGGATCAGGTGGTGATCTATTTTGGAAACGGCCTGATTGATATGTTTGGCATGGATGTGATGCAGTCCCTGAAGGAGACGGGGGTACAGGTTTTAGAATACAGAGAGTTGGATACGGTGGACATTGATGACATTGTGAAACTGGCCTTTGCTATTTCCAACAAGGCAAAGGCGGTTATTTCCATCGGCGGAGGAAAAGTGATCGATGCGGGAAAATATGCGGCTTTTCTGCGAAAACTCCCCTTTATCAGCGTCCCCACTTCCAGCTCCAGTGACGGCTTTTCCAGCGCAAGCGCCTCTCTGATCGTGGATGGAAAGCGCAATTCTGTCCCGGCAAAGCTGGCCTACGGTATTATTGTGGACACAGAGGTGATCAAAACGGCTCCTGAGAAATTTATTTACTCCGGCATAGGGGATATGCTCTCAAAGATCACAGCCCTCTACGATTGGGACTATGAGCAACAGTGCGGCGTAAGCATTGTCAACGATTTTGCGGTGATGATCGCAAAAAAGGCGGTGAACAGCTTTGTGCGCACGCCCTATCAGAGCATAAAGGATGATTTGTTTTTGAAGGAGCTGGTGGACTCTCTGGCCATGAGCGGCATTGCCAATGAGATTGCAGGAAGCAGCACGCCCACCAGCGGCAGCGAGCATTTGATTTCCCATGCTTTGGATCAGTTACTGGAGGTGCCGCAGCTTCATGGCGTGCAGGTGGGCATCGCCACCTATATCATGAGTAAGGTACAGAATCACAGGTATGTGCGTGTCAATACTGTGCTTACTGACACGGGCTTCTGGGATTATGCCGCGGGCCTTGGGATGAAAAAGACGGATTTTTTGACCGCCATCGATATGGCGCCTTCTATTAAGCCCCATCGCCACACCTACCTCCATGAGGAGCAATACAGAGAGGCCGCAAAACAATTAGTGACAGAGGATGAGATCCTTGGAAGAGTGCTGACGGATTAGTCAGCCAATTCCTTTGAGACAATAACCATGACAGCGTTGGCATTTATAGAGCCGGTAGGTACTTTTACAGAAAGGTGGATATGTACACATGATAATCAAGAAATTTGTACCCTGCATTTACTTGTATAACAACCATGCCGTCACAAGCCTGACGGACACAAGTGTGGTGGAAACGGATCCTTTAAGGCTGGTGCGGCTTTATAACGAAAACAATGCCGACGAGCTGATCGTGTTTGATATGTCCGAAGGTGACGCGGAGCATGAGGCGGCGCTGGAGATGATCAAGGATATCTGTGCTCTGGCTGAGGTGGATGTGATCGGCGCGGGAAATATCAAGCGCATGGAGGATGTAAAAAAGCTTCTTTATGCCGGCTGCAAGCGTGCCATCCTGGACTACGAAAAGGAGAGCAACATTGCTGCCACAGAGGAGATTTCCCTGAAATTTGGGTGCGACAAGCTTTTGGCCTCCTACAACGACCCTGCGGTGCTTGAGGAACATAGGGAACTGCTGGAAAAATATATTTCCGGCCTGGTGCTGATGAATCCTCACCAGATCCGGGAAACCCAGGAAATTGTATGCTCCCCTTTTTACGTACAGATCAATAACATTGCCCTGAACAAGCTGATGGAAATCTTTGCCTATGACAATGTCTGCGGTGTCACGGGAAATGCTATCAACGACAACTACAAGGATATTCTGTCTTTGAAAACCCTCTGTAAGGAGAATGGCATCCAGGTGGAGACCTTTGAGGCTGCGTACAAGTGGGCGGACTTCAAGAAAAACAGTGACGGCCAGGTGCCTGTGGTGGTTCAGGACTACCGTACCCGAGAGGTGCTGATGGTTGCCTATATGAATGAAGAAGCTTATGACCAGACCATCCGCACGGGCAAGATGACCTACTACAGCAGAAGCCGGCAGGAGCTGTGGCTGAAGGGCGAGACCAGCGGTCATTATCAGTATGTAAAGAGCCTTACCGCAGACTGCGACATGGACACCATTCTCGCCAGAGTCTCCCAGGTAGGGGCTGCCTGCCATACCGGCGCAAGAAGCTGCTTCTTCAACGAGATCACAAAGAAAGACTATCAGGAGACAGAAAATCCCCTCCAGGTCTTCCAGGAGGTCTACGACGTGATCAAAGATAGAAAGGTTCATCCCAGAGAGGGCTCCTATACCAACTACCTATTCGACAAAGGCATCGATAAGATTCTGAAGAAATTGGGAGAGGAGGCCACCGAAATCGTCATTGCCGCCAAAAATCCCGGTGCCAGCGAGGTCAAATACGAGATCAGCGACTTCCTGTATCACATGATGGTCCTCATGGCCGAGAAGGATATATCCTGGGAGGAGATCACTACCGAACTGGCAAAAAGATAGGAGGTTGAAAATTATGTTGAACATGAGAGAATTGGTGAAGTCAAATGAACAGATTTTGTGGGAAGGCAGACCCCATAAGAAAACCACTGTGTTGGAGGGAATCTTTAATCCCCTGTTGATTTTTGCCATCATATGGGCAGCGGTAGATGTGGCAGTCATAGCAGGAACCCTCAGCGGCATGGGAACTGGAGCCCTGGCATTTCTCATACCGTTCATGCTGATACATATGATGCCGGTCTGGATATACCTTGTCGGCGTTTTGACAGTATTCTTAAAGTGGAAGAACACACATTTCATGATCACCACCCACGGATTGTACATCAGCGGCGGTGTGTTCACTTTCAACTATGAGATGAAGCCCTGGACGGATATTGGACATATCAACATCCATCAGGGTGTATTTGACCAGATGTTCGGTGTTGGCGATGTGGTGTTTGTGTGCAGCCACACGCACTCACATTCCAGCGGCCACGGTTCCGGCAATAGCATGAGCATACGGAATATTCCCGATTTTCAAGAGGTGTTCAAGATTGTGAATAACCTGCAGACTGATGTATATTCTGACACGATGTATCCAAACGCCATGAGACCGGACACCAATCCCGGGTACAATACACGGTATACTGGGATGGACAGATAGAGTGGTTATAAAGTCCCTTTTTATATTTGTGGTGTTAGAAAAATCGGAATTTGAAGATGGGAAACGGAGTTTTTAATATATTAAAATCAACACAACAGAGGTTAAAACATGAAATGGGAAAATTTGCATAAGGATATAATATTGTCTCCCGCAGGTATGGGCATAGTATTTTACTCAGATGGAGCGGTAAAAAATATTCCGATTGGTGAGGCTTTTTGAAAAAAGAGTATTGGAAACCTGAACACGTTGCAGCACACTTACATAGGGGAGATATAGTTGGAATTTGTACAGGATGCGATGCGGATACATATGAGTTGAGATTTCGCAGCGGTAATCCTGATAAAGAGATTGCAAAGAAATACCCAGCGCATGAACGGATAGGAATTGAGGTTATGGGAAACACAATCAGTGTCATTGATTTGTTTTGGCTTATGGATTGGCAAAACGACTGTCCGGCGGAACAGCAGATTGAGCTTGAGCCCGGCTTTTACACAATGACATTTTGCAGTGACCCACCGTCAAGCGAAATGGAACAGATATTATCCGACGAAGAATTTGATAATTGGATAGATCAGCCAAAAGTCATCTATGTATTCATAAATAAAGTTGAGGCGATGCCAGAGCGCAAATATAAGGGTGTGCCGTATCTTTATTGGGCATATGACAAAGAATAAAACTTGACGTGGTAAATTCCAGTTTGTCGTTGGGACACTTATGCCAAAGGAATTTTTTATGGAACCAAAGAAAACGCAAAAATATGCAATAAAGAAAATAAGTTGCCGATATTTGGCAACTTATTTTTATCCACAACTTCATATAACATGATAACAGAACCTAAAAGAAAAGTCTAGTATTATTTTTATTTTCTTATATACTTATCTCTATAAGGTTACTCTTTACACTTTTTCCGCAACCAGCCCAGCCCTGGCAATGTTCCTCTGGCAGAATGTTAAAAACGCGTCGGCACTTAGCGAGGTCCTGTCGAGCTTAGTGTCCGCTACGCGTTTTTCCAAGCGGAAGCGTGTCTGCCAGAGGAACATTGCCAGGGCTGGGCGTCACTTGCAGCATGTAGCGTCACTTGCAGTGATTAGCATCCCTCGCGATAGTTAAAGTGTAAACAGCAACATTATAAGAAGTTACTATTCACCCAAAAAAGAAAGGAGTCTCACATGACAAACCAACGCATTCAGGGAACCTCCCGCCGCGACGAGGAGAAGCACCTGGAGAAGACACTTGCCGTCATCCGTTCAAACATGGAAGAATACGGCCGCCAAGTCAGTGATATGCAGGCAGACATCGATGAGATGCTGGAACATTATCACGACAACGACGTAGAAGTGTACACCATCCTAAGCAACACAATAACCATGCACGACCACATGAAACGTGCACTCCTGCGAAACGAGAAAGCCCTGGACAAGCCTTACTTCGGCAGGATTGACTTCCACGATCATGCCACGGATCAGGAGGAATCCCTCTACATAGGCCGTGGCGGCATCTCCCGGGACACCACACACCAGGAGGTGGTGGACTGGCGGGCCCCCGTGGCTAATGCCTATTATGAAAACGGCCTGGGAGAGTGCAGCTACTCCGCTCCGGACGGAACCCCTCTGGAGATCGACCTCAAGCTGAAACGCACCTATGAGATTGCAAAAGGAGAGCTGCTGGATTACTTTGACAGCGAAGTGATCTCCAACGACGAGCTGCTCACAAAATACCTGGCCCGCAACAAACAGGCTGTCCTTGGAGAAATCGTGGCCACCATACAGAAGGAGCAGAACGAGATCATCCGCCGCTCCCCCTACCACAACATCATTGTGCAAGGTGTGGCAGGATCCGGAAAGACCACTGTGGCCATGCACAGAATATCCTTTATCCTCTATAATTACGCCGAACGCTTTAGGCCCGAGGATTTCTATATCGTAGGAAGTAACCGGATCCTCCTAAACTATATCACTGGCGTGCTGCCCGACCTGGATGTATATGGCGTGCGCCAGATGACCATGGAGCAGTTGTTTGTGCGCCTGCTCTACGAGGATTGGGATGAGAAAAAATACCGCGTCAAAAAGGGCGACCAGTCCTCGGACCGCGGAAAGCAGAAGGGCAGTGCGGCCTGGTTTGAAGACCTGAAAGCCTTTTGTGACCGTCTGGAACGTGAATCTATCTCCACCGAATCCATATATCTGAATCCCAGACAATTTGTGGAGGGAATCCAGGACGGAAAGAACGGTGTTTATGACAGAAGTACCGGGAATGAGCCTTTGATCATGCTGGTGGACGGCGAGGCGGTGGAGCGGTATATTACCCAGAATCCGGCCGTATCCATCCAAAGCAAGATAAATATGTTAAATGATCGCCTGACAAAGAAGATACAGGAAGAATTTCTGGGAAAGGGCATCAAATATACGGAAGAAGAGAGAAAAGCCATTTTAAGAGCCTATCGCGGCCGATATGGCGGCAAAGTCTGGAAGCATTCCACCTACAAGCTGTACAGGGAATTCCTTCTCCAGCAGCTCCAGAAAGGCTTTGAGATCGATCTGCCCGATCAGGAGTTTGATGTCTATGACCTGGCGGCCCTGGCCTATATCTACAAGCGCACGAAAGAGACGGAGGTCATCAGCGAGGCCCACCACATTGTCATCGACGAGGCCCAGGACTTCGGGATGATGATCTATCACTGCCTGCACGCCTGCATTCACGGATGTACCTACACTGTGATGGGAGATGTATCCCAGAATATTCATTTTGGGTTTGGCCTGAATGACTGGGAGTCTCTTAAGGCTTTACTGCTTTCGGACTCCATGGATCACTTTGACACGCTGAAAAAAAGTTACCGCAACACCATAGAAATTTCCAACTTTGCAACAGCCATTTTACGTCATGGCAGATTTTTCAACTATCCTGTGGAACCCATCATCCGTCATGGGAAAGAGGTGTGCGTGAATCAGATTCCAGCACAAGCTCTCTATCAGAAAGCGGCGGAGGTCTGCAAAGATTGGCAGGAGAGAGGACTTGCCACCATAGCCCTGGTGTGCCGCAGCATCAGTCAGGCGGAAGTCTCGGCAAAGGCACTGTCGCCCTTACTTCCCATTCTGGAGACGGATCTGGAGAAAGCGGAGTTTGGAAACGGCGTTATGGTACTCCCAGTAGAATATACAAAGGGCTTGGAATTTGACGCGGTGCTGATCTTAGATCCAACCAGGGAAGAATACCCCGTGGATGACGGTCATGCAAAACTTCTCTACGTGGCTGCCACCAGAGCCCTGCATGAGCTCTGCATCCTGCATACAGGAAACCTCACCGGACTGATTGCAGATCCTGTGCCGGAAGATGTCAATGTGATGCCTGGCGGTAAGAACCATGATCCCGCTCCTTTTTCGAACTATAATAATGCGTCTACAGCATCAGAACACGCTGCGCCTGCAGATGACAAGGATCCGTTAGATCAAAGCATACACGCAGAAGATCCTTTAAATTCAGAAGCTAAGCGTCCCAAGGCAAAGGTTGTTATCAAACCCACCGTCTCCCAGGAAACGCCGACCTACGCCAAACCAATGACTTCTTATGCCGCCAAACAAGAGAAGGCAATCGGAATAAATCAACGAAAAAGCATTTTCGAAAGCAACGGGACTTCCGACACTCCCAAAGTACCAGAAGGAGGCAACCGGCAGTCCGCGGCGATTCCGGCTTTTGGAGACCAAGTACCGTCCCAGATGCTTCAACCGCCCGGCCATACCAAAATAGATCTAGCCGTGCGCTGGGTTTCCAAGGATGGAAACGGTCTCCATCTGCAAAGCCGTTATGGTCTTCTTCGCGTAAAGCCTATCGCAAGCGGAATCATACGGGTTACCTTCTCCAGAAGCGGAAGACTGAAAGATATCACCCATCCTTTGATCGCAGTGGACAGACTGGAGCGCTTTTGGACATATAAGGACACAGGAGCATCGGTGGAATTGACTACGGATGAACTTGTTATCCGGGTAAATAAAAGTACCGGGAATCTATATTATTTCAACAGAGATAAAAAAGCGCTCCTTTCGGAACGCGACAGGGAATCCAGACTGATAGAAGATGCCGTACAGGGCATACCTCGAAACAGACTTTTTTTGAATCTGGATAAGAAAGAAATGATTTACGCAACGGATGGACCAGAGAAAACTCCCCTGCCTTTAAGGGGGTGCTCCAGATATATCACCCCCGACAACATATCCCCGGCTGACAGCGAAAAATGTCTGCCATTCCTGTTTTCCGACAGGGGTTATGGATTACTGATCCCCACCGATGGCTCCGTATTTTTCAGTGATGAATCATTCTATGGCCCCCAGCTCTGTACAGATGGGCAGGAGCAGATGGATATGTACTTTATCGCCGGCAAGGATATCGGGACGTTGGAAAACGCCTGCAGATACCTATATGGACGGCTGTGAGTTATTCGTCCATTGTTCCAGTTTTTCCTCATAATCGGCCGAGATCGCCTGAAAGATTTTATCTGCGGTGATCCCGGCCAAACTTATGTTCCTCATATCCATCAGGATAACAAGGCCAACCAGCATCACTGCCAACACAAGACGCAGGCGGAAAAAGGAGAGCTGTCCGTCGGGAAGCTGTCCATCTTCCAGGGGTTCCTCATAGCGTTCAGCCGGGCGGCTGCTTCTGCCGTACAGAATCCGCTCCCGGTTGTTCAGGTCAAATTGGTTCTCATTGTATCTGGAGCGTATCTGTTTCAAAAGACGCAGCCTTTTTTCTGTATTCACATCACTCATTTTCATCTACCCGTCCCAAAAGAATTACTATAAAATATGCAGACAAATACGTTTTAGACCATAAGACTAACAAAATGGGAAACAATATTAATAAAAACAGTTGGTTCCATAATGAAAAACAATTGAGATACACTTATTTAAGTGGTACAATATATAGGAAATCACAGGAAGAATACCCGATATAAAAGTAACTGGCGAAAGGTTATATAAATGAGAAAGGACCGGAAACAAATATGGACGAAAAAAACGGGAAACAATTATGCCAAAAGATTCTCGATAATATCTCCAAAGTCATTGTTGGTAAAGAACAGACCGCTCGCCTGCTTCTGACGGCGCTTCTGGCAGATGGTCATGTATTGCTGGAAGATGTGCCTGGGACGGGAAAAACAAAGCTGGCAAAGACCATGGCGAGGACGATTGCCGCAGATTTTTGCAGGATCCAGTTTACTCCGGACCTGCTTCCCGGTGACATCACGGGTATCAATATTTTTGACCGCCGAACAAACGAGTTTGTACTGCAGAAGGGGCCTATATTTACCAATATTCTGTTGGCTGACGAGATCAATCGCGCCACTCCCAGAACCCAGGCCGGTCTTTTGGAATGTATGGAAGAGCGTCAGGTCACCATTGACGGAGAGACGCTTGCTCTGGACAGTCCCTTCTTTGTCATTGCAACCCAGAACCCGGTGGAGACCGCAGGTACCTTTCCTCTGCCGGAAGCCCAGCTGGACCGTTTTATCATGAAGCTTTCCATGGGTCTTCCCGACAAGGCTCAGGAGCTGGAAGTTCTGGAGCGGTACATGGAAACAGAACCGCTGGATGTCCTGGAAAGTGTCCTTACCCGCGAGGAACTGGCCGCAGCAAGGGTTGAGGCGAACAAAGTCTTTGTTCACCCCTGCGTCAGAGAATACCTGATCGATGTGGTGTCTGCCACCAGATCAGGTGATCAGGTACTTGTTGGAGTTAGTACCAGGGGCAGCCTTGCTCTGCTTCGCTGTGCAAAGGCATACGCTTATTTGGATGGCAGAGGGTATGTATCCCCTGATGACATAAAGGCACTGGCTGTGCCCGTGCTTGCTCACCGCATCGTGCTGGTTTTCGGATCTGGCGGACAGGACAGAGCCGCGTCTCTGGTGGAAAATATTTTAGGTTCTGTCAACGTGCCAACTGAGGATTTTACGATATGATCAGATTAGTGATTATTGGCACCCTGTTTTTTCTGCTTTACTATGTACAACTTAATATATACAGACGTTTGTGGCTGCAACATCTGAACATTTCTTTTTTATTTACCAAAAACTATATTTTTCAGGGAGAACAGGGGGAATTACAGGAGGTCATAGAAAACAGAAAATGGCTTCCTCTTGCCATGTTGAAGGTGAAATTCCAGACGGACCGCCGTCTGGATTTCGGCACTGGAAAAGGCTCAAAAACTACGGATCAATATTATCGGTATGATGTATTCCGTGTAGGTGGCGGAGAGAGGGTTACACGCACCCTGCCCTTCAAAGGGACGAGACGGGGCTATTACATCATTAACGGCGCGGATCTTGTGGCATCTGACCTGCTTCTGACCACTAGCTTTATGATGTCCATCCCCATCCGCACGGAACTCTATGTCTATCCCCGGCCCTGGGACAGCGATGAACTGCGAAGAGCGCTGACCAGGCTGAATGGAGAAATTCTCGTTCGGCGTAATCTTCTGGAGGATCCCTTTGAATACAGGGGAATCCGGGAGTACCAGCCCTACGACAGCATGCGAACCATCAACTGGAAGGCAACAGCCAGGACGGATGACCTGAAGGTGAATTTGAAGAATTTCACCTCCCTGAAGTATGTTCGAATCTTTTTTAATCTCCAGGACGATGGTATTCTAAAAAAAGAAGAGTGTGTTGAAGCTGCTATCAGCATTGTGGCCGGACTCTGTGCCGGTTTTCTAAGCCAGGGTCTTCAGGTTTCATGTTACGGTAACGGCCTGGATACGGAAACAGGTCAATATGTGACCATTGCGCCCAAAGCAGGAGACAGCCAGATGGATACTATCTACCGTACCCTGGCAAGAATTGACCTGGGAAAAAATCCGATCAGCTTCACCGACACTTTTCGAGAGAAGATCTTGAATTTTTCCGGAGATGTCATTACCTGTTTTGTAGCTCCCAATCAGTATGATGATTTCCTTAATCTTCTTGGAGAGTATCAGGCCAGTGGCCGGGAATATCGCTGGTTCTATCCTGTGTCCGGAACCAAGATACCTGAACTTCCCGAAGAGTTAAAGTCCCATGTCCAGTTGATTCACGTTTAGAAAGATATAAACGCTCCGGAATGAGGATTAATATGAATATTAAAAACATAGATTTTTTGCAGGAAATTTTCACAGAACAGATGAATCACTGGATGTTGATTCCGGTGGCATTGACCGTTGTCGGCGCTTCCTACAGAGATGTGGCAAAGGTAGGGCCTTATTTCTGGCTGTGGGCGCTTTGCGGACTGTTTCCGTTTCTGTTTTTCCTGATCCGAAGCAAGGTAGGCGTTTTTTTCTTCTTGCTGCTTCTGCATCTTGTGGCTGCCGTTCCTCTACCGGCAATGTTTTGGCTGTGGGGCAGCAATATGTCCTTTTATATCTGTGCTTTTTGCGCCGTGGGGCACATGATTTATTCATTTGCGATATATTTCGGCACTGACAGCTCCTACATGAAACCGTTTCATCCTGTGGTGGGTATATTGCTGTCGGCCTTTTCCATGATCATGCTCCATTATATGAAAGTGACGGGATGGGACATTTACTTTGTGGCACCTCTTGTGGGTTCACTTGCACTGTATAGTCTAACGGTCTACATTCGTCAGTATTTGGAATTTCTGAATGTAAACAAAAACAGCGCCGGACATCTGCCGGCAGCTGAGATGTTCCGCTCAGGTTTTAAGCTCGTGAGCGCATTTGTATTGATCGGTGCATTTTTTTTGCTGATCTGTGCCAATATCGGCAACTATGCAACTCTCTGGACGGCATTCAAAAGCAATATGACTCGATTTCTCCGCTATCTGTTTTCCTTGCTGCCTGATGGAGAACCAAAGCTTCAGGAGCCGCTGACAGAAGTGGATTCGTCCATGTTCGATCTGCAAGCACAGACAGGAGAACTCCCGCAGCCTGGACTTTTATCTCAAATTCTGGAGATTGCGGCATATGTGATCTGTGGAGTCTTTCTGGCTGCCTGTATGATCATAGCACTGATCCGACTGCTTCTATTCCTGCGCGTGCAGCTTTCAAAAAGGATACAGCGCAGAATAGCCCGGGAGGAGGAACTGGAACCGAATCTGGATGTGCGGGAGAAATGCGGCATAGAGCGAATTCCCATCAAAAGGAAACGTCTGACGGAAGTTTTAAGCCCGGCTCAGCGGATCAGAAAATTATATAAAAAGCGGGTTCTTTCGTCCGTCCGTGAACTGACGGACGGCAGTCAGCAGAAGCTGCGTATTCTGACACCCAAGGAATGCGGGAAACGCCTGAACGAGGAAGAAATGGCACAGATTTATGAACAGGTCCGCTATTCTAACAGTGAAGCAACGGCTGATACTCTGCGCAGAATGAAGAATGCCCTCCGCAATAAGGGGCATGACTCAACATAGTAGCTATACTTTGAAGATTCCTGTATAATCATTCTTATGGAATGAAAAGGAGATTTGCAACATGTGCGATAAGCTTGCACTTTCAGACGATATTCTTATGAAAATTGAAAAGCCGGAGCGCTACATTGGCCATGAGGTCAACTCCGTGGTGAAGAATCTGGGGCAGGTTCGTGTTCGCTTTGCCATGTGCTTTCCCGACGTGTATGAGATCGGCATGTCGCATCTTGGCATCCAGATTCTCTATGATATGTTCAATGCCATGCCCGATGTGTGGTGTGAGAGGGTTTATTCCCCCTGGGTGGATCTTGACGCCATCATGAGAGAGCAGCGCATTCCTCTCTTTGCGCTGGAGTCCCAGGATCCTATAAAGGATTTTGACTTCCTTGGTATCACAATCCAATATGAGATGTGTTACACAAATATTCTTCAGGTTTTGGATCTAAGTCAGATTCCACTGAATGCCATGGAGAGGGGAGAGGATTGTCCTATTGTGATCGGAGGAGGTCCCTGTACATACAATCCGGAACCCCTGGCTGACTTTTTTGACATTTTTTATATTGGAGAGGGCGAAACCCAGTATGAACGTTTGATAGATCTTTATAAGAAATGTAAGGATCAGGGACTTGGGCGGGTGGAATTCTTGCGCCGGGTGGCAAAAGAGGTGCCTGGCATGTATGTGCCAAGGTTTTATGAAGCCGATTATAACGAAGATGGCACCCTAAAGAGCTTTACAACAACGGAGGAGGGCATTCCAGCAACGGTGCGCAAGGAGATCGTCTCTGACATGTCAGATGCCTGTTATCCCCTAAAGCCCCTCGTTCCTTTTATCAAGATCACCCAGGACAGAGTGGTGTTGGAAATCCAGCGTGGCTGTATAAGGGGCTGCCGTTTCTGCCAGGCTGGCCAGATTTATCGGCCCGTCAGAGAACGGGATGTTGATACCCTGAAACAATATGCTCTCGAAATGTTGAAAAATACCGGTCAGGAAGAAATTTCTTTGAGTTCCTTAAGCTCCAGCGATTACTCCAAGCTGCCGGAGCTTGTGAATTTCCTGATTGAAGAATGCTCCAGACAACACACCAACATTTCCCTGCCTTCCCTGCGCATTGACGCATTTTCTCTTGACGTGATGAGCAAGGTGCAGGATGTGAAGAAATCCAGTCTGACCTTCGCGCCGGAGGCCGGCAGCCAGAGACTTCGCAATGTGATCAATAAGGGTCTGACCGAGGAAGCCATCCTGAAAGGTGCCCGTCTGGCCTTTGAGAGTGGCTGGAACAGGGTAAAGCTCTACTTCATGTTGGGACTGCCTACGGAGACGGAAGAGGATATCCGTGGCATTGCAGAACTCTGCAACAACATAGCTGCCCTGTTCTTTGAGACCGTCCCAAAGGAGAAGCGTGTAAACGGCAGGGTCCAGATTGTGGCCAGCACCTCCTTCTTTGTGCCAAAGCCTTTCACCCCCTTCCAGTGGGCCGGCCAGTGCACCAAAGAAGTATTTTTGGACAAGGCCTACCAGACCAGAACCGCTATCAGCGCACAGTTAAACCAAAAAAGTATTAAATATAACTGGCATGAAGCCGATGCCAGTGTCTTGGAAGGAGTCCTGGCCAGAGGAGATAGAAGACTCTGTGACGTCATACGGCGTGTATATGAAAAAGGATCCATCTACGACGCATGGGGAGAGTATTATGACAATTCAAAATGGCTTGAAACCATGGCCGAATACGGTCTTACTCCGGATTTCTATGCCCACAGAGAACGCTCTACCGACGAACTCCTCCCCTGGGACTTTATCGATTGCGGCGTGTCCAAAGAATTTTTAATACGGGAGTGGGAGAGAGCAAAACGGGAAGAGGTTTCTGAAAACTGTAAGCTAAAATGCCAGGCTTGTGGTGCGGCAGGCTTTGGCTGCGGTATTTGCGTTGTGCCAAGAACAGAATCGATTGCTGCTGATGCTGGATGTTAGGATAAAGCATTCGTTTTCCGCAAGTGACGGAATCATACGGTGGGTATCCCTGATACTGGCTGCGAATGATAATGGGAAGTATGAATGAATAACAGAAAGATTACATCACGAAGGATTACATAGGAAGGATTATACAGGAAGGATTGTCTCATGAAAATAAGAATCAAATTTACAAAATACGGCCCCCTGCGCTTTATCGGCCATCTGGATGTCATGCGCTTCTTCCAAAAAGCCATCCGCCGCGCAGGAATAGATGTGACATATACAACAGGCTTCAGCCCCCATCAGGTTATGTCCTTTGCAGCGCCCCTGGGCGTTGGCCTTACCAGTAACGGTGAATATATG
The DNA here is from genome assembly GCA_022511385.1 of Acetatifactor sp. GTDB lineage: Bacteria > Bacillota > Clostridia > Lachnospirales > Lachnospiraceae > Acetatifactor. Next base: position 26,548 of record JAFLRN010000020.1, read on the forward strand.
GATATCCAGGTCAACTCCTTACCTGCGTCCCGGGACGGTCTAACTCCCTGCCAAATACTGACACAACGGCTAAATAATGCAAGCGTAAAGGGGCTGGACGTGGTCTCCGCACGCATTCTGCCGGAGAATGCCGGAAATGCTATGGCAAGCATTGCGGCGGCTTCCTATTCCGTTCGTTTTCGGGAGGGCAGGGAGCCACAATTCCTGAAGGGCCACCTGTCTGATCACAACCCGGAGTCAGCAGACTGTAGTAAGCCTGCTGACTCCAGTGAAATGAAAGATGGCACTGAAATAACAGACTGCCGCGAGATTACAGACTGTGCAAACGATCCTGTATACGCAGTTCTGACCACTTTCATGGCAAAGGAAGAAATTCTGATCACCAAAAATACCAAACATGGCGCCCGTGAGATCAACATACGCCCTGGCATCTATGAACTTACCTGGAGTGATAATACCTTTCACATGCTGGTAGACGCCTCCAGCGCCGGAAACATTAAACCGGGCCAGGTGATTGAGGCGCTGCTTGCGGATAACGGTGAACAGCTTCAGGAGAACGCCCTGTTGATCACCAGGGAGGATGTATTCACAGCGACAGGAGAGCAGAATGACGGAAATAAAAAATTTATCTCACTGGGAGAAATTGGTAGTCTGGATGCCGACCGTCTGGATGTACCGATTTCTACTTCAGGAAAGGAGAATGCGCTATGAGCCGCAGCATCCCCGCGAAGCCCTCTGTCACCGTCACGGACAGTGAGCGTGGTCTGCGGGATACCGAGGACGGAAAACTGATCTTTACGGAGTATAGAGGCCGTCAATGCGCCCTGCTCATGCGGGGTGGAAGGCTCCTGGCGGTCACTTTTCTTGCCGATGTCTCTGACAGTGCTATTGGAGCAGTCTATATCGGGAAGATCAAACACATCGCCAAAAACATTGACGCCTGCTTTGTGGAGATCGGAGAGGAGCAGGTCTGTTTCCTGCCGTTTAAAAAGGCGGAAACGCCCTTTCTGACAAACCGGCCCTATGACGGACGGCTCTTAGAGGGGGATGAGCTGTTAGTCCAGATCGAACGGGATGCCCAGAAGAATAAGCAGCCTTCCGTCACGGCACAGATTTCTCTTGCCAACGATTACTTCGCAGTCATGCTGGGTTCCACACGACTTGGCTTTTCATCTAAGCTAGGCCGTGAGACAAGAGATGCGATCACAAGATTATTCACCGAATATGTTCTGCTGCGCCAGGGCTGCCTGCCGCAGATCCCGGGGGCACTGCTGACGGATAGTGAGGAGTTGGAAGCGCTTCGAAAGGCGGATTTGGTTCCGGATACGACTTCTCTCTGGGAGACGCATTCCAAGTTTCCTCCCATTGGCGCAATTGCCCGAACCAGGATCGGCCTTGATTTGGAAACACTCGATTCAGGTATTTTGACTCATTTTTATCAGCTCACACAAGAAATGTTTTGCCTGCTGCGCACTGCCCGAACCAGAAGCTGCTATACCTGCCTTCTCCCTGCGCCCGCTCCCTGGGAAGCAGCTCTCCACAGTCTGGCGTATCCAGAGGAATACCGGGAGATTGTCACCGACAGCCCTCAACTTTATCAGGAGCTGGACGCATATTGTGCACAGCATCTGCCTGATAAGGAGCTTCGCCTGTATCAGGATAAAAGTCTCAGCCTGGCAAAGCTATATTCTCTGGAATCCCGCATGGATACGGCCTTAAAGCCGAAGGTATGGCTGAAATCCGGCGGTTATCTTGTGATTGAACCAACGGAGGCCCTGACTGTCATCGATGTAAATTCCGGAAAGAACGACGCAGGCAAGGGCGCTGCGGAGGCAATGCGCAAGCTGAACCTGGAGGCCGCAGAAGAGATTGCCCTGCAGCTTAGGCTCAGAAATCTTTCTGGTATTATCCTTGTTGATTTTGTCAACATGACGGAAGAGGAGAGTGGCAGGGAGCTTTTGGAGCACCTGCGGGAACTTGTGCGACATGACCATATGAAGACCACTGTGGTGGATATGACACCTCTAGGGCTTGTAGAAATCACACGTAAAAAAGGAAATCCGCCGCTGGCGGAGCAGTTGGATTGACGACAAGCGGATTGTGGTAAGAATATTAAAATACGAAATCTCAAATAGAATGTTCAGGGAAACTGTTGCAAGGAGAAGGTTCAAATGGAATTAATAGGCTTTGAAAAAGTACACGACGGAAGGTATTTGAAGAGTTATGAACTTACCTACCTGAACCGTCAGGGAAAAGAGAAAAAATATGAGATGGTAAGCCGCAAAGAACTGGGAGGTCCTAAAGATCTGGGTGCCAAACCCAGCGGCGTCTCCATCGTGGCTACCTGTGGGAATAGAATGCTTCTTTTGAAAGAATTCCGTATGGGCATAAACCGCAGCATATACAACCTCTGTGCCGGAATGCTGGAGCCGAAGGAGTCCTTGGAAGATTGTATTGCAAGAGAACTTTTGGAAGAAACGGGACTTAAACTGGTCAAAATCCGAAAGATCTTGCCACCTTCCTTTGCTGCGGTAGCAATTTCCGACACAACTACCTACATAGCTTTTGCGGAGGTGGAGGGCAGCCCGAACAGTGCAGGTGCCTCCGCAAACGAAGACATACAAGCCGCCCTTTACACAAGAGAACAGGTGCGAGAGCTGCTGGAAACTGCCGAATTCAGTTCCCGTGCCCAAATGGCAGCTTATTATTTTGCGGAAGAATAAACAACAATATCAAATAAGCGTCTTAAGGACGATTTGTATTTTGACTATCAATATTAAGGTGATTTTGTTTTTTGTTAGAGATGATTGTTTGTTATTCTATAAAGCCGTATATACGCATTAAGTATGTTCTGAGGGGCGTCATAGTCAAAACTGCTATTAAAATTCTGAATTTTATCGCTCACAAAGGAATTACACTTTACCAATGTCCCAATGGCTTGGATTAGTATATCTTGCAGAGGCAATATTATCAAAGGATCCTTCTGTAATTCCGGCAGACTGAATAAAGTCATCACTGACGCGCTCAATATTATTGCAGTGATACACATCCGCAAGGTCGTAGATTTTGGCAAGGGAGAATCTGCCCAGTTTATTTACCACATCAGACCGTTTATTCTTTGTTTTTCTTGCAATATATTCAATCAGGCTGCATGTAAAAAAAGATCGTTTTCCTTAGGATCCTCGCGTCCAGTCACGATTCATACACCTTCTTGCTTGACCTAATCGAGCCAACTATTCGTTAAACTGTTCTTTTGCGAATAGTTGGCTCTATCTCTCACAATGCTTCTAAACCTATTATATCAGGCTTTTTACTTACATAAATACCAGCGAATACGCAGAGATTCAGAACAATAGATAATTTACAATTGTTCCTTATTCCCCGCAGAAACATTCTTAGATGCCATCTGATTATCCTGGTTTGTGGATGAGGCAACTTTGCCAGCTAAGAATCCGGATAAAACTGCCTGAAGATCAACACCTGTAGATTCCTTTAAACCATCTGTAATCTGCACAACAGTGCCCATCACATCCTTCATTAGCTTAGCAGAATTGCCGTCACCGTACATGGTGATCCGGTCTACGTTGTTCAACGGTTCAGCTGCATTCTTGACCACCTCAGGAAGTGCCTTAAAATACATTTCAAGCACGGCAGCCTGACCCATTTTCTGCATAGCCTCAGCCTTTTTCTCAATACCTTCAGCCTCTGCCACAGCTTTCGCACGGATGGCCTCAGCCTCAGCCAGTCCCTTGGTGCGGATACCATCTGCTTCCTGCTCCATGGTATATCTCTTGGCTTCAGCCTGAGCTTTCATGGCCTCGGCTTCCTTCTCTGTCTCAAATTTCTTTGCCTCAGCCTCGCGCTGACGTTCATAGAGAATGGCGTCTGCCAGCTGCTGTTTCGCAAACTTGTCGGCTTCTGCCTTTTTCTTCACTTGAGCGTCCAGAGCCTGCTCCATAACTTCAGCTTCACGCTGCTTTAAGAGGATTTCCTTCTCCTGCTTTGCAATGTTTGCATTTGCTGTGGTGATCTCCACCGTCTTACGTTGTTCCTCTTCCTGAATACGGTAAGCAGCGTCAGCTTCTGCGTTCTTGATATCAGCTTCTTTTTTCAGTTCTGCCCGCTGGATCGCCAGTTCATTCTGTTTCTTGGCAATCTCGGATTCAGCATTTACTTCAGCCTCGTTTGCCTCACGCTTTGCATATGCCTGGGCCTTTGCAATTTCCTTCTCACTCTCTGCCCTGGAAATCGCTGCGTTCTTTTGTATCTTTACGATATTGTCAACACCAAGGTTCTCGATAACGCCATTGCCGTCAACAAAGTTCTGGACGTTAAAGCTGATGATATCAAGGCCCATGGCAGCCAGGTCGGGTTCTGCATTCTCCTTCACCAGAAAAGCAAATTTCTGACGGTCAGAAACCATCTCTTCCAACGCCATTTTACCGACGATCTCACGAACATTACCCTCCAGCACTTCCCTGGCTACACGTCCGATATATTCCGCATTTTTATTCAGGAAGTTCTGTGCCGCCAGTTTCAGGCGTTCCTCGTTGTCACTGATCTTGACATTTACGGTAGCGTCCACATTGATGTTTATGTAGTCCGCGGTGGGCACCGCATTGGATGTCTTCACATCAATAGGAATCAGCTGAAGATTCAGTTCATCCTTTCTCTCAAGGAAAGGAATCTTAACACCAGCTTTACCAATCAGGACCTTTGGATTCTTTCTCAGACCTGAAATAATGATGGCTGTGTCCGGCGACGCCTTCACATAGCCTGCCAAGAAGATCAGGACCAACACTAACAGCACAGCCGCCACAACAATACCTGCAACGCCTGCCGTTGTCATCATTTCAACACCTGCAACACCTACAACTGTCAATCCATTAAACATTTTTTATCTCCTTTCATAAAAAAATAAACAAAAACATAAAGCTACAATATAACATCAAAAATAAAACATCAAACTACAAATAAATATAACACCGCTTGTCAATACCAAACAATGTCGCCATACATTTTAAGGATCACAGGATCTCATCTGAATCCAACAATACTGTAAAAGGACCGTTATTGACCAGAGAAACCTCCATATGCGCCCCAAAACTGCCCTCTTCCACTACAGCTATCTCCCTGCGGCATAGTTCCAAAATGTACTGATAAAGTTCATTTGCCATACTGGGCCCACCTGCCCTGACAAAGGATGGCCGATTACCCTTTCTACAGTCGGCATAAAGGGTAAACTGGGAAATGACAAGCAGCTGGCCTTCCACTGTCTTCAAATCAAGATTGGTCTTGCCGTTCTCATCCTCAAATATCCTCAGTCCAATTAGTTTTTTCACCATTTTGTCAGCTACTGCCTTTGTGTCAGTATCGGAGATTCCAACAAAAACCAGAAACCCTTTACCTATCCTTCCAATTTTCTCCCCTTCCACAGTGACAGAAGCTTCCTTCACTCTCTGTATCAGGAATCTCATTTCTTTTTACCTTCTTTTCTCTCCGCCCTTGCCGCCTTCCGGCACGCTCTCTTCTCCGCCAATTTCACTGTAGTGGGCACAGAAGGCTCATAATCGTGGAACCCGGCATCATCCACATATTCCAGCTTCTCGTATTTGTCTAATTCTATGGGCAGTTCTTTCTTCGCCAAAGCAGTGTTTATCACTGATTTCACTGCCGCATAGATCACCGCAAAGAGGGGCACGCCTACAATCATGCCAAATATACCAAATAATCCGCCAAAGAAGGTAATGGCAAAGATTACCCAGAAACTGGTGAGTCCTGTGGATTCGCCAAGGATCTTGGGACCCAGGATATTTCCGTCAAACTGCTGAAGTATCAGGATAAAAATAAGAAAATATATACACTGCAGGGGCTGTGTGGGATTTACGATCAGAATCAGGATCGCACTGGGAATAGCTCCCAAATATGGTCCAAAAAAGGGAATCACATTTGTGACACCGATGATCACACTGATCAGTGCGCTATAAGGCAGTCTCATAAGAGAAACACCGACAAAACACAGTATACCGATAATGATGGAATCGATAATCTTTCCACCCAAAAAACCAATAAAGGTCTTGTGTGTAAAGCGGAAATTACGAATCACAATATTGGCGGTATCCCGCTCAAACATGGCATAGCACATCTTTTTTGCCTGTGCCTTAAACTTTTCTTTGCTTGCCATAAAATAGATGGAAATAATAAATCCAATGATAAAATTCCAAAGCACGCTAATGGTATTTGTAGCTGTATTGGTGACAGTTTTCAACAAAACCATGGCATTGGAAGGCAGTTGACTAATATAGTCATCAAGCCGCTCCGAGTACTGATCCACCAACTGAAGCACGTAGTTTTTTACTTCCGGATTGTCGTCCATCATCCGGTTGATCCAGTTCATTAAGTTTCTTGTGTAACTGTCAAAATTATTGATGATATTCTGAATACTTGGCACCAACTGTGAGACCAGCATATGAATCAATATATAGATCAGGGCAATAAAAAGAAATGCCGTGAAGAATACACTAATCCCTCTGACAATAGTGCTTCGGCGCTGTGACTGTTTGATCCTAAGCTTGTCACAGATAGGAATCAACAGTTTTGTCTCAATATAGTTCAAAACGGGTGTCAAAAGATAAGCCGTAGCAAGACCGAATACCACCGGCATCAGAATATTGATAAGCCTATTCAGTCCTGACAGGATATTGGAGCGGTGAAATACAAAATAATAAAAGAGAATTCCGGCAGCAATAACCAGAAATGCAGTCACACCCCAGCGGACATATTTATTATTCAGCTTAAATTTCATATAAGTTGGTCCCTTCATTCGTAATCTCTTACTTCTATCATACTATCAATATGCCCACATAACAAGTAATTTTTCAGTTGTTACATAAAAAATATTCATTTATACATTTTCTATTGTCTTTATTTTACAAAAATTATAAAATAAGAAAGAAAGTTACAAGAAATTGAATGAAAGGATGGTTAAAATCTTGGCTGTTATAAAATCAAATAATTATCACGATGAACAGAACAAACAGAATATATTGAAGATGCGTGCAGTACTGGAAACACTGCCCTCCTTCTGCCGCACTTTTTTCCGGGGCATCGAGGAATATACCTCCGCCCGTACCAGACTGGCATATGCCTATGACATACGGCTGTTTTTTGAGTTCCTCCACGAAAGAAACGCAGTTTGTGCCAAAATGGAAATTCAGGACTATCCTCTCTCTCTTCTGGACGAACTGACAAGGCTTGACATCGAGGAATATCTGGAATATATGTCGCTCTATCAGAAGGATGGGAAGGAAATTACCAACGACGAGCGCGGTAAGGCGAGAAAACTGGCGGCACTGCGTAGCTTTTACAACTATTTTTACCAGACCGAAATGATCCAAAATAACCCTGCAGCCCTGGTTCCCCTGCCAAAACAGCATGAGAAAGAGATTATCCGTCTGGAGCCCAACGAGGTTGCCATTCTGCTGGACCAGGTGGAGGATGGGACCAAGCTGACAAAAAAGGAATTGGAATATCATAAAAAGACGAAGATCCGGGATGTGGCCCTGCTGACACTGCTGCTCGGCACTGGCATACGTGTTTCAGAGTGTGTCGGCCTGGATGTATCGGATATCAACTTTGAAGTTGGTGGTATCAAGGTAAGGCGTAAGGGCGGATATGAAGCTATTGTTTACTTTGGAGACGAGGTAGAAACAGCACTGCTGGACTATCTTGAACAAAGAGAACAAATCATTCCGGCTGAGGGCCACGAGGAAGCGCTGTTCCTCTCCCTTCAAAACCGCCGGATGGCGGTTCGTTCCGTGGAAAATCTTGTAAAAAAATATGCCTCCCGTGTAACTACATTAAAGAAAATCACGCCCCATAAACTGAGAAGTACATATGGCACAACGCTCTATCAGGAGACGGGCGATATTTATCTGGTGGCAGATGTGCTGGGCCACAAGGATGTAAACACGACACGCAAACACTATGCCGCACAGGCGGATGAGCGCCGCAGAAGGGCTGCCCAGTACGTGCGTCTGCGGGAGAATGCGGATAAGTGAGGTGATTTACCGCACATATTCCTGGGAATAATAGGGAAGAATCAGCAGTTGTCCCGCGGTGATGGCATTTTCGTCAGTCAGATGATTGATGCTGCACACCTCGGCGATATAGCTCTCCCGACTGCTATAATGGGCACTGTCCATATACTTTTCCGTCAGATCCCAGAGAGACTCTCCCACCTCTACGGTGACGCTGGTATAATATTTGAATCCATCGTTTGCGTTGGAATTTAAAGCTTTGTATGACACGGAACAGATCAGAATCATGCCGACAGTGGCGCACACAGCAATCATAGCCGCCAGGCATTTTCTTGCACGTTCTCTGCGAAGACGCATCACTCTGGCATATCTCCTCAGTTCTCTCTCATTCATTTCATACAAGTTTCTCTGTTCTCTCATGGTATTTCACATTCCTTTCCTCAACGACTATATCCCGTCGTTTCATTTTATCAATGTTTTTACTTACATATACATACTTACATAGTGTTTTCACTGAGTGGCTACATTTTCATTAACTCGAAATTGACTAGCTTCACTTTTAATCATTGTATATATATCTTCTCATATGAAATTTTCAATCATATGTTCGGGAACATCTGTTCTATTAGCATCATATCATGTGAACATTTGTTTGTCAACAAGAAAATCGAACATATTTTCAGAAAATATGTTTGCTTTTTTCTGTGAAATATGCTAAAATAATAGAAAGAAACGTTAATAATAGGGGATGATGCTGCACATTTCCCCTGGATGGCCGAAAAACGGCAGAATGGAGGCACACATGGGCTTTGGAAAGATCACAGCCAAGCAACAGGAAATTCTCAATTATATCAAGGACGAAATACTGCGTAAGGGTTATCCTCCCACTGTGCGTGAAATCTGCGAGACTGTCAATCTAAAATCCACCTCCTCTGTACACTCTCACCTTGAGACTCTGGAAAAAAACGGATATATCCGCCGGGATCCCACAAAGCCTAGAGCTATCGAAATCTGTGATGACAGTTTCCAGATGGTCCGCACAGAGATGGTCAGTCTTCCCGTTTTAGGTAATGTGGCTGCGGGACAGCCCATTCTGGCAGAGGAGAATATTCAGGAATACTTCCCCGTTCCCGCCGATGTGGTGCCAAGAGGTGAGTCCTTCATTTTAAATGTGCGCGGAGACTCCATGATCAACGCAGGAATCTTTAACGGGGACAGAGTCTTTGTCAATGTCTGCTCCACTGCCAATAATGGGGAAATGGTGGTTGCACTGATTGACGACTCCGCCACTGTAAAGACTTTTTATAAAGAAAATGGCCACATCCGCCTGCAGCCTGAAAACGATGATATGGATCCGATCATTGTCGACGATTGCCAAATTTTGGGAAAGGTTTTTGGCGTATTCCGCTTCTACCGTTGAAAAAACACAGAAAAAAAGTTCTTTCTTCATTTTTTGCTGCATTTCTGCAAAACATGTATAAAAAAATAAAATTTGCAGAAATTAATACAGCCGGTCCTGTAAAAGCCGTGCGGGAACTTTAAGAGAGAAGGTTTAACAAGCCGCTGAAGCGGCAGAAATGAGGGAAAATATGGGAAATAAATTTTGGGACGGTACTGCACTGACCATCGCAATCATCGGTGCCATAAACTGGGCGCTGATCGGTCTGTTCCGCTTTGACCTGGTGGCCTTTATCTTCGGCAATATGTCATGGTTTTCCAGGATTGTCTACACGATCGTAGGTATCTGCGGACTCTACCTGATCAGTTTCTTTATGCACCTGTCTGACAGACACAACGAGTCTACAGTCTAAAGATCAGAAGCAGCGTTATTAAGCTGCAACCAAAAAAGAAAGTTCCAAGACAGCTTTCTGTTCTTGCAACTTTCTTTTTTGTATGTTTTTTGAATGTTTATTGTACGCTTATTTTATTTTTAGCATTTGTTTCAATGTCATAACATGAACGTCACTTACAGATCTTTGATATCTATCTGTTTTCCGTCCCTCCAGATGCGCTCCAAATCATACAGCAGACGATTTTCCTTGTCAAAGATATGCACGATCACATCGCCAAAGTCCAGCAAAACCCAGTTTGCCGTATCGTACCCCTCAATCTGGCGCACTGGAAAGCCTGCCCTGCCAAGTTTTTCTTCCACATTGTCGCAGAGCGCCTGAATCTGATTCCGGTTCCCGCCTCCGGCAATGATAAAGTAATCCGCCAGCACGGACACCTGGCTGATGTCAATCACACGGATATCTTCTGCTTTCTTATCCTCCAGTGCCGCAATGGCAAGCTTTGTCATCTCCAGTGAATTATTTTGATCCATATATTTCCTGCCTTTCTTTCAATCAATAACTTTTCTATCAATGACTTCTCTGTCAATAGCATCTCTGTCAGTCAAATTAATTTCAAGCCGTTATATTACAGTACCATCTTTTTATGCATCCCGCTCTGCCAGACTTCTATAATGTTTCCAAGTTTCTTCCGTCCTGGGATCAATGGCATAGCCGCTGGATTTCAGATGCGCAAGCGTCCCCTCCAAAATACGAAGTAACGCCTTGTCAATATCCTGAAAGGCCAGTAGCCTAAGCTCTTCCAGATTAGCGGCATGACTCCTTCCCGGCTCTATATAGTCTGCCACAAATACAATCTTTTCAAGCAGGCTCATTCCCTCTCTGCCCGTGGTGTGATTGATAATTGCATCAATCACTTCCCGGTTCTGAATGCCATATTTTTTTTCTGCCAGATAGCCCCCAACCTTACCGTGGAGCAGGAAGGGGAGCTTTCGCTCCGTCTCCGTCATTGGCAGCTGATTCTTTTCACAAATGTCTATCAGTTTTTCGTCAGACAAGCATTTGGCACAATCATGAAGCAGTCCAGCCAACAGAGCGTTATTCACATTGGCGCCATATCGCATAGCCAGCGCAGCCGCAGTATACTCAACTCCCAGAGTATGCTCATACCGCTTTGCAGTCTGGGCTTTCCGGATTGCCTTTCGAAGCTTTTTCAAAGACAGCCGATGCCTGTCCGATTTTTCTTTTTTTTTAATTTCTTTATCCATGAAAGTATCCTTTGCTTCTCTTATTTTGGTAGTTGTATCTTTGGATTCTCCTTGTCCGGCTTGTACAGGACGAATTTCTTTCCGATCACCTGAACCACCTGGGAATGAGTACGTTCAGCCACTGTCTCCGCAATTTCCCTTGGGTCATCCAGACAGTTTTTCAGCACGGCCACCTTTACCAGTTCATTCTTGTTAAAAAACTCACCGATGGCCTCTGTGAGCTCCGGCGTCAGGCTGGACTTTCCTACCTGAAAAACAGGATCCAGCTTACTGGCCAGACTTTTTAAATATGCTCTCTGCTTGCTTGTCATGTTTTTGTTCACCTCTCTTGTGAATATTGCAGTCTTTCCCTGTTATCGTGGAATTGCTCTATTATTGCAATTTAGCTCTATTATCGTAGTTTTGTCCTGTTATTGTGGTTTTGTCCTGCAAATTGTCATGTTCTTACGCATGTTAATACCATCTGATAAGCCGAATTACTTATAATAATCAAATCGCAAACCGTACATGCGGACAGTATCGCCGTCCTGAATGCCCAGTGCCTCCAGCTCCTCCAAAATCCCCGTATCTTTCAGGAAATTCTGGAAGAAGGTAAAGCCCTTCTCGCTATCCAGATTGGTGTAGCCCAGCATCTTCTCAATCCTGGGACCCTCCACCACATACACATCCTCCTCGGCATCATACTCCACAGTATAAGGCTCGTCTGAACTTCCAAAGCCTCTCTCCGGGAAATATTCCCGTTCAAACACTGTTACCTCCTGGTTAAGCCCCTCCAGCATTTCATTTACCTTGTAGAGCAGCTCCTTAACGCCCTCTCCGCTCACTGCAGAGATGGGGTATACGGGAACACCTTTGGGTTCAAATTCCGCTCGTATGGCTGCCACAGGGCTCTCAGAGGTGTCGTAAATGGCATCGATCTTGTTTGCAGCGATCACCTGGGGTCTTCCGGCAATATCGGGATTGTAGGCCTCCAGCTCCTTGTTGATGGCATAAATATCCTGAACGGGGTCACGGCCCTCAGTGCCGGCAGCATCCACAATATGGATGATGACCTTTGTACGCTCAATATGCCGGAGGAACTCATGTCCCAGGCCAACGCCTTCCGAAGCGCCCTCAATGAGCCCCGGAATATCCGCAATCACGAAGCCCTTTGACCCATCCAGATCCACAACCCCAAGATTAGGGTTCAGCGTGGTGAAATGGTAATTGGCAATCTTTGGCCTTGCGTTGGTCACCCTGGCCAGAAAGGTAGATTTTCCTACATTGGGAAAGCCCACCAGTCCCACATCCGCAATCACCTTCAGTTCCAACAGAAGCTCCAGCTCCTGGGCTGGTTGACCGGGCTGGGCATACTTGGGTGCCTGCATGGTGCTGGTGGCATAGTGCTGGTTACCGTTACCGCCCTTACCGCCGGTAAGAAGCACCACCCTTCGGTTTTCGCCCGACATATCCGTGATAACCTGTCCGCTCTCTGCCTCCCGGAGCACAGTTCCCGGAGGCACCTTGATCACAATATCAGCACCGTCCTTGCCCCGGCAGTTACGCTTTCCGCCTGGTTCGCCGTCTCCCGCCTTGTATTTTCGAGTGTTTCGGAAATCGATCAGAGTATTAAGCCCTTCATCCACCTCAAAAATCACATCACCGCCACGTCCGCCGTCTCCGCCGTCAGGACCGCCCGCAGGCACATATTTTTCCCGTCGGAAGGAAACATGTCCGTCCCCTCCCTTACCGCTTCTCACAAAGATCCTAGCCCTATCTGCAAACATCCCCTACCAACCTTTCTGACTAATTGTTCAAAATAAGCCCTTCAGGAAGAATGCCTGTCCTTGGCATTCTTCCGCGTGAAACATAGTAATTCTTAGTCTGTGTACTTTACAGACTTAGAATTACTTTTCACGCTTTTCACGCTTGATACGCTTGATACGCTTGATACGAAAAGGCTCCAGGCAGTGCCTGAAGCCTTGAATCATTCGCAAGAATAAAGCTTATTTCTCCACAGGATATACAGAAGCCTGCTTCCTGTCACGGCCCTTTCTCTCAAAACGAAGGACACCGTCAACCAGTGCAAACAGGGTATCGTCTCCGCCGATGCCAACATTGACACCGGGATGGATCTTGGTACCGCGCTGTCTGTAAAGAATATTTCCTGCCTTTACGAACTGTCCGTCAGCTCTCTTCGCGCCTAATCTCTTGGACT
>JAFLRN010000021.1 GCA_022511385.1 Acetatifactor sp.
GTCCGCGAACGTGCGGAGCCGAGCGGGAGCGCGTCTGCGGTCAGGATATTGGCAGGGCTGGGCGTCACTTGCATGGCTGACGTGTGAAAAGTAGTGTGGTGCTGATTATATGGACGAGGTGTACCATGAAGGTTTTACAAAAACTGAAACAGTGTATAATGCAGAGAAAGCCGCTGTGGCTGGATGGAGTAATGCTGTTTTTTCTCCTGGTTGGCGGGTATGTCTATCAGAGGGGAAGCGTCTGGTATGATCTGTTTTCGGAGCCGGAGGTGGCTTTGATCAATCCTTACCTGGCCCAGAGTGACGGGCAGGGTAATATCTTTGTCATAGACGATGAGCGTGCCCGGGTGGTGAAGATCAATTCCGACCAGGAAGTGGAATATTTGCTGAAAAATAACGGGCAGGAGGCGGATTCCTTTTCCTATGCCGAGGATCTGGAAGCAGACCCGAAGGGCAATATTTATCTTCTGGATGCCGGCTGGGATGAGACAGGATCCGCGGTATCCAGGGAAGCGATTCTTGTCTATGATGCACAGGGAAGATATGTGGAAACCCTGTTGGAAATAACCTATGAGGATGAATTTGTAGATAAGCACAAGCTGTTTGCACTTTCCTACTGGGATCGGGCGCTGTATTTTGTGGAGTCGGAGCAGGAGGGCTTTTATTTATGCCGGGTGTCTGTAGAGACAAAGGAAGTGGAACAGGTTGCATTTTATGAATACGAGAATGCTTTTAACCTGATCCAGGATTATTCCCTGGATAACAACATAGAAACGGTCTATGCATTGGATAAGCGTGGAAAGCTTTTGAAGGGAACGGGCGGAGAGCTTACTGTTTTATATGATACCGGTGCGGATCCGGTGTATACAGGAAAGACCGCGCTCTACCGCCTTGTGTCAGGCGGGAACCAATCCGTTTACCTTGCGGATATCAGGCAAAATAAGCTGTACCGCTACACGGAAGGGGACAAAAGCCTTAAGGTCTTTGCGGACCAGGGCCGGGTCCTGAGCATTACCTCTGCCTTTGCACAGGACGGAAGTACCGTTCTGGGAATCCTGCTGGATTCGGAGGTTCAGATGTGCCGGGTAGATCCAGGTGACCAGGGAGAAAGCAGACCTGCAATCATTATACCCCAGATCAGCGGAAATACCTTTGCCAAGTCATCCTCTTATCTGCTTCGGGAGACGATCTTTCAGATGCTTGTCCTGGCTGCTGGGCTGGGCCTTTTGTGGCTGGCTGTCCGTGTGCTGGTTCTGTTATCAGGCATTCAGTTATCAGCGGTACAAAAGAATGGGCTCCTGGCAGCGGGAACTGCCGCTGTGGTGGCTGTGATCATCGTGATACAGCTGCTTGGGCAGTTTGCGGAGACATACCGGGAGGAATTGATGAGCAAGCTTTATATTTTGGCACATACCGTCAGCGGAATGGTGGACGGAGACAGCCTGGGGCGGATACGCACCTCAGAGGATTATATGAATGAGGATTACCGGACCCTAATGGATGTGCTGGAGAAGGCCCTGAACAGGCAGGATTCCTATGTCCAGGAAGTGTATTGTAATGTGCTTCGGTATGAAGACGGCAAGGGGTACGCTATCGCTTATCTGGATAACTCTATCGGCACATATTACCCGAGAGAGGAAGAGGAGATCCTGGTGCTGGCCCGCATATATGAGACCGGTCAGGAGGGACGCAATGAGATAAATGATGCCACCGGATCCTATATCTATGTATATGTGCCCGTGATGGACGGACAGGGCAGGGTGGCCGGTGTGATTGAGGTGGGAACCACTACCCATGTGATTTCTGCCAGCATTGACCGGATGATACGCTCTATTCTGATCACCCTGATTCTGGTGATCATGATCGTTATATTCCTGTTTGGAGAAATTCTCTCCTTTTTTGAATGGAGAGCCAGACGTCAAAGGAAGACGGATATGGCACAGAATGCCGGAATGCCTGGGATTCCACTGCATCTGCTGCGTCTGAGTATCTTTGTGACCTATATGGCGTTTAATGTGGCAAGCTCCTTTATGCCCGTTTATGCGGCGGGTTTTGTGACGGATGATCTGGGACTTCCCAGGGAGCTTGCAGCCTCCCTTCCGCTCACGCTGAACATGATCTGCGTGGGGATGACATCCCTGTTCTGTGCACCTCTTTTACGGCGGTTTTCCTTCCGCACAGTGGCCGCAGTGGGGGCGGGGATCAGTATGTGGGGTGATCTGACTCTGTTTCTGGGACAAAGCTATTATTTCCTGGTGATGGGGCTTATCATGAACGGCATTGGCATGGGAGTGATCACCAACTCCATGAACATGTTGATTGCTGGGGCCTCACAGGAGGATGTGAGGACGGAAGGATTCTCCCTGTTCAATGCGGGAAGTCTCTCGGGCACTGCTGTTGGGATGATGCTGGGAGCTTCTCTGGCAGGTGCCGTAGGCAGGCGCAGGGTATTTGCCTGTTCCACTGTTGTGTGGGCGCTGGTCATGGTGTTGTTTTGGATTCTGGGAAGACACCTGGACAGAGTCTTGGGTGGGGAAAAGCGTCAGAAGAAAAAACTGGGCGCGTTCCTGGCATCCAGGGGTGTTATGCCATACATACTGTTTATTCAATTCCCCTATGTGATCATCAATAGCTTTGTGTACTATTATGTCCCTATCTATGGGGATGCCCAGGGATTCAGTGAGAGCATTGTATGTCTGCTTTTAATGCTGCATTCACTGTGTAGTGTGTACTTAAGTGTGACTGTGACAAAGTATATGAGCAGCAGGTTCAGACAGGGAGCGGTTTATCTGTCCAGCGGACTGGCCCTGGCCGCGCTTTTACTGTTTGGATATCATAGCACGGTTCCCGTGCTCCTTATAGTTCTGCTGCTTTTGGGATTTGAGGGAAGCTTTGGGATATCGGTGCGTCAAACGTACTTTACAAGACTTTCTGGCGTGCAGGAGTATGGGGAGGAATCTGCTATGGGGGTCTATAACCTGATGGATAATGTGGGAGGATCAGCGGGGCCGATGTTGTTCGGCGCAATCATGGGCGGCGCTAATCCGCTGTCGGGCCTGGCGGTCTTTGCGGCAGTGTCAGGGGCGGCAAACGGTATTTATGCGATGTGTAACTTTACAGATGATGGGGAGGTTTGAGAGGAATGGAAAAAAGTACGGGAAAGAGAAAGAAGCTGAGCGGAAAGATGACTGCTATATGCGGCGTGTTTGTGCTTGTCCTAAGCGTCACACTGGGGCTGTTGGGAGTTTATACCTATAAGGAAAATGTCATGGAGAGGTATGAGCAGTACGCGGAGACGATCGTCAGGATAGCTGGCAGCTATATTGACATTGAGGATATGGCGCAGTGTATTCAAACCGGAGAGAAGACGAAAAGCTATAAATGGTCTCAACTTCAGCTGAACAATATCAAGAGCCAATCTGACGTGGAATACCTCTACGTGATCCGGCCTCTGAATACAGCGGAAACAGACAACGCTATGTATGTCTGGAATGCAGTGACGCCAAAAGAGCTGGAAACCTATCAGGAGATCAGCTCCTTGTGGGATCTGTCCGGAGAAGGCTTTAACAGCAGGATGGCGGAAAGGTTCAAGGAGGCAATGGAAGGAGAGAAGGAGATTGATTTTTACGCCAACAATACGGCGGATTTCGGTTATATGCTGACGGGAATGTATCCCCTGCGGCGGCCTGCAGATGGACAGACGGTTGCACTGGCGTGTGTGGACATTTCCATGAATCAGATCCATCAGGATATTATGCAGTATATTCTTTTTGTGTTGTGTGGAACATTGGTGGTGGGAGCAATCTTTCTTTTTGTGCTTCTCCGCCTGGTGAACAGAAGCGTGGTTTCACCCGTGATCCGGATGTCACATAGTGCAGCGGATTTCGTGCAGCAGAGCAACAGTGAAACCGATCCCTCCAAGCTGGTGTTTCAGGATCCAATGGTCGCCACTGGGGACGAGATTCAACTCTTAAGTGAAGATCTGAATGAAATGACCTCCCGGCTGGTAGTGTATATGGGTAATCTGCAGGAAGCTGCTGCCGACAAAGAGCGGATTTCCGCGGAATTAAACGTGGCCACCGGTATTAAGTCCAGCATGCTTCCCAACGTGTTCCCGGCATTCCCGGAGAGGACAGAATTTGATATCTACGCTAAGCTACAGACTGCCAGTGAAATGAGCGGAGATTTTTACGATTTCTTTCTCATAGATCAGAACCATCTTGCAGTGGTGATCGGCGATGTGAACGGAATCGGAGTTCCGGCAGCGCTTTTGATCGTGATCACACAAACACTGATCAAGAATTACGCAAAGCTGGGTTTTGAGCCGGAGAAGGTCTTTACAGAAGCTAATAATCAGCTCAGCGAGAGCAATGAGGGAATGACCACAACCGCTTTTCTTGGCATTCTGGATCTGACTGACGGAACCCTGACCTATGTGAATGCCGGGCACTGTATCCCCCTTTTGAAGCATGCGGGAAGAGAGTTCGGACCATTGCCCGCCAAGGACTGCTTCGTGCTGGGAAGCATGGCCGGTGTGCCTTATTGGCAGCAGTCGGTGCGGCTTACGCAAGGGGATATGCTGTTCCTCTATACGAAGGGATTGATCGAAGCGGAAGACCGGGATCAGGTGCAGTACAGTCTGGAGCACATGCATATGCGGCTGAACCAGGTTCTTGGTGAAGCCTACGAGCTTCCGGAGATTTTGGAGATAATGGCCGGGGATGTGGAGGAATTCCTGGGAGGTGAGCCTGCGAAACAGGATATGACCATGGTACTGCTGCGCTATTTTGGAAATTAATATCCGGAGAAACCTTACTAGGCCATGCGAAAGACCAATGTAACACACATTTCATTCTCCTTTATTTGTGCAAAAATTTCGCCTCCCATTTTCAGCATAAGCTGACGGCAAATGTAAAGCCCCAGTCCAGTGCCGCTTTTGCCGGCGCTGTTGGAACCCCGCCAGAAACTGTCAAAAATATGGATGAGCTCCGATTCGGACAGGGTGGATCCGGTGTTTGTTACGGTGACGAGTCTGCCGTTCTCCTCATTGGAGAATCCAATGTGGATTTCCCTGCCGTCCCCGTATTTTATGGCGTTTTCCACAATATTTTGCAAGACCTCAATGCTTCTGTCCACATCACCGGTTACAATACAATCCGTAAAGGGATCGATGGTGAAAACGGTCCTATTCAAGGCAAGTGTTTCTGAATAATGGGAGGCAATGCTGGTAATTGCCTCTGAGAGATAAAACTCACTTAAGTTTACTTCCAACTGTAAAAAATCCTTGCGTGCTGCAAGGGAAAGGTCGGATACAAAATGTTCTATTTCATCCACCTTTTCATTAATGCGTAAGGAGACCCCCAGCTGTTTTTTCGGGTCTTGATACAGTCCTCTTGAAAGAGCGGACGCATAAAGCTTGATGGCGGAAAGAGGTGTTTTAATATCATGGGAAATCGACAGCAGGAGAGTCTGCTTTTCCTTCTGCAGAGAAAGCTCCCGCTGCTTTTGGTTTTCCATGGTTTCCCGCAGCATGTTGATACCCCATACAAACCGCCCGAAAAAACGGCTGCGGTTTTCTTCTAATGGGGTGGTGAGAATCCCTTTGGAAAGTTCATAGGGTACATTTACAAGTTTGTCAAAGGGCTTCAGCAGCTGTCTGCGCAGGTAGAACATTACCCCGAGAAACAAGGCAAGGAGCATAAGGAGTGGGATGTTAATAAGTAAAAGCAGTCTCAGGGTATTTTCCCTTAACGGTAAATAGTCGAAGCGATAAAATGTACCGTCAATTTCCCTGATGACATAGCTGCTGTTGCTGTCAAAGAAATCTTTACTGCCGTTATATTTTCTGACTCCGGTCACATAGGTACAAACAGAGAGATCAGGGGACTTTCCATCTTCAAGCTGACGGCACAGGCGGTTTATTTCTACTTGGTAGAACCTGTTGCCGTCATTCCTGACAGCTGTGGCTATTACGGCATTTATCCCTATACACAGCAGTATGATAATGAGGACCAGAGCTGCAAACATTTTGTCAAAGTTTCTCATATGAATTTGTACCCCGTGCCCCAAACGGTCTGAAACCTTTCAGGCTTTTTGGGATTGCATTCGATTTTTTCCCTTAACCGGTTCATGTGAACTGTCAGGGTCTGGGGTTCTGAAGCGCTGTCGCTTCCCCAGATTCGGTTGAAAATATATTCCTTTGTCAGCGTTTTTCCACTGTTCTCCACCAGCAAAAGCAGAAGCTCAAACTCCTTGGCGGTCAGTTCCAGCTTCGTCCCATTTCTGTATGCTGTTTTCTCAGCCCTGTTCAGCGTCAGATCTTTGCTTTTGATCTCGTCAAGAGCATATTTACGCTTGAATATCCCTGCGATTTTAGCCAGCAGAATATCAATGTCAAAGGGCTTCTCCATATAGTCATCCGCCCCCAGGATCAGACCGTTCAGCTTGTCGTTTTTATCGCTCTTCGCACTTAGTATGATGATCGGTGCATCACTGGTTTTTCGTATTTTTTCGCATACGGAAAAACCGTCGATCCCTGGCAGCATGATATCCAGCAGGACAAGCCTTGCCCCGTATTTTTCAAAAAGGGACAAGGCTTTTTCGCCGCTGCAGGCAGTGCTCACGATGTAGTTTTCCGCTCTCAGAAAATCCGCAAGCAAATCTGCAATTTCCTTGTTATCTTCAATAATTAAAATGTCTATCATATGATAATTCTCTTTTTTTAGGTGTTTACCAGCCCATTTCCATAAGCCAGTTGTTGATGGACCGTTCTCTGTCCCGCATTTGCGTGGCTTGCGTATACTCATCCAAATGATACTCGCCCTTAATGTTTCCGTCAACAATAAAAAGAACTCGGGAACATTTTGCAGCCACTCTTGCGTCATGGGTCACCAGCATGATGGTGGTTCCGTCCCTGTTTAGCGCCGCAAGCTCCTCCATCACCTCCTCGGAGGAGGAGCGGTTCAAAGCACCGGTGGGCTCATCGGCAAAGATCATCTTTGGCTTGTTTATCATGCTCCGGCAGATACACGCACGCTGCAGCTGACCGCCGGAGACCTCGTTGATATCATTGTCGGCAACGTCTATGATGCCCAGACGGCGCATCAGGTTCTGGCCTGTCCTTACCTTTTCCTTCCGGTTTAGACGATTGTTTTTGGAATGAATGGCAGGCAGGAGGATATTGTCAAGAACCGAGAGATTTTTTAGCATATACATCTGCTGGAAGATAAAGCCCATTTCATTCAGCCGCAGTCCTGCCAGTTCTTTCTCCGGCATGGAGGCAATATCCCTGCCGCCAAAGAGAACCTCGCCGGAGGTAGGGCGGTCCATTCCTGAAACCGCGTAGAGCAGTGTGGATTTTCCGGATCCGGAGGGGCCCATAATGGCTACCATTTCTCCCTTTTCCACCGTAAAACTAATGTTTTTCAGCACGTTGTTTTGGCGCTTGTTTGTGATATAGGTCTTGCAGAGGTCCTTTACTTCCAAAGTTTTTTCCATGAGTCTAATTCCTTTCAATGATTATTAGGCTAGAATAAATTATCCCTTTTTTCAAAGCGCTCCCTGTGATAAAAGGTCACTTGTTTTAAATCAATCTTTTTAATTGGTGTAATTGATTTGATCAATCCCTTATTCAATATTTGAGGTCTGCGAAGCAGTAATTCTTTTTGTGTACAAGGAGGTACAAAAAGCACCCAGCACTGTTACACATAGCATCACAAGAGGGTACAGCGCAAACAGCTCCAGAGGTTTGATCTGATATTCCACGCCGTATACTGCCCCCATCATACCAAAAATCGGGTCAATGCAGAGCTTCGTCAGAGGCACACACAGGAGGGCGGCTATGATGTCGGCAAGGATCAGCACCAGGCAGAAGCGGAGAGTATGCTGCGCCATGATTTTTCCGCCACGGAAGCCCATAGCTTTCATGAGGGCGATTTCTGCGCCTTCCTTAGCGATGAAGGAGCGTTCCATAAGTACGGTGACCAGTGCGGCTATGATCAACGTGATCAGGAATACCAGATGCTTTACTGACCGTATTGTATCGGAGACCTCTGTGGTATGATTGACATATTCTGCCGCGGTATAAACTTTTTCGATCTTTAGAATGTCTTTTATCTTTTCGATGCGGCGTTGTATCTCCCTGCTGTCGGGATGATCGGTGAAACGGACCTGACTGCCAAGGACAGAAAAGGCTTCCGACATATTGGTCTTCACATCCTCGTGCAATCTTCCATACATGCCCATTTGATTCATGCTGGAATAAAAAGCCGTGACGATATATTTCTTTTCCTCGCCGCCAATCTTGATCAGAACCGTATCCCCGATCCGGGCTCCAATCTGCTCAGCCGCGGGAAGCGTCAGGGCAATCTCATTTTCATGGGAAGGGGGACTTCCCTCCTGATAAACATATTCCTCCGCACGGGCCCCCTTGCCCTGTTGGAAGGAGAGTTTCATAGAGTGGCCGCCAAAGCTCACGGAATATTTATAGGATACATCCGCCATGCATTCCGCCGGCATTCCATTGGTTCCAAGCAGCGTTTCCAATGCTCCCAGTTCTTCATATACAATTTCATCCCCGGCATCGTCATCTCCAGCACTGTTGTTCATCATCCGCATAATGCTTTCCATATCCAAAATATAGGCATCACAGTAAACTACACCAAAGAAAGGGATCAATTTTTCACTGCATAGAGTGTTTGCAGTATTGGCAAGTATCATAACAAGAAGCAGGCACAGGGAAAAGACCGCAGTGATGATGCCGAACTGCCTGGGACTACTGAGACAGTCGTTGAGAGCCAGAAAGCCCGTGGTGCCGAGCCGGCTTTTCCCAAGGTGCAGGATGCTCTTCTTCCCGAAACGTTCTCCGGTCTGGCCGTTTCTGACAGCGTCCACGGGGGAGAGTTTATTGACTTTTCCGGTGCAGGAGTAGCTAAAGAGCAGGATGATGGCAACTACCGCCACGGCGCATAACAGGCCCACAAAACCGGATTTTTCGCTGCCAAGTACCATGCTTTCCGAAACACTGTCTAAGAGCATGCGTCCGAAGGGAATGGACAGGAGATAGCCCGCCGCTGCACCTGTCAGGGCCAGACCTAAATATTTTGTGAGATACAGGCGGCGAATGGTGCCGTTTCGGATGCCCATGGCTTTCATAACACCGATTTCCCTGAATTCTTCGGAAATGGTAAAGCTGATGGTGAACCTCAGTACCGTAAAAGAGATCAGGATCAGGCCAGCACTGACCACCAGCAGGATACCTGCAACGATCATATTCATGACATAGGTAATTCTGATCATAGAGATATCACCGTCAAAGACAATACCGCTTTCCTCGGATACTGCCTCTGTCAGAGCAGCTATATCATCTGTGGAAATATAATATATCTTTGCACCGAAGTATTCCCGGACTGTTTCGTTTTCCATCAGCTTTGTATAATCATTAGGGTGGACCAGGAATCGGGAATTCCCCATAAAATCAGAACCGAGAGCAGCGTCCTTTCCGCTGCCGGCCACAGTGAGGGAAAGCTGTGTTCCGTTATGATCAAGAAGGAGGGTATCTCCGGGCTGCACGCTGCTGTTTTTCAGGGCAGGTCCTGTGATGTAGACTTCTCCCTCCTTCACTTGGGAAATGACATGATTCTGTTCGTCAAAATAGTTAAGCTTACATTCCTCTACAGAGAGGATCAGGCTGATATTATCAAATTGGAATGCTTTTTCACCGTTTAAGGTAAACTGGTCGCCGTTGACAAAAATCTGCGGTTCCGCCTGATAGCTTTTGACCGACGGTTCTGAAGCAAGCAGATCGCTCAAATGGGAATCTTCGAATCCGGCCCGGGATACAATGAAATAATCCTGGGTCAGTCCGGCTTTTTCGAAATAATAGTCCAGTCCGTTTGTCACCGTGAGAATATTGTTCACACTGCTTGCAACAAACATGGTTGCAAGGATCACGAACAGGAGGATGATAATGTTCATTGTCTTCTTGCGCTTCAGGTCTTTTTTTAAAATTCTAAAAAACATGGCTTTGCTCCTTTATCCTGCCTAAGAAAACGGCATTTCAATTACAATAGAAAGCCTGCTCAGTGCTCTTTCTACTGTTTATAAGGCACAATGGCTTTTTCGTCAATAGCGGCCCTGTTGCATGTGAGATTACTGTAGCATGGAAATTATTAAATAATCCTTAAATTAAATAGTGGAATCTTCTTATAAATTAAAATAGTGGAATCTTCTTAATTATTTACAACTCATTATAAGACTGCTATACTTGTAAATTAGAATTGTTTCATGCCGATGGGCTGTCGTTTAGAAGGGAGAGAAGAGATGAACAAGAAGCTGGTAATTCTTATGGGTGTGGGATTTGTGGTGTGCCTTGTGTTGACGATTGTTTTCCGTATTCTCATGGATAATCAGGATTTGGAATATGAGGAGGTAGAAGTACGGGTAGTCAGTACGGACAGCGAGTCAGTAAGGGTTAAGACCCGGTATAGCAGCAATACATCGACAAAATATATTGTTAAAGTACGGTATGAGGGCGAAGAGTATAATCTGGAGAATGTGCACGGTCTGTCCGGTTATTGGGAAGGAAAAACGGTCAAGGCTTATCTGTCACAAGGAAAGCTCTACGCAAATGTGGAGGGAGTGAACACCTCTACTCCTGTGGCGTATGCATACTTTGTCTTCCTGTTCGCTTCCTTTATTTTATTTATGGTCTTTTTGTGTAATACACCGCATTTGTTTAAGAAAAAAGTATAAAATGGCAGATGACTATAAGCCAAGACCACGGACAAAGGATATGATTGTTCATGGTCTTTTTTATTATATTTTAGACTCAACTATTAATTGAGCATGAAAATCATATACTCAATCACCGCTTGCTTCTCTCAAAACAGGTTTTTGGTATGATGAAGGCATAAGATACAACACAAGCTTGTACAATGCAGAAAGGAGTCGTTATGTTTCATATGGAGAAAGTAGGACGGAAAATTGCAGAGCTTCGTAAGAGCCGCAACATGACACAACTGGAGCTGGCGGATCAAATTGGAATCAGTTTCCAGGCGGTATCCAATTGGGAGATATAGTTAAAGATACGGCATTAGAATGACAACACCACGCTTATATATTGCTTGTATTCGGGATTCTTTTGACCCTATGTATGATTTTGAGTAGTAGTTCCTTAATTTTTTAGGCAAATCTGAGAACAATATCAATACTTGAGACAATTCGCTTTATTTGATATAATAAGAAATGCATAAAGCAGGAGGTAATTTGTTCTATGAATATCGGAAGCGAAACAGAACAAATTGAATTTAAGAAATCTACCGGTGAATTAAACGAGGGTATTGTTTCTATAGCTGCCATATTGAACAAGCATCAATCGGGAGAACTTTATTTTGGTGTGAAAAATGATGGAACTGTTCTGGGGCAGGAGATTGGGGATTCTACGCTTCGCACAGTCAGCCAGTCTATTCGGAACCATATCAGACCAATGATTTACCCGGAGATCATGATGAAGGATTATAATGGGAGCAAAGTGGTCTATGTAAAGTTTTCCGGTACGAGATGTCCTTATACTGCGTTTAATATTGCCCGCATCCGTGTTGCTGATGAAGATGTGGTAATGGATCAGGAAACATATGAGGATATGATGCGGAAGAGAGACAACATTTCCGGCTATTCATGGGAATCACAGGTGTCAAAGTATCAGTTAGAGGATGTAAACGAAGAAGCTCTGCAGGCTTATTTGCGAAAGGCACAAGAAGCAAACAGAATTACATTTGAGTATACAGATAAAAAAAGTGTTTTGGGAACACTGGGATTGTTGGAAGGAGATTACTTGCTCAATGCCGGAGTAGCATTGTTTTGCGAATGTGGGTTGAATGAATTGCAGATGGCTAAGTTTGCAACGAATGAGCGACTTACTTTTACGGATATTCGCAGATTTACAGGGTCTATCATGACATTGAAGGACAAGGCGGAACAGTATGTGATAGATGCTATGGACTGGAAAGCAGAAATTACAGGCCTTTCGCGAAAAGAGATCCCAGAGGTGCCGGTTGCCGCTGTAAGGGAGGCTATCATAAATTCTTTTGGACACAAGCTGTTTGAAGCAGGACAAGCAAATGAGGTGGCTGTTTACCGTGATCGCATAGAAATATACAGTCCGGGCGAGTTCCCCAAAAATCATTCCCCGGAATCATTTGTAAAAGAGAATATAGCACCGATTCGCAGAAATGCGTTGATCACAAGGACGCTCTATTACTCTCAGGACATGGAGGCATTTGCGACTGGGCTTAAGCGGATTCAAAATCTTTGTGATGAGGCAGGATGCAAAGTGGAATTTAAGACTGTGCAGGGCGGATTTGTGGTTTGTTTTTATCGCAAGACAGAAGAAGCATCTCTGGCGAAAGTCGACAACAGGGTACATGATAGGGTACATGATGAGGTACATGTTGATGAATATGATGACACATTGAACGTGGAAGAAAATATTCTGAAATTCTGTACAATTGCTCGATCAAGGGCGGAGATTATTGAATTTTGTGGTTTGAAGAGCAGAGCGCAATTTGCAACTCGCTATCTGATGCCTTTAATTGAGAGTAATAAATTGGCGATGACGATACCTGATAAGCCGAAAAGTAAGAATCAGAAATATTTGACCATTTGAGAGTATTTTATGGTGGTGAGCAATTGAAAATGAAGATTGAAGGTTATGCGCAAGCGTTTGAAGGATTGTCGGATCAGAGGAATATAGACTTTTTAAAGCTGAGCCAAAACGGATTTTCAGCTTTAACTCAGCATTAAAAATATTTAGCAGAAAGAATATAAGATTGGTAATTTAATGGAAACACTGAAACGAGATGAAGCGATTTGACAAAAACAGCTCGAAGCTTCCGAACAAGCAATTTTTAACTGGGAAACCGGAGGTTCCCATAGTTAAAGATACGGCATTAGACATGACAACACCGCGCTTATACAATACTTGTCATACGAAAATATGAAAAAGAGCATATTCAAATATCTCGGCAAAAGATGGGTGAGTCGGGGAAGAGCAGCGTCAGAGAGGGGGTAAGGTCTGGTAGATAAAATACTTTGGTTTCACACCAAGAAAAACTATTGGAGTTTTGAGAGTGGAATGGAACTCGGGTGCAGAGGAATTAAATAGAGTTGTAGAGGATTATGAGAAGATGCAATGCAGGAATATGTTGTGTCTTTTTAGATTGTGATTGACATATAGCGGAATTTCACGACTAATATTTCTGATACAATTGATGTGGCGATACCGCGCAAGGCAAAGATTTCAACATTTTCGGATTGGCCTCAGATGAATGTTTATCATTATACGGATGAGCGGTATGAGCTAGAAATTCAAAAGGCTGAAGAAGGGAAAATGGGTTTCAGATCTAAGACGCAGCAAACTGTTGTTGATATCTTGTTTTATCGGGAGAAGGTTGGTATTGAAGAAACAAAAGAAGTCCTGACCACCTATCTACAGAAAAAAGATAGAAACCTGAATTGGCTTTTAAAGTATGCGAAACCGATGAAACACAATAAGGAAATGCGGCGGTATACAGAGATGTTTGTATGATAAATACATACAATATCTGCAAAGGACAGCTTGAAGAATCAGGCTGCTGCAAGCGGAAATACAATGCAGGAAGTATTGACGGTGTATGGCCAGAAAAGAATCATGTATCGCAAGTCCATTTCAGAATATGTACTGCAGTTTACACTGAGGGGCGTAATCTTCCTTTATTTCACTATGAGTGAGGGAACTAAAAATTGAAATGTAAGAAGAGTTTTATCAGAAGAGTATTCAACCTCAGACACCGTCAAATACAGAATCGGGTTCAGAGGGGGGATAAAGATGTCTCACTTATGCTGAAGTCCAAGGCTATCCGGACTGTGCCACTTACTATCCTGCTCTCCCGAAATTTTATACCAAGAATATTATGAAAAAGTCAGTATTTATAAGTCTTTGAGACTTCTAGGTATAAGATGACGGGACTTTAGGTTACTATGTGTACGCTGACGGAGAATCGCACATACACAATGAAGTAAAAAGAAGATGTTGACAGATTCATTGAGAAGATGCGTTAGAAGCTGTACGGAAAGCTGAGAGAGGATACCATGATCAAACTTAGTGGACGAGAGGAAAATAAATCTATTTTTGTCGGATTCTGGGCTGATATTGTTTTGAGTTGCAAAATGTTTGTAAAATTTGACAATAGTGATTTTTGATTGTACAATAAATTTGTTATATGGCTTTCATTTAGGTGGTACAGGATACAGGAACATTTAGCATAATATATGGATTACAATAAAAGAAAAGAGGATTTACTTGAGTATAAGAGTAGATGTTAAAAAATTTGCGAAAATAGAGAAGGCTTCAGTGAAAATAAGTGATTTTTTGTTGTTTGTAGGCGATAATAACAGCGGAAAAACTTTGATGATGGAACTCGTGTATGGAATTGTAAATATAATATCCAATTGGGATGCAGAAATTGGTTGTGCCAAAATCACGGAGATGGAAGATATAACCTATATTCGATTTTCCGGCGAGTGGTTTACTGAAATAGAAAGCAGTGTTAACAGCTATCTGCAGGAAAATAAGGGGAGTTTTCTTCTGGAATGCTTTTCCACAGAAATTCCTGCGGAGGAAATAACGATACATTTTGAAAACTTAGAGGAAGTATTTTATGTCGGTACTATTGCGGAAACGGCTTACCTGGAGAAGGAGTATGATGATGGCCACAGGGTAAGTATTGTAGGTAATGTATCGGGGGCGGTGGACGAGATGAAATTACAGCTTTCTAAGTACGCCCTGTTGGACATGCTGGGACTACCTGTGGGAAAAAGGCAGTTGTTCCTGCCGGCGGCGCGGGCCGGCCTGCAGATGCTCTACAGGAATTTCTTTGTAAACATGCAGGGAAGGTCAGGAATGGCCCTGCCGATTTACGATTATCTGAAATTTCTGCAGACCTATTCGCCAAGAACTCAGTTTGACGAAAATGAGGAGGATTTGATAGAATTCGTTGACAGAGAACTGTTGGGCGGAAAGATTGAATATCAGAATGATATGTTTATGTATCGGGAAGACTATTGCTTTATTCCTCTGAGCGCAGCTTCGTCGATGATTCATGAATTATCACCTTTTAGCAGTGTGTTGAAATCGGAAGGTAGTTATGGATATTTGTATTATGATGAGGTGGAAAACAGCATACATCCCATTAAACAGGGAAGTATTGCAAAGGCGTTGATGAGATTTTGCAATCTTGGCAACAAGATTATTATTTCAACCCACAGTGATACTCTGGCGGGAAAAATTAATAATTTGATATTAGTGTCAAGAATGAAAAATGTAATCCGAAGGAATGACATACTGGAAAAGCTGAATTGGAGCATGCAGGATATGCTTCAGCCGGAAAAAACAGTAAATATATATGAATTCATAAAAAATGAAAGAGGCAGTGTGGTCATCGAGGAATTAGATTTTTTTGATTATCCAGAGATAGGTTATGACTTTGGGAGATTTAACGAAAATATTGATAAGCTTTACGATGAATCAAACTGTATCATGGGATAGTCGGATGAAAACACAGAAGCTGAAACAAGAAAACGGTTACAATAAGACGGTGATGTATTGGTTCGACTGTTCCAGGGATATCACCGTGGAAGAAAAACAAGTCAATGGTACGTCGGATAGAGCTATTCTGCATTATACGGTAAGGGACGGGGACAAGGCTTATTTCAGCAAGGAATATGTACCTGTTGGAACGCCAAAGGAAGGGACAAAAAAGCCAGATATCACCGCGATTATGGAAAGCAGTGCTGAAAGAAAAGTCAAATGGTATATTTATGATATGAAGGATACAATTAATCATGCAAAAACGGCGATGAAGCTTTGCAATCAGTGGCACAGTGGGATAGAGCATATTGAAGGGCAGTATCTAAATGGCTTGGACGGATATAGTATAGAAAATTCATTGGGAGTAATATCCAGATATTGGGACAGGGATAGGCTTCAAAAAGAGAAGGATGCCTGTGTGGAGAAAATCAAACAGGCAGGCAGGAATGGTTTGCTTACAGCCAGGAAGAGCAGGACGAAGCTGAACGAATATAGACAGAGGGCTAAGGCCGTTCAATTTATTCTGGATGGGGTTTTTATTGATGAAGAGATTTCAGGAAGAAGGATGTCCTATAATATCCATCACATATGTATGACCACGACCGATAAAATTACATATACAGCTGAAATGGATATAAAATTCTGACGGACAGCGGGAGGGTATGCTGTGTTTGAAAATCCTATATTGGAAGCATGGTTTAAGGAGTATAGCAAAGAGAATGAGCTGGAGGGCAATAGCAGTCTCGACAATGAAAGAAGGTATATTGATTATATCTATTTTTCACAATTTCAGCCAGATAGGTTAGACAGGGATTTTGACCTGTTAAATCAAATATGTGAAGAAGTGCCTGAAGGAATGGGGGTGATTGGAATCGCTATCACCATGAATGGGCAGCTGCTTTCTACAAGGACGGATATTGACGATATTCTGCAGAAGGATGGCAAGGGTAAGTTTGAGGTATATATTTTAGCCTATAAGGAGGAACTTTCCGCTGATGATCTCATAAGCGAGGTTTATAATAAAAGATGGGACGGATATAATTATTCGGAGATAATAGGCTACATTCGATCACAGAAAATTGTTGTCAGATGGGAGGATCTTCCCAGCATAAATATTGTTTTTGTGGCGAAAGAAAAAGCAGAGACTCAAAGCATAAAAAGAAAAGAGTATACCATAAGCATTCAGCAGATTAATGGAGAGAAGCTATATGCGATTGCCAAAGCTAACAGAAAAGAGTACCAGGCGACTCTTGAGTATAAGGATTCTATTGTATTTGAAAAATTAGAGGGTGTGGGGCAGGTGTATGTCGTGCTTTGCAGCGCTGACAGCTTGGTTAGGATTATAACAAACGATGATGGATTGATCCGAGCGAACATATTTGATGACAATGTCAGGGATTATCAGGGAGATACGGATGTAAATCAGGAGATGGAAGCGACTTTATCGACAAGTCCTATGAATTTTGTCCTATTTAACAATGGGATTACGGTTGTATGTGATAAACTTGAACCAGAGAGCAAGGAGTTGATCATCAAAAATCCTCAGATTGTAAACGGCTGCCAAACCTGCAATTCGCTTTATAAGGTATGGAGGAGGGGAAATGACTTATCCCAGGTACAGGTGATTGTGAAGGTTATTGGAGCCACCGAATCGGAAGTGACCCAGGGAATCGTCAAGGGCACGAACAGGCAGAATATTGTCTATGAGGAGGCTTTTGAAACCATCCGGGAGTACCACAAGGAACTGGAGGATTTTTTTAATAGTATGCAGACGGAGGGCTTTTATAAAGTATATTATGAGAGGCGTTCCAAACAATATGCAAGAGACAACACGGTAAAACCGTATCAGAAGATCAGTTTCAGGGTGCTGATCCAAAGTATGGTGGCTATGTACATGAACCATGTTGAGAATTCGCACCGGCATGAATCAAAACTCATCAGTGATTTTAAGGATAAACTTTTTGTGGAGGGGCAATCTTATTATCCATATTACGTGGCGGCACTTATGGCATCAAATCTTGAGTGCATTATGAAGCAGGAACACAGTCTTAAAGATATGAAGCCATACAAGATGCACCTGCTGTTCTTGATTCAGGAATTGAGCATGGGGCCGTCGCCGGATATAGACGATAAAGAAAGAATAGAGGAGTATTGCAAAAAACTGTTGAAGCTGCTTAGCGGGACAAAATATAAGACAATGGTTTTGCGGGCAGCCAGCAGATTTCGACAAATAATGGGTCAATGGGTTGCCGCAAAGGGGGCCAACTATAGGTACTATGTAAAGGATAATCCAGAATTTAAAGATTTCATGTTAAAGGAACTGAGGGGGAACATTGTTGCGGAAGCGAACTCCAGTGTATATACTGGAAAGGTCATGACCGTTTCCACGGACAAGCATGGTAATTTGTTTGGGTTTATTGCGCACAAGCCGGAAAACGTATATTTCAACGAGCTGGATAACCCGGATATGAATATTTCTTATGAGGGGAAAACTGTATCATTCCGGCTGACGGGAAAAGCCGGAAAAATCAGGGGAATTAATGTCAAGATTTTGTGATCAGCGAAAACTGTGGCCGTGAAGCCAATGTCGGCAGTTAATATGTATCGTCTATCTCGGTATTTAGAATTTAATCAGCGTTCCTATAAGGAGATTATCGATGTGGCAAATAGAATTAGTCTAGTGCGGTGTCGGGGTATTTATAAGGATGTTTCCTTTATTAGGAGCATCCTTCTTTTTTATATATGA
The DNA here is from genome assembly GCA_022511385.1 of Acetatifactor sp. Classification (GTDB taxonomy): domain Bacteria; phylum Bacillota; class Clostridia; order Lachnospirales; family Lachnospiraceae; genus Acetatifactor. The sequence goes on from JAFLRN010000021.1 coordinate 18,372, forward strand.
TAGTGTATATTATAACTAAAATGATGACGATACATGGCAGATATCATTGTGTAGATTTGAAGAGATAGAAAATGGATAAGACGATATTTTCATTTACCAACAAGAGATTTCTGCTGTCTGTTGAGCCTGCAAAGAATGATGCGCTTATCAGTAGGACGATTGCTTATCTGAGTAAACTGAATGAGATACTTGTATTTACACCCAAGGGAGCGGATATCATGAAGGTCTGAGGCGGCGGACAGAATTATGTGCATGGTGGTTCCTCTTTGCAGGAAATGGTTGTGCCGGTTCTGAAAGTTAAGACATTTAAGGGCAGGCGGGATACAGGAACAGTGAGTGTGGAACTTTCTTCGTTTTATAACCGTATTACGGAAGCTGCTTTTAAGCTGGAGTTTATGCAGATGGAGCCTGTGACGGATACCGTGAAGCCGAGATCTTTGGAGGCATTTTTCGTGGATGGCAACTGCAATAAGATATCCTTTGATGTGCCTATTATCGCAAAGGTGCGTGATATGGATGCAAGACAGAGGCGTATCATAGAGAAGTTCACTCTAAAAAGCGGAAAGTGTACCAGAGGACATGACTATTTCCTTGTTCTTGTAGATATGGAAGATGAAAGGGAAGAGTACCACAGGTACAAGTTTGAGATAGATATAGTGGATATGTAACGGAGGATGAAAGATATGACGGATTCATACATCATAAGCAGGATGAATGAGTTTATGTTCCAGCTGACTGGAAGGATGGGGGGATGGCTTGCAAATAAGCTACCCCGGCTGACAGACAGATGGTGGGATGATCTTGTATTGAATAATCTCAGCACTATGCAGCGTGCGCAGGTGGAAAGTGCAGGAATCATCACGATAGAGGGGCTGGATTTATCGACGATACTTCGTATTTATGATCGCAACTGGTTCGTCATTACAAGCTCTTATTTTATCAATAATAAAGAGCGACAGCATATCCGGGATATGAAAGAGGTTCGGAATACTTGGGCGCATATCTCGGCTCAGGAGATTAGCAAGGAAAAAGTAGTCCAGGATGTGAATACCATTATAGAATTAATGTGTGCTTTTGACGCATCTTCCAATGAGGTGCGTGAGATGGAGGGCTTTATTTTTGACATAGAAGAGGATGAGGAAATCCAGAAAGAGACTCCGAAAAAAGCGGATACTCCAGCGGTAAAGGAAAACACAGGAGCAAGTGAACTTGCAGTGGGAAGTGTGATCACACTTGTAAGTGATCCGTCGGTAGTTGGAGCCGTGATTGGCATAAGCGGAGATAAATATTCTGTTCTTATTGAGAGTGAGGTAAAGAGTTTTTACAAAGAACAGATAATGCTGAAGGAGAAAAAGAACGCTGCGGACAGGCTTTCTCTTGACCGTGTGAAGGCATCCATCACGGCGTATCAGATTAATAATCCCGGCTCTGCGAATCTGTATTCCTTAAACTCCGCCCGTATAGATTTTGTGCCGTATCAGTTCAGACCGGCGCTGAAACTTATCAAAGCGGACAGTCCAAGGCTGCTGGTTGCGGATGATGTCGGTGTTGGTAAGACCATTGAGGCGGGGCTGATCTTAAAAGAGCTGGAAGCCCGTTCAAATGTTAATTCCGTACTTATCATCTGTCCCAGACCACTTGTGGCGGAGCGTAAGTGGGAGCTGGAGATGAAGCGCTTTGACGAAGATTTCACACAAATGGATGGCAAAGCGCTAAGTGAGACTATATCCGAGACTGACAGGGACGGAGAATGGCCGGAGCGTCATCGAAAGACTATTATTCCGTATTCCCTTTTTAGCGAAGATGTCATAATGGGCAGACAATCAACATCGGATAAGAAAAAGAAGTCGATGGGGCTTTCGGAGCTTGATCCAATGCCGAGATTTGACCTTGTGATTGTTGATGAAGCGCATAATATCCGCAATTCAAATACATGGGCATATAAAGGTGTGGAGCTTTTTTGTCAAAATGCGGACGCGGTAGTATTTCTGACAGCAACACCGCTTCAGAACAGTAATAATGACCTATATACGCTCTTAAACCTGCTTCGTCCAGATGTTGTCATAGATAAGGATACATTCAAGACTATGGCGGAACCGAATGCCTTTATCAATAACCTGCTGCGTATAGTTCGAAGGCAAGACGAGAACTGGCAGGAACTGGGTAAACAGGAGATTGCTCACATACTTAATACGACATGGGGACGGAATGTTGTTCAGCACAATCCGAATTTTGAGAGCATTTACAACTTCCTTGAGAAATCAGAGGTTACAAGAGAGGAAAAGGTTGAGATCATAAACAAGATTGAAGGTCTGCACTCCTTTAACACGATTATAAATAGAACCAGAAGAAGGGATATTGAGGACTTCTGTATCAGAAGAACTATAACTATCAATGTACCGTTTAACGGAGTGCAGCGAGAGTTGTATGAGTCCCTGATGGAGTTTGAGGAGGCGGCGCTCACAAGGCTGCACGGAAGTCGCAGTGTACGCTTTATGATGTGTACCATAATGCGTCAGGCTTCCAGCTGTATTTATGGTCTGGCTCCGTTCTTGAATGACCTTGTAAAGAAGAGAATGTCACAGATTGGGGAGGATGGGGAACTGTATGAGTATGATTTTGAACTGAATTGTGATGAAGAAAACTCTCTCTTTGAGCTTGCAGATAATATTTCGGAACTAAAGGATAAATTACCGGAAAGCGATCCGAAGTTTGATAAGTTGATAGAGGTCATAGATGGCAAGCAGCAGGAGGAAAACAATAGAGTAATCATATTCAGCTCTTTCAGACATACGCTGGCATACATACGAAAAAAACTGATAGAGAAAGGCATTCGTGTCGGACAGGTGGACGGCTCTGTTTCCGATGAGGATAGATATCGTGCAAGACAGCTTTTCCTTATGGATAGAGCAGAAAAAGACGCTTTAGATGTGCTGTTATTCAGTGAAGTGGGCTGTGAGGGGCTGGATTACCAGTTCTGCGATACCATGATCAACTATGACCTTCCGTGGAATCCTATGCGTATTGAGCAGAGGATTGGTCGTATCGACAGGCGCGGTCAAAAAAGCGATACAGTCCGCATATATAACCTGATTACGGAAGATACGATTGATGCGACTATTTATAACAGATGCTTAAGTAAGATAGGTGTGTTTGAGGCAAGCATAGGTGATTGTTCCGAGATACTAGGCGATATTACGGATCAGATTATGAAGATTATGTTTGACCCGACAATGACCGAGGAAGAACGCCAGATGAAGATTGAGCAGATGGCGGACAATGAAGTGATGAAGGTTCAGGAACTCAATCGTTTGGAGCAGGAGGAAAAAACCCTCTATGGCTTTGATATGGAAAGCCTGCTTGCGGATAAAGATGTGCAGGATGCAGAAAACGACTGGATATCTCCGGCAAATATACAATCACTTGTGGAATTGTTCTTAAACGATTTGCTGGGCGAGGGTGAGTATCTGCGCGGAAAGCAGGATATCAAGTCTTTGCAACTATCAGGGGAAAAGAGGCAGATGCTTTTTAAGGATCTGAAACAGCTGAAAGTGGTAAATAACAATACTGCCAGCAGGCGGTGGACGGCTTATCTGAAGTCGGACAAACAGAGAATTCCCATTACTTTTGACAGTGTGACGGCAAAGGATAACCGTGATGTAGCATTTTTTACGCAGATGCATCCATTTGTCATGCAGGCGGCACAATATGAAAGTAAGAGTTTTCCCTGCGAGATTGGTATTCGTGTGTCAGAGGAGGATATTCCGACAGGAGATTATGAATTCCTGATCTATGCATGGCGTTATGTTGGTCTCAGGCCGGATATCAGGCTGATGGCAATCAGTGAGAACGAGATGGTGCAGAAAAATGTATTGTCAATGCTACAGTATGCGTCCGAGTTTGACTTTAGCGGTGAGCATTATGTGGAAAAATGGGAAGAAATGGACAGCCTGCACTATAAGAGATGGCAAGAGATAAAGGGCGAGTATGTCAAAAGGGTGACAGAAGAATGTGATTACCGCATAGATCAGCTTACACAGTCCTTCCGTCAGCGGGAACTTATCCTAAAGGGAATGATAGAGTCTGCAGGTGATGAAAAGATTATTCGTATGAGAACATCACAGTTAAATAAATTGAAAAATGATTTCGAGGATCATAAGAAAACATTAAAAGATACGATATCCCAAGCGGATATACATACGAATCTGCTGATTCGTGGAGTGTTGCATGTAGATTAAGCAGTCATTGATCGGAGACGATAATGGGTAAGATAGATTACGAAAGAATTTACAAGGAAAATCAGGATGATTGGAAAGCGTTGACAAGAGAGCCACAGAAATATGAAGCCCTTTTGGCAGGGCATTATTCTGACAGTAACCATTTTGTCTATGAGCTGTTGCAAAATGCTGAGGATGAGCGGGCTTCTAAAGTTGTTATCGAGTATTATGAGGATCGGCTTGTATTTTATCATAACGGTGATCCCTTTGATGAGGGCGATGTAAGAGGAGTTTCCTCTATGCTGATGGGGACAAAGGACAAAAACGACGGGCAGACGATAGGACGCTTTGGTATGGGCTTTAAGTCCGTATTCAAGTACACCTATCAGCCGGAGATTTATTCAGATTCAGAGGCGTTTCGTATAGAAAATTATCTATTGCCAGTAGAGATTAAAGATAACTGGAATGATCGGGTGGAGCGTGAAAGAGTTGTATGTATAGCGAACGGCGGCAAGACTTTCAAGCCTTTCTGGGATGCACAGCATTTGACTAAAATTGTTATTCCGTTTGTAAAGAGAAATGACAAGGGCGAGTTAAAGCCGGTTGCCGGAAAAGATGTACTTGATAAGCTGCAAGGTCTGAATGGGGAGATTCTTTTGTTCCTTACCCACATCAGGGAACTATATTGGACGGATAAGAGTACAAACAAATATGCTGGAATTTCGCTTCGAGAGACAATGGATGATAAAAACCTTGTTGTTTGCAGCATTGAAGGGAGCGCTTATGGCGAAAAAGAAGAGATTTCCAAATTCCTGCGATATAAAAAGATATTTAATCATCCTGAAATGACAGATGCCGAGGTTTCCGTGGCATATAAGCTCAATAGCCGCGGAGATAATATCAATGAGATGAAGAACACGGATATATGGGTGTATTTTCCGACCAGAGACAATACGGAGCTGCCTTTCTTGATACATGGCTCTTTTGAAACTGCTGTATCAAGAGAAAAGCTGATGTCTCCATCGGATTTCAATTCCGATTTGTTTGATAAATTGGGGAATCTGATTGCGGAGTCATTGCTTGATCTGAAAGAGAGGGAGCTTATCACGCAGGCATTTATCCGTAGGACATTGATACAGGCTTTCAAGGATGAGGACGAGAATGAGACAATCCCCGGATTGAGAGATAAAGTAAATGAAATGTTCTTGGCACAGCCCTTATTGCCGGATAGGGATGGGAAGTATACTTATGTCGGTGCGCTCCATGTGCCGATTCCTTTTCGTATCGCAGAATTTACGGACAAGCCGTTGTTTAAGGGGGCATTTTCGGAGCAGCTTCGTTTTGTGGCGCTAAACAATGAGAGAGAAAGCAATTTTACGGAGTATTTTCTGTGGTTGAGAGACGATCTTGGACTGGAACAGTATAGTTTGCTCTCTATGGCAAATGACCTCAAGAATATAGAAGTACGGCAGATAGGAAGCACCGGAGAAAAATATGATGATTTATTGAATTTCTATCATTTTTGTGCTGATTATATGGAGAATGTTTATGCAACGGGACTGAATTATTCCCGTAGCGGACCCTATGAACAGGCAATCCGTAATTGTCTGTCAAAAGCGTGGGTAGAACTCAGGCGCGCTCCGGTAATTCTTAATGCGGAGGGTACGATAGTTCCCGCATATTTGAAGGAGCAGGAAATGGTATATCTTGGTTCTTCGAGCAAGTATAAGAGCGTACTTGCGTCAGCGATTGTGAATAAATCGGTGGCAGCGGATATGCTGCCGTTACTGAGAGACGGCTTTCGGATAACAGAATTAAATAACTTCCAGTATGTGAGAGAAAAAATACTGAAGAAATATGTTGTTGGGCCGGGCGAGGATTTTTTGTATGAGACAGATGATCATACGGAGGAGTACATAGAGGATATAACGCAACTTCTCCAGCTTATTGAGGATGCAACGGGTGAAGATGAACTTGAAAAAATCCGGGAAATGGTGAAGAAGGCCTATATTATAAAGGTTATTGGTCCCGAATATGTTGATGTGTTTTCATTGCCGAAGAATGCCTATGTAGATGTTTCAGATGAAGGTATTGACCAGACGATATATTATGCTCCGGTCGTGTTATATGGGAAACTCCATGATTTCAATGTACACCGTGTAGATGAGGCGTTTTATGACGAACATGGTATACCATTAAAGCTTCTGAAAAAGTTGGGATTGATTACCAGTCCGTTTGTGCCGGGACCTACGAAGCATGAGGGAAGGGGTCGGGACTATTGGCTCGTGCCAGGGGAGAAGCTCATTTTGTTCAAGCCAAGCGGTCAGTTTTATCCTAAAGCAACTATTGATGAGTCCTATAGTAATATCTCGTATATTGTAAGAAACAAAGAGGAAAAACTGGCAAAGCAGAAGTCGAGGGAGCTTTTGAGACTATTGCTATGTCATGCTCATTCTCTTCGAGGGATGATATACAGATATAAGGACAGTCGTGAACGGCATGTGGAAAATGCTGACCTGCTGGATCCTACATTTTCATCTATAAAGGCGAATTCATGGCTATATGGAAATGATGGAGAGCTTCATAAGATTACAGAGTTATCCAAGTTTGATCTTTCAACAGAGATATATGGAGCGGTTAAGAATGATGATGAAGCCTATAAAATACTTGGATTTAAGATAACAGAGCAGGATAAAACGGCAAGTGCGTTTAAGCAGGTGGAGGCACTTGAACAAAGAGACAAGATGATCCTCTTAAAGCAGCTTGCGAGGGAACTGGGAAAGAGTATCAGCGACAATGTGCTCAAAGAGGAACAGGATGAGGATGGGAACGAGAATGGTACCTTTGATCCAAATGCGTGGATAGATAGTGAGTTCCCGGTACATCGGGTTAAGAATTTTGACAGCCTGATGCAGCATGTGAGGGAGCAATTTTTCTGCGCAGATCCTATTCGTTATCGTGAAGTATGGCGTAGTATCCGTGTCAGCAAATCGCCCAAGACCGTGCGGGCTTATGCGGTGGGAATGTACACTAATGACAGTCAGGTCAAGATGTGCCAGATGTGCAGGAAGCCTTCTGATTATGTTGATGCGGTCGAGATCGCCAATTATGGAATGGAATTGCCGCAGATGCACCTTTGCCTATGTGCAAATTGCAGTCGTAGATATAAGCAGCTTAGGGATTCCGATAAAGAGGGCTTTAAGCAAAAGATGAAAGCGGCGCTCCTTGGACTTGACATCAAAGAAGAAGGGGATAGCTATGAGATTATACTAGAGCAAGATACATCGGTTTTCTTTACCCAGACACACATAGCTGAAATACAGGCATTGTTTCAGCTGATAGAGGAATATGGTCTGCCAAACGAAGATAATGTGACAAATGAAAAGATGGATGCCATTTTTTCTGATTCACTTCAACATTCTATGAAAAGAACTGCAAAAGCGGATGCGGAGTTGCATAATGCACTCCAAGAGGATAAGGTTATAAAAGATGGAAGCTATATCACATATCGTAAGGTTCAGACAGGTGAAAGTGTTGATACCACAATTCAGGCGGGTAAATATCCACTCCATAAGCTGATGGTAGGGAAAAAAATTGGTGATGTAGTTGATCTAATGGGTAAAAAGTACGAGATAGCGGACATTTTATAGTTCTAAGGGGGTTTGTGCCAATGATGTTTTTGCTAATTAGTTAAGAAGAAATGATTGCGGATGTACTCATGGAAAGGTAGAAAAATGAAAGAAGAGATGTGTAAAATCAACGAGAGGCCGGATATACAGAGCCTCAGGTGTATGCAAAAAAGTGATTAATCAAGGATTCGCTTATCTCAGAGGCGCCCCCAGCCAACAGCTGTGAGCACCTCTGTTTTTTCAATTATATCCAGAAGCCCAGAAGATGCAGCCAAGAAAAATAAATTAGCAGGAATATCCCTCGCCTGTCCACATATATTTGAAAGAAAGGATTCATGGGACAGGAGGGCATATCAGTGGAGAACACGATCATTCAGCTTTTTCCGGAAAAACAGAGGGGATTTTGGCGGCAGACGGCTTCTTTTCAAAAAGATATCCAGGAAATACGGCTGCGCGCAGGCCGGCCCATTGTAATTTATATGGCTGGACGGGAGATGTTTCTGGATCGAAATGGTTATTTTGTGGACAGCTCTTCCCGGGCAGTATGTATGTTGTCGGAGGAACTGGAGGGTCTGCTTGGACATATCTGCCACTATTCCCTCTATGCTTTTGAGGACGAGCTGCGCCAGGGCTTTATTACGGTAAAGGGCGGTCACCGGGTAGGAGTGGCAGGACAAGCGGTGTTGGAAAACGATGGGCGCATTCGGACCATTAAAAACATTTCTTTTATGAATATTCGGATTTCCCATGAGGTAAAGGGGGCAGCGGATGGGGTGCTGCCCAGATTGTATGGAACAGGGGGGCTTAAGAGCACGCTGATCCTTTCACCGCCGGGCTGTGGAAAGACCACGCTGCTAAGGGATCTGATCCGTCAGGTATCGGACGGGAATGAGTATGGACCGGGTATGACTGTGGGGGTGGTGGACGAGCGCTCGGAGCTGGCAGGTTCCTATTGCGGCATTCCCCAAAACGATCTGGGTATACGGACGGACGTGTTAGATGCCTGTCCCAAGGCCGCCGGAATGCTTCTCTTGCTACGGTCCATGTCGCCCCAGGTCATCGCCATTGACGAACTGGGCAGCCGGGAAGAATTGGAGCAGCTGAAAAGCGCTGCGGCATGCGGCTGCCGGATCCTTGCCACAGCACATGGAGAGAGTCCGGAAGATCTGGAGCGGCGGTTTGGAGTGGACAGGCGGGGTTGGGAGCAGCTGTTTGACTTGACTGTACTGTTGAGAAAGGAAAACGGCAGATGTGTGGTCAGGCAGTATTTGGAGGGGAATAAAAGCTATACATCAGTTGACAGAAGGGATGCGTGAAATGCTGAGAGGGCTTGGGGGTATTATGATTCTATCGGGCTGTCTGGGGCTGGGATTCTGGTATCGGGGACAGTTTAGCGGAAGGATCAGGGCGCTGCGGATGCTGGGAAGCATTCTGGAGCTTTTGGCCAGTCAGGTTCGTTATGGCAGGGCGGCGCTGCCGGAGTGTTGTCTGCATGTGGCAGCTCAACTGGATCCGCCTTTTGAGCAGGCGTTTCGAGGGGTGGCGGAGAAAATGCAGGAGAATACGGGCGCCTCTTTTGCAGCGGTATTCCGGGAGTACATGGAGGAGCCGCTGAAAGGGCTGCCATTAACCGTGGAGGACAGGGAGACCTTTCTACAGTTTGCCTCTGAGACAGGTTATCTGGACAGTCAGATGCAGCTGAGAGTCATGGAACAGAGCGGAGAGCTTATGGCGGGAACAGTGGAGCGGCTGGAGATGGAGAATGCCGACAAGGGTAGAGTGGCTGTGGGACTTGGCGTTATGGGCGGCTTCCTGCTGATCCTGGTGCTGTGGTAGGTATAGATATTCTGACTGATAATAACAGGGTAATCAGATTGAAATTGTATAAATGAATCAAGATATATCTAAAAAATCAGGACAGAAAACGGCAAGATAAGTCAGAAAAGACAAGATGAGTAGAGACAGAATAAGACAGGACAGGCGGAAAGGCGTGGTAAGCTATGGGAATAAGTCTGATATTTAGGATAGCGGCGGTGGGAATACTTGTGACCATTCTCAGTCAGGTGCTGAAACACAGCGGTCGGGAGGAGCATGCCTTTCTGATCAGTCTTGCGGGGCTGATCCTGGTGCTGACATGGATCGTACCGTACATATATGAGTTGTTTCAGACCATACAGACCCTGTTTTCGCTCTAGTGTACTGTATCACTCACATTTCGCCAAATTGCATGCCGGAATTTCCATCTGCTGTGTTGTCGGCAGTCATCGATGCCGCCGCATCGTCTCCTTCCTCCGCCTTGCAGATTGAAAATTCATTCAGCGCAATTTATCTGAAAGTGAGTGATACATCGCACTAGGATGCGGGGCTTGTATTCCGCCCAACAGTTTGTCCGGGCAGGAACAGCGAGGTATGTAAAAGAAAGGCATGGGTGCAACATGGGAGAGATTGTAAAGGTGGGTTTTCTGGGCATTGCAGGCGTGCTGCTTGCAGTGCAGTTCAAGAGCCAGAAACCTGAGTATGCTGTCTACATCGGCCTTGGTATCAGTGTGCTGATCTTTGCCTATGCCATCCGGCAGGTGGCCGCTGTAATTTCCCAGCTGGACAGGATCAGGAGCTATTTAAACGGTGCGGAAGGTTATCTGTCCATTCTGCTGAAAGTCATAGGGATCACTTATATCTGTGAGTTCAGTGCCGGTATCTGCAGGGATGCAGGCTATCAGTCCGTGGCAGGCCAGATCGAGGTGCTGGGAAAGCTGTCGGTGATGTTTGCAGGACTTCCCGTATTGTTTGCCGTGATTGAGCAGATACAGAGTTTTATGTGAGAACGGGACAATAGAGGGGACAGTAGAAATGATTGACATGGATGTGATCTGGCAGGATTATGGGCTGGACAGGCTGGAGGCAGGAATGCAGACCCTGTTTCCCAAGAGCACTCTGTCGCTTAGCGATCTGTTGGCGCAGGTGATGAAGGGAGATATACTGGGGGCCCTGACGGGGGTGTTTACAGGGATTATCACGGATTTTACGGAACAGCTGACAGGGATGCGCAATGTGTTTATATGGCTGCTGGTACTGGGGATGGTGTCGTCCCTGATGACTCATTTTATAGAGATATTTAATAAGCGCCAGGTGGCGGATGTGGGTTTTTATTTTATGTATCTGCTTTTCAATGTGGTCCTGCTGCGATGTTTCTTTCTGGCAGGGGAGACGGCATTGGGGACCTTAGAAAATGTCATTCTTTTTATCAAGCTGATGATCCCGGCTTATCTGCTTTCTGTCGGACTGGCTACGGGGGCAGTGACTGCTGGAGCATCCACCCAGCTGATGCTGTTGGTTATTTATGGAATTCAAAACATCCTGATGCAGGGACTGTTGCCTCTTGTCTACAGCATGTGCATGCTGGTGGTGATCAACGGAGTCTGGGTGGAGGAGAAGCTGACACTGCTCATTGATCTTCTGGAAAAGGGAGTGGTATGGGTACTGAAGGGAGCCCTTGGAGTGGTGACGGGCCTGAGTATTTTTCAGACACTGGTCACACCGGCGGTGGACTCAGTCAGGACTTCCGCTCTCCAGCGGATCATTTCCGCCATCCCCGGAGTGGGAAATGCGGCGGACGGTGTGGTAGACATGATTCTGGGTTCCGCCGTGATGATCAAAAACAGTATTGGTGTGGTGGTGCTGATCCTGTTTCTGGTCATGTGCGCAACGCCGCTGTTGAAAATAGCAGTGATCGCCGGACTGCTAAAATGCGCTGCGGCATTTATGGGAATTGTCAGCGACAAGCGGATCACGGCCTGTGCAAATCGAACGGGAGATGCAGGACTTTTGTTGTTAAGGACAACCGGAACGGCCATGCTGCTGTTCATGATCTCGGTCGCGGTAATCACAGCGTCAGTGCGATAATAGCTTATGGAAGGGACGGAAGAATGTAAGGAGGATGTTTGCCCAGAAATGTTCAGCGAGGTGTTGATATGAGAAACGCTCTTTTTCAGGCGATCTGCCGGACTGGCATCTTTATGATCTGTGCTCAGGCGATCGTACATTTCAGGCCCCAGGAGTCCTATGAAAAATATCTGAAGCTTCTGGTCAGCATCATGGTGTTGATCCAGCTGTTTCTTCCTCTGGGAAGTTTTTTTGCCGGCATCAGAGGTGAGGCGGCAGCGGGGCAGCTTGAAGACTTTCGTCAGAGCCTGGAGCAGAGCATGGAGGAGACAAGGCAGAAGGCAGAGGAAACAGATGCACTGTTGGAGCGGATGACCCTGGAGGAGGTGCGCAGGCGTATGGAAGCTCAGGCGGCAGAGGGCGCTGAAGCCCAGACATCACAGCAGCCCGGGCAGCAGGATGAGCTGACTTTAGAGCCGCAAGCCGGGCAGCAGACAGAGGACGTCCCGATTGAGCTTCAGAATATCGATGTGCAGATAGAGGCCATAGAACCGATCCTGGGACATTGAATACCTGTAAAACCAACGTCAGCAAAAGGCAGATGGGGACTATTTTGAAAGTTCCTTCAAATATTGAATGTATGTCCATCGGGACGGACCGGGGGTATCAGTATGAAGAATGACCTGAGCAGTGGAACAAGGGGATGGAACTGGAAGCAGTGGTGTAAGGAGAAAGGGCTTGAAAAATGGTTTCGGCGCGACAACCTGATCATTCTGGTGTTGTCGGGGATCCTGCTTTTTATCATAGCTCTGCCCATGGAGAAAAAGAAGGAGGACGTTAAGGAAGGTGGTGAGAACGATTACCTGAATGGACTTACCTTTTCCGGATCGGATTCTGACGGTACGGCAGGCCAGGAGAGCGTTTCGGAAACGGTTCAGGAAATGACGGATGCCGAATACGCAGCCTGGTTGGAAATGCGTCTCACGGAGGCGCTCTCCAAGGTGGAAGGAATGGGAAAAGTACAAGTTATGATCACTCTGAGCGCCTCCCGGGAGCTGGTGGTGGAAAGGGAGCAGACAGTGTCCCGATCCGCCACCAACGAGGCGGATTCCCAGGGAGGTAGCAGGGTGGTAAGCCAGATGGAGGTGGGGGATACCGTGGTCTACAGCTCCGGGGGTACGGATAGTGAACCGTATGTGATCAAGACGCTGCCGCCAAAGGTGGAGGGTGTTTTGGTGGTGGCGGAGGGTGCGGGAAGAGGAACGATCAACCGCACTGTGACCGCCATTGCGCAGGCGCTTTTTGGGGTAGAAGCCCATAAGGTGTCCGTGGTGCGGATGGAGACAAAGTAGTACGCATATCTATTCCGGAAGGCTCATACAATTAACTAGTAAAAACGCAAAGAGGGGTAAATAAGTGAAAAACCTGATTAAGAAAAACCAGCTTATGATAACCGCCCTTGCGATCATGATTGCTATCGCAGGGTATCTGCAATTTGCAGGAACAGGACTTGAGGAGGATTACCTTACGGTAAATGACGGCACAATGTACACGGATGATGCCAGCACCGCAGGCTCCGGTGATGTCATCACAGAGAACTACACAGCGGGAGATCTTCTGAATCTGAGCGCTGACGGTCTGCTGGATCTGTCGGATGAAGATTTGCTGAACGCAGGTTTTACCGATATCGACAGTCTGGATTCCGAAAAGGAAGACACCCCTGTGGATAATTATCTGGACGCTGGCCTGGAGCTGGCGGAGGTGGACTCAAACGGAACGCAGTCAGCAGGAGTGACACCGGATGAAGGAGAGATTCCGGGCGAGGCTGTATTTACTGCTTCCAGTGAAGTATCAGTGGTCCTCTCCGAGGCAAAGCTCCTAAAGGAGCAGACCAGGGCTCGTAATAAGGAGACTTTGCTGGAGATCATCAACAGTACTGGTCTCACTGACGCGCAGAAACAGGAAGCTGTGGACAGCATGGTCCGCATGACGGAGATCGCGGAGAAGGAGGCGGCTGCGGAGATCCTGCTGGAGGCCAAAGGCTTCACGGACGTGGTGGTGAGTATCAACGGCAATGCAGTGGATGTAGTAGTCAATGCAACAAGCCTGGATGAGGCTATGCGTGCTCAGATTGAGGATATTGTGAGTCGCAAGACAGAGATAGCTCCCGAGAACATTATTATCAGTACAGTGGTAAGGTAGGGGAGCGTGCAAGCACGGTTTTTCTCCGCATATCATGTCTGGCTGAACTGTACCTGCCTACAAAAAATGGTGTTAAATGTTGTGGTTTTGTGGTACACTTTACATAGTCGTAGAAACAGTGTGAAAAGCAGTGGAAAGGACGGAAAGATAAATGAAGCGAGTATTTTTGATCGTCTTGGACAGCTTTGGGATTGGTGAGATGGAGGACGCGGCTGCTTATGGTGATGTGAACGTAAACACCTTGAGAAGCGTGTCCTCAAGTCCGTATTTTCACCTTCCGAATTTAAAGGCATTAGGCCTGTTCCAGATAGACGGCGTGGAAGTGGGAGAAAAAGGCGGTGAACCGACCGCGGTGATCGCGCGGATGACAGAAGCCTCAAAGGGAAAGGATACCACCGTCGGACATTGGGAGATTGCGGGGATCTGCTCCCCCAGACCTCTGCCCACTTACCCGGAAGGGTTTCCTGAGGAGGTGCTTGCGCCATTCCGGGAAAGGACCGGCCGCGGCGTGCTCTGCAACCTGCCATATTCGGGGACACAGGTCATTCAGGAGTACGGAGACGCCCACATGAACACAGGGGACCTGATCGTATATACCTCTGCCGACAGCGTGTTTCAGATCGCGGCTCATGAGGAAATTGTACCTCTGGAACAGCTCTATGAATATTGCCGTATGGCGCGAGATATTCTACAGGGAGAGCATGGCGTGGGGAGAGTGATCGCGCGGCCTTTTGTGGGACCCTGCGGCGGCCCGTTTACGAGGACCTCCAACCGTCATGACTTTTCTCTGCTGCCCCCGGAAACCACCATGCTGGACCAGCTGGAGGCGGCGGGAAAGGATGTGATCGCCGTGGGCAAGATCAAGGATATTTTTGCTGGAAAGGGGATCACTGAGGCTGTTTATACCAGCGGAAATGCGGAGGGCATTGAGAGGACCCTGGAATATCTGGACAAGGATTTTGAGGGCTTGTGCTTTGTGAATCTGGTGGACTATGATATGCTCTACGGCCACCGCAGGGATGTGGACGGCTATGCAAAGGCGCTTACTTATTTTGATGAAAAATTGCCGGAAATCCTGGGCAAAATGAAAGAGGATGACGTGCTGATGATCACTGCCGACCATGGCTGTGACCCGGCTTATGAGGCCACCACGGATCACACCCGGGAGTACACACCTTTTCTTATGTATGGCAGAAAAATAGCACCTAAAAATCTGGGAACGCGGAAAACCTTTGCAGACATAGGGGTAACTGTGTTACAATACTTTGGTATTACGCCCGCCTTTTCAGGGAAGGGCATGTTGGAGGATATCAAATAACCATGAGCAACCACACAGAAGAGATTAACCGTCGCCGAACCTTCGCCATTATTTCCCATCCGGATGCGGGCAAGACCACGCTGACCGAAAAATTCCTGCTCTACGGAGGAGCCATCAACCTGGCGGGCAGCGTCAAGGGAAAGGCTACGGCCAGGCACGCAGTATCAGACTGGATGGAAATCGAGAAGGAGAGAGGTATTTCCGTCACTTCCTCGGTGCTGCAGTTTGAGTACGGCGGCTATTGCATCAATATACTGGACACCCCGGGGCATCAGGACTTCTCTGAGGACACCTACCGTACCTTGATGGCAGCGGATTCCGCCGTCATGGTCATCGATGCGTCCAAGGGCGTGGAAGCCCAGACAAGGAAGCTGTTTAAGGTCTGTGTTATGCGGAAGATTCCCATTTTCACTTTTATCAACAAGATGGACAGGGATGCAAACGACACCTTTGATCTTTTGGATGATATTGAGAAGGAGCTGGGCATTGCAACCTGTCCCGTGAACTGGCCCATCGGATCGGGAAAGGGCTTTAAGGGTGTCTATGACCGGGAGAAGAAATGTGTCATTTCCTATGCCGATACGGAGAAGGGAACCAAGGAGGGAACGGCCACAGAGATTCCGGTTCAGGATGAGGAACATCTGAGGGAGATGATCGGTGATGAGGCTGCGGACAAGCTTTTGGAGGAGATTGAACTGTTGGACGGTGCCAGCGCGGAGTTTGATCTGGAATTGGTGCAGAAAGGAGAACTGACGCCGGTCTGCTTTGGCTCCGCTCTGACTAATTTTGGTGTGGAAATCTTTCTGAAACACTTTCTGGAGATGGCCACTACCCCTCTGCCCAGGAAAGCTGATATCGGCCTGATCGATCCGGTGGAGCATGAGTTCAGTGCCTTTGTGTTCAAGATCCAGGCCAATATGAATAAGGCGCACCGGGACAGGATCGCTTTCATGCGCATCTGCTCCGGCAAATTTGATGCCCAGATGGAGGTGCGTCATGTGCAGGGAGGCAAGGTCATGCGACTATCCCAGCCCCAGCAGATCATGGCGGACGAGAGAAAAATTTTAAGCGAGGCTTATGCGGGGGATATCATCGGTGTGTTTGACCCGGGATTGTTCTCCATCGGGGACACCATCTGTATGCCGAAGGATAAATTCCAGTACGAGGGTATTCCCACCTTTGCTCCGGAGCATTTTGCCAGGGTGCGCCAGATGGACACCATGAAGCGGAAGCAGTTTGTGAAGGGAATTGAGCAGATCGCCCAGGAGGGCGCAATCCAGATATTCCAGGAGTACAATACAGGTCTGGAGGAGATCATTGTAGGCGTGGTGGGTGTGCTGCAGTTTGACGTGCTGAAGTACAGGCTGGAAAACGAATATAATGTGGAAATCCGTCTTGAGAACCTGCCTTATGAGCATATTCGATGGATCGAGAACAAGGATGAGGTGGACATTACAAAGCTCACAGGCACCTCCGACATGAAGAAGGTAAAAGATATGAAGGGAAATCCGCTGCTCTTGTTTGTGAATTCCTGGAGTATCGGCATGACCCTGGATCGCAATAAGGGACTTGTTCTGGCGGAGTTTAGCAGAAACTGAAGAACGTGAGAGACAGCATTTTTGAAATTGACGATAGGTGCTCAGTGATGGGATTTAGAAACAGGAGTCGTGGGATGGATAAGAAAAATTGCCGTATAGCGGTCAGTCTGCTGATTCTATGCATGGTATTCAGTGGCTGTGCCGGTATGCCGCCGGGGGCGACACCCGAGGTTTTTGGAGAATGGAATCCACAGCAAGGGCAGGAAAAGTCCGGTACTGTACCAGATTCCATCATGGCGTCGGATCCCGGAGCTGGAGAGACGTATACTCTGGAGGAATATTCCTTTCTGGAGGAAGGGAGCGGCTTTGCTTACAGGGATTTAAGCGCGGCTGAGAAGCTCTGGTATCATGATATGGAGCGGATTCTTGGCAGCTACCGCACAGAGGTGGAGTTGTCGGTGGAAGCGTTGACGGCAGGATTGAATGAGACCCATATTGACAGGATCTTTCAGTGCGTGCTGAATGATCACCCTGAACTTTTTTATGTGGAGGGCTACTCCTATACCAAGTATACGAGGTATGGGCAGGATGATGATATCCTGT
This sequence comes from Acetatifactor sp., assembly GCA_022511385.1. GTDB lineage: Bacteria > Bacillota > Clostridia > Lachnospirales > Lachnospiraceae > Acetatifactor. The sequence continues at coordinate 35,761 of JAFLRN010000021.1, forward strand.
CAGTAGAATTCTCAGGAAGATACAGCATAGACATGGAGACGGCACGACATCGGCAGAGAGAGATTCATCAGGCCGTTGATGAGATCCTTGTGGGAATCGACGACAATGCCAGCCAATATGATAAGGTTAAATATGTGTATGACACGCTGATCCGCGAGACCGATTATATGTTGGAAGCGGAGGACAACCAGAATATTTATTCCGTGTTTGTCAATCATCTGTCCGTCTGTCAGGGCTATGCAAAGGCCACTCAGTATCTCTTAAACCGCCTGGGCGTGGAATGTGCGCTGGTGTTGGGAACGGTGGAGACGGGGGAAGGGCATGCCTGGAACCTGGTGAATGTGGACGGCAGTTATTATTATGTGGATACCACCTGGGGAGATGCTTCCTATCAGATGGGAGATGGCGAGAGCGGTGACCAGCGCACCAAGCCCGAAATCAATTATGACTATCTGAATGTGACAACGGCGGAGCTTTTGCGTACCCATGCTTTGGACCAGAGACAGCCGATGCCTCTATGTATCGATACTGCCGCAAACTATTACGTTAGAGAGGGCGCCCTGTTTGACAGTTATGACAGGGAACAGATGGAAGCTCTTTTTCAGCGGGTGATGGAGCAGGAGCGAAGCGATGTGACGATAAAATGTGCGACCTGGGAGTGCTATGACGAGATATTCCGTGCGCTGGTAGAGGAGAAGAGAATATTTGATTATCTGCCGGGTAGTGGGCAGAGTGTCGCCTACACCCAAAACGACGCGCAGTGGTCTCTGACTTTTTGGGTGACAAATGAGTGAGGGCATGTTATACTATATTATTAGTTAAGTTCGATTTTGAAAAGGAGCATTGAGCTATGGGAAAAAGGATAGAAAAAAGACCTGCGAAACAGGAAATGAAGGCGGCTGAGGAGCACAATCCCGTTGTGCTCATGGATGAGAAGGACGTAGGAGTGGTTCAGATTGCCGATGATGTGGTGGCGATGATTGCATCTTTAGCCACTACCGAGGTGGAAGGTGTCAGCGCAATGGCAGGTAACATCACCAACGAACTGATGAGCAAGGTGGGCATGAAAAAGCTTACCAAGGGTGTGAGAGTTGACGTTCTGGAAAATAACGTGACTGTGGATCTGGTGATGACCGTGGAGTACGGCTATAATATCCCTGCTACCTGTCAGCAGGTGCAGACGAAGGTAAAGGCCGCCATTGAGAATATGACAGGCTTGAACTGTACGGACGTGAATATCCGTATTGCAGGAGTCAAGGTGAGGGCCTGAGCATAAATTTTGCAGAAGGAAAAGAAATTACAAATGGGACGACATGAGCAGAGAGAACAGGTATTCATGCTTTTATTCCGTGTGGAGTTTCATGACTCCGCAGAAATGCCTGGCCAGATAAGGTTGTTTTTTGAGGACAATGAAACCGTCAGTTCTCCAAAGGATGCCGAATATATCCAGGCCAGATGCCAGGCGGTCCGGGACAAACTTCCGGAGATTGACAGGCTGATCAACGAGAATACGGAGGGATGGGATACTGCCCGTATGGGAAAGGTAGAGCTCACCGTCCTGCGTCTGGGAATATATGAAATGCGTTTTGACAAAGATATTCCTGCCGGTGTTGCCATCGATGAGGCGGTGGAGATCGCCAAGAAGTATGGTCAGGAAAATTCCGGCGGGTTTGTCAATGCGATTCTGGCCAAAATATTGAAGCTGGGTGATTGATATTCGAAGCGTATATACGGTAGGACAACTGAATTCATACATCAAAAATATGTTCACACAGGACTATCTGCTGCAGCACCTCTTTGTCAAGGGCGAGGTCAGCAACTGCAAGTATCACTCCTCCGGACATATTTACTTTACGTTAAAGGACCCTAAGGGTACGATAAGCTGCGTCATGTTCGCAGGCAGCCGTTCGGGTCTTTCTTTTCGTTTATGCGAGGGGCAGCAGGTGATCGTGGGCGGTTCTGTGGATGTTTATGAGCGGGACGGCAAGTATCAGCTGTACGCGAAGCAGATTCTTCTGGACGGAAACGGCATTCTGTATGAGCGGTATGAACAGCTGAAGAGGGAGCTGGAGGAGACGGGGATGTTTGCCGCAGAGTACAAGCGGCCCATTCCACGCTATATTCGGACGCTGGGGGTTGTTACTGCCTCCACGGGAGCTGCAGTACGGGATATTATCCAGATTGCAGGCCGCAGGAATCCTTATGTGCAGATTATCCTCTATCCGGCTATTGTTCAGGGGGAAGCGGCTGTGCCCAGTATCATCAATGGGATTCGTGCTCTGGAACAGATTGGAGTGGATGTGATGATCGTGGGCAGGGGCGGCGGTTCCATTGAGGATCTGTGGGCTTTTAATGAGAGAGAGGTTGCAGAGGCGGTGTTCCAATGTTCCGTGCCTGTTATTTCTGCGGTGGGACATGAGACGGATACTACCATCATTGATTTTGTTTCAGATTTGCGTGCTCCTACGCCCTCTGCAGCAGCAGAGCTGGCTGTGACGGATATCAGGGAAATCTTCGGGGAACTGTCGGCCTATCGGGATGAACTGAACAGGGCTATGGACAGGCTGTTTCGGGACAAGCGTGCCCAGGCGGAGCGCCTGAATCTTCAGTTGAAGGCATTAAGTCCTGCCAGTCGTATCCGGGAGAAGCATATGTTGGCATTATCTGCTGAAGAAAGGCTGCAGGCGCGGATGCAGCGGATTCTGGAAGCGAGACGGCATCAGTTGGCGCTTTACATTGAACGTTTGAAGGGGCTTTCTCCGCTGGAGAAGTTAAACAGCGGTTATTCCTATGTTTCTGACGACGCAGGGAAAAATATCCGATCTGTGGCTCAGGTGAAGCCGGGGCAGGTTTTGACTATACAGGTCAGTGATGGAAAAATAAGTGCTAAAGCAGAGCAAGTCATCATTCTTGGCGAGTGACGGCAGCGTGCGGCAGGTATGCCCACGCGCACGCGGCAACGCTCCGCCAAACTAACTGCCAACTTCGACTAAGGTGCGAGAGTACCGCACCTAAGTCTACGTAGGCAGTGGATTTCGGCTCCGTCTAAGGGCGCCGCTGAATTGTTTGCGTGGGTATACCTGCCGCACGCTGCCTGAATACTGACAATGATTTACATAAGTGATGCTTTGCTAAAAGAAAGAGCCTTTTTACATTTGTGTAGTAGTGAAATAAATCGAAATTTATGGGGAGAAACTCATGATTAGAATAAGACCATATAAAGCCACGGATAGTAATACAATATTATCGTGGTGTCAAGATGAAAAAGCATTTTATCAGTGGACAGCAGGAATACTTGGGAATTATCCTATAACACAGAATGAATTTCGTTTTGTTGAATCCCTTATGCCGTTTACTGCATTTGATGAAACAGGAATTGTTGGCTTTTTTACATTGAGAAATCCAAATGAATCACTGGATGAACTGCGTTTTG
>JAFLRN010000022.1 GCA_022511385.1 Acetatifactor sp.
AATTTGTAAGACAAAAGTGACGTCCACTTTTTGTGCGCATTTTTATCCTGCCATGAGGTCATTATACCACAAAAAGAGGAGGAAAAACGGGAAAGTCATTACAAAAGTGGAATCTAGGGTACAAAATTTGAAGGTCGCTTGCAAAAGGGGAATCTCGGTTACAAAACGGGAATCTCGGATTGCAATTCACCGCTATTCACCGTGTGTATTGAATCAATGGTCGTTTTAATACAATTTCAGTTCGATTCATGACAACATCTTCTTTTTTGCAAGTGGTTCTTGTATACTACGTTTTATGGTAATTCAGAGGAATGAAGGGAGAAATCAGTATGAAAAAGAAATTTGTATCTATTGTATTGGCAGCGTTGATGGTGGTAACGATGACAGCGGGATGTGGCAAGTCAGAGCAGGAAGCATCGGACACAAAAACTTCTAAGGGTTCAAATTCGGGAATAGAGAACCAGACTGGGACCGATGCTGCTGACGATGCCCAAAACGAATCGGAAACATCTAAAGATACCCCGAAACAGGTATTTACACTGGATTATAATGAGCTTGACGCATGGATTAATTATGGATTTATGGGAACGAGTCCATCCGGTGAAGAGGTTCTTCTGGGAATAAATGCGGGAAGTGATTATGGGATTCTTATTGTGACTAACGATAGCGATATGACTGTCTTCGGTTACGAAGGAGCGTATGAGTACAGTTACGATGATAGTGTAGATTACGGTTATATAACGATTGCAGATGAGGTATTTGGCTACAAAGAGCTTAATGATGGTGAGCTAGAAATTGATATGGGTGATTTAGGAGTTACAAGAGTCGCTATTCAGACTCAGCCAATTGTGATGATTCGTATCAAGGAAATAATCGAAAAATACACACTTGTAGACTAGGCGGAATTTGTATTTGGCGAAATTTCAGTGACAGAAGGCAGATCCTGTATATGTAAGTGATAGAGTCGGTCGAAGGAAAGGTCGGCTCTATTTTTTTGCATTTGACGCGTCCGCTCCGTTTTCGGTTTGATTGTCGTTGCGTACTGTGGTATCATGATTATATTTCAGTTATGAGTTTCTTCAGAATGATTTGTGTGGTGGGTGGGATATGGATTGCGCAATAGTAATATCCGCTCTACACATGGGAAGAAAGGGCAGGTTTGTTATGATAAAGGTCGCATTTTGTGATAATGACATGTCCGTATTGGGCGAGCTCATAGATTTTCTTGATCGGTATCGTACAAAATATAATCAGGAGATTAAGTGTGCTACATTTTATAGTTCCTTAGAATTGCTGGCTGAAATCGAGAAAGGTGTGCGCTACGATATACTGTTTCTGGAAATTCTTCTGCCTAACGCAAATGGAATCAGTATTGCAAAGGAAATCCGACAGTATGACAATGTCATTAAAATTATTTTTTTGACATCGTCCTCGGAGTTTGCGGTACAGTCGTATACGGTCGGCGCATATTTTTATCAGATGAAACCGATCTCGGAGGAAAAATTTTTCGAACTGATGAATGCCGCTATATCCGAATGTAAGAAAGAACAGCAGCACAGTCTGATTTTGCGCTGTAAAGGCGGGATCACAAGGATTGATCTGGACAGACTGGAATATTGCGAAGTGCGCGGACGAACTCGGTTGTTCCATATGGAAAACGGCGAGGTTTTGGAAGGGACCGGGAGTATGGGGGAATTATATGGACAGCTATCGCAGTATGAGTTTTTCATGCGTCCGCACCGCTCGTTTTTGATCAATATGGAGTACATTCGGAAGATTTCTCACAAGACGATCACAATGAAGAATCTGGCTGAGATCCCCATTCCCCATGGGAAGTGTTCTGAGATAAAAAATCTGTATTTGAAATATGCATTCGAAAGAAAGCAGGTATTTTTATCATGATCGGTATTTGGTGGTTCAATCTCATGTCAAGAGGTGTTTTTGGCATGATTTTATCTGCAGCAAGGTTACACCGATTATACGACTGGAATAGATTTTTTTGATGAAGGAGACGAGAGTGTATGCTGCTGATTGGAGAAAGAATACAAGAATACCGTAAATCAGCCAACCTGACCCAGGAGGAGTTTGCCGCGAAGGTGGGAGTGACCAGACAGGCGGTTTCCAAATGGGAACTGGATAAGGCATATCCGGATTTGGACAAGCTGGCAGATATTTGTGGAATTTTTCAAGTCAGCCTTACGGAATTTATATACGGCAAACCGGAGCCTGTTCCGCAGGAAGGCTCTGCAAGCGAAACAGAGACAAAGCCTGTCAGTCATATGCGGGGGAAGGCCGCTTTTGTTCGATTGTATGGTATGGCAGTACTTCTTGGCGGAATCCTTGTATTTTGCGGAGTGGTTTTCGCAGTGTTTCTGTTTCGTTATTCCTGGTCAAAAGAAGTAAACCTTTCAGAGAGGGCCAGGATTGAAAGAGTGCACCAGCAGTATACGAAGGCGGATCTACGCATTTCTGATGATGTTGGACGCATCATTGTAAAAACTATGTGGCTGGATGCAGACGGTATTCGGGAGGGGGATTATATTGAGTGTTATACCAATGGAGAGCAGGATGGTATTTTCTATGATTACCATATCCGTACGCTGGCAGTTCTACTTGGTCTGATGCTTTTATTCCTGATACTCTTTTTGCTTTGCGTGGGAGAAATCATCCGTTTCTGCAGGGAAAATCGGTGGCAGATAGTGTCGGGAGAGACAGCGAAAGAGATATCGAATGAGATATTGAATGAGGCATCAAACGGAACATCGGATGAGAAAGAAGAGATAGAGCGGACATGAACGGAAAATGGAGAAAGATATATCTGGCAGCGGCAGGAGTAGTATTTCTGTTTGCTGTTTTTATGGGCTTGTGGTTCACAGGAATCCTGTCCTTTGGGGAAAAGGACGGAGAAAATGCGGAAGAGACCGAAAACAGCCAAGGGTCGCCCGAGGGTTGGGAAATTGTCTTTAAAGGGATGAAATTTATCATACCAGAAAAAGGAATGGCTGGTATTCATGAAAGCGGATGCATGAATATAAGACAGCAGGATGAATATATAATCCAGATCGACATCGAGGATGACACCGTAGAGAATCTGTGGGCGCATATGGACAGCAAGATACAGTCTCTGACAGAGTATGGATACCGGATAGAGAAAGAACCGGAATGGATCGACAGGGATGAGCAGGACTGTTTCCGATATGTCATCAGTATGGAGGACGAGAGAGGAAGCAATCTTGAACATACTTACTATGAAGTAATGCTGATGCCTGCCGACGCGGAAAGGCGTTTTCTGGCGGTGGTCCGTTTTGACGGGATCGATATTGACAACCTCGGAACAAAATTACGTGACCGGATATATGACGAAGCATTGGAAGCGGTGCTGGCTATGCTGGACCAGGCAGTCCCTACGGATCAAAAAGATGATGAGGCGGGGACATTTTGGTATGTAGAAAAGAATCTTGATCCCAACGGGGCATATCTTTCTGAAGATTCCATCCTCTGTGATGACGGTGAATGGTCTGTTACTTACAGGCTGCCCGAGAATAGCCAGATCGTTTCCGATGATGTAGCGGGAAAAACTTATTTGGACACGGACAACAAGATTTACATTCAGACAAGCACCTCACATTTTACATGGATGACAGCGGAAGAAATGGCGCAACATTCTGCTGAATCCCATCTTTCCAGAATCCATGACCAAGGGGAGATAGAAATAGGGGGCCGCACTTTTTATTACTATACATATTCTGTTTTAGAGTACGGGAAAGCGAAAATGGAAACGCATTATTATTTTCATGCGTTCTGTGATCTGGGAAACGGGGACCTTTACTTTATCTATGGGTACGCAGACGATTGCCCCATGGCTATTGATGAAATGTACTATTTGGATGTCATGGATATCACAGAGATAAATATCTTACAGAAATAGGCCTATTTTGGCATCATCAACTGTACGTTGCGAATTTGCAACCAGATTTCGCTTGTGAAAAACATTGGTTTTTTCGGATAATTTCTATTACAATCATTTCTTTTGTGAATCGTCGGCAGGCAGAAGGACCGGCAATCCGGAAAAAGAAATAATAGTAAAGAAAAGGAGAAAAGAAGTAAAATGAAATGTACGAAAAAACCAGGAGTGATTTTGATTGCGGCAGCTGTCATATGCCTGATGACAGCCTGTGGAGTGAACGGTACGGAACGGGAAACAGATTTTCTAAATCCTGTTGAAGAGGAAAGCAGCCGAAGGTCTGAAAACGATGTGGTACAAAGCACAGAGCCAGAATCTACAGAGCAGGAATCTACGGAGCCGGAACCTACAGAGGGATCAAACGAAGAGGAAAGTCCGGAGGATGCACAAGAGCCTTCTAAGGATGTAACACCAGGCAACGGATCGGTGGATCTATCCAATGTTGCAACGGAGACCACAGCTTTAGAGCCGGCGGCGTTAGGGCAGTGGATTCAGTCTACCGCACATTCGTATGACTCTGATCAGGAAGAAACGGTATATTGGCGGATCGTTGACATTACCTCTGATTGTCAGGAGGACATTGACAGATACCATGGGGAGAAGAATCATTACTATGTATTTGATCCTCTTGAGGATGAGGATCTTGCGTATCGCATAGCAACATATGAAGTGTATTATCCGAAGGATTTTCCCACTGGAGATCGGGGAATTTTTTCCCCGGATATTACTTTACACGCAAGGAATCCGAAAGGTGGCGGTATTAAGTATAAAGGTGTAAGCTATATTGGTCTGGGCAGCTGTTACGAAATTGCTGAAAAACAAGAAATTTTTGCAGGAGATGTATATGTCGGCAAAGTTCTGTACGTGATGATTAACGATGATGTCGAATATGTATTTGCCTACAGTCATAAAAATGTTGAAGGTGAGTACATTGATGACTATGCAGCAATCAAGTAAGTTAAAATAATTTTCATAAGTCGCCGCCACCCGTTTTACGGGTGGCGGCGACTTGCGTAAGCGAAATGAATAGAGAAAGGAACAGGCAAGGAGAAAGAGGTTTTTGTTGTAATGAGAGTGGATATATGGTACTATAATTTAATTTAATTAATATGAACTGAAATCATAACAGGAGGAATTGTTCAGATGGACTTTTTGCAGTTAGCGAAAGATCAAAGGTATTCCGTCAGGAAATTCAAAGATCAAGCGATTGAAAAGGAAAAACTTGATTTGATCTTGGAGGCCGGACGTATTGCGCCAACAGCTTGTAATTATCAGCCCCAGAGGATTCTGGTCATTTGAAGATGCAGCCGCACACGAGAAGATAAAACAGTGTACTTCGTGGTATTTTGGCGCACCCATTGCTTTGATGGTCTGCTACGATAAGACCACTTGCTGGAAGAACGGGACCAACGGAACAATCGGCGGAGATGTGGATGCAAGCATTGTCACTATGCATATGATGCTTGAAGCCGCAGAACTTGGGCTTGGTACAACGTGGGTTGGTGCTTTTAACCATCAAAAGGCCCGGGAACTGTTCAGTATTCCTGATTATCTTGTGCCTGTGGCTCTGCTGCCGCTTGGATATCCAGCTGATGATGTGGAGCCGCATCCGTGGCATTTTAAACGGTTTGATATTGACCATAGTGTTTTCTGCAATTCCTTTGATGGGATATCTGAAGGTGAAACACACTGATTTAAAACGTGACAAAATGAAAGCAAATACCTTAAATGACCGCATATGACATCAGTTCCAGATTAATACAATTTACTACCAACCGATGAACTTGGCCTGATAGGAGAAATGGAGTTGTTTTTTGAAATGTGAAGTGATAATATAAAGATAGTCCTTAGATTGTTCAACGAGGATACGTTTTTTATTGTGTCCAAGCTAGAAGGGGGAAACATATGAAGGAGAGACATCTGCAAAGAACAAGCAAGCTACTATTTATTGTACATTCGGTTACGACGGTATTTATCACGATTGGACTGGTTTCACAGCTTAGGCTGTCAGGATTACCGGCGGTTTTTAGCGTGGTTCCTCTAGTGCTTAATTTTTTGGTTTATGTATTTTGCTTATTGATGTATTTTCAGTTTAGGACAACGAAGAAGTATCCTTTTTGTGTAGGTATTGGCTTTTCTCTTGTATACATTGTCATATTATGGATGTCAGTTTCCGGTGCAGCATATCCGTATATGATACCGCTAATGGTTGTGATGGTTTTTTTTATGGACCGAAAGCTTATTTTGATTACCAGCGGTTTGTATGGGTGTGCAAACGTGGTACGGATCATCATGAATTTTGCGGGAGCGGAAAATATAGATGATGTGATTGAGGCCAATATGATTGAGTTGATCATCACGATACTCACTATATTGGCGGCTGTTACGGGTATCAGAATCCTGCAGAGTTTTTTTTCGGAGTCCATGGAGGAGTTGACTACAGTCATGGATGCCAATATGAAAACAGCCGACAGGATAAAGACCGTAGCGGGCAATGTGGAGGGAAGGACGAGAACTGCAGTTGATGACGTCAATGAAACATTGCAAATGACGGAGAACGTCAATTCTGCTATGGGCGATATAGCTACCGGAATAGACAGCGTAGTGAGCGCCGTTGCACAACAGACAGAACAGACTCATATGATTCAGGGAACGATTGATGAGGTATACACACAGACGGCGCAGATAGTCGGCTACATGGATGATATTGAAGAGGCACTGAAAACAAGTATGAAGGCCATGAATGAGTTGACGAATACCGTTGGTTCAGCAATTGAAGAAGTGAAGGATATGGAAGCAGCGGCGGAGACTCTGAAAACGAAATCCGACGAAGTGCGCGGTGTAGTGGACGTGATCGTCAACATTTCAAGTCAGACGAATCTCCTGGCCTTGAACGCCTCCATAGAGGCCGCGAGAGCAGGTGAAGCGGGAAAAGGGTTTGCAGTTGTTGCCGATGAGATCAGGAACCTGTCGGATCAGACCAAGAAGGAGACAGATAATATTGCGGTGATCTTAAATGAGCTGAGCCGTGATGCGAATCTGGTGACTGCAAAAGTACAACAGAACGTTGAGTTGTCCAATGAAGAGAACAGACTGGTGAAGAGTACGGAAGGGCAGTTTGGTATCATTCATGATAAGGCAGAGATATTATCCGACAATATCCACATGGTTGAAACGAAAATGTCCGAGTTGATGAAAGCGAACGGACTTATTGTTGACAGTATCAATATACTGTCATCAGGAAGCGAGGAGATTAGCGCAAGTATCAGTGAAGCGTATAAAATGAGTGATCAGAACGTTAAGGTTGTTCAAAAGTTCGCGGATTCTATTAGGGAAATCTCGGAGAACATAGCTACTTTATCAGATTTATAGATTTTGGTAGTTTATTGATGAGAATATTCTAAAAGCTAACAAAACAGTCCACTTGTGAAAGATTTTCGCAGGCGGGCTGTTTTGTATGTGAAGGATCTTGATTCTATAAGGCTCTGTAAGGGTTTCCTTGAACTGGCTATTGCAAATAGGGTCAAAAATATTATAATTGAGATAGAAGATGAAAGCCTGGCTGCCACAGGGTAATGTGGCGGCACGAGGTATTATGCGGCAGCGCTTCTAAAGGGAGGATAATATGGATAATAAAAAAATGATGAGAAAGAATCCGATCATTGACTCTATTTATACCGCAGATCCGGCGCCGATGGTTTGCGGTGATACGCTTTGGCTTTATACAACTCATGATGAAGATGAATTGATAAACGATTTCTATACGATGGTTGACTGGCGCTGTTTTTCGACCAAGGATATGGTCAACTGGACAGATCACGGTAAAGTATTCTCATTGGATGACATTGAATGGGCTGACGACCGTGCATGGGCGCCGCAGGCCGTTGAACGCAACGGCAAATTCTATCTTTACTGCCCGGTACACAAAAAAGACGGCGGAATGGCAATTGCAGTGGGCATTTCCGATAATCCGGCAGGACCTTTTAAAGATATGGGTGAGCCTTTGGTAGACGAAGGGGACTGGAATGATATTGATCCCACGGTATTTATCGATGATGATGGCCAGGCATACCTTTATTTTGGCAATCCCGAACTTAGATATGTTCTGTTAAATCAGGATATGGTTTCTTACAACAGGGAAGTGGGAGTGGTTAAGATTCCGATGACCGTGGAAGCCTTTGGGAAAGGCGGACATATGACAGGGACGACTTATGGAGAAGGCCCCTGGTTTTACAAGCGAAACGGTCTCTATTATATGGTGTATGCTGCATTTGCCGAGGGAAAAGGGCATAATGAACACCTTGCATATTCTACTTCCGAAAATCCCACAGGACCTTGGAAGTATGGCGGAGTTCTGATGACCGAGGAAGGCGGAGTATTTACAAACCATCCCGGAATTGCAGACTTTAAGGGACATTCTTATCTGTTTTATCATACCGGGGAGCTTCCCGGAGGAAGCTTGTTCCATCGTTCTGTCTGTGTAGCTGAATTTACCTACAATGAAGATGGATCAATTGACACGATCGAAAAGTGCGATGGTGTTAATGCGGTAGAATGATCGGCAGATCAGATAGGATGTGCTGTGTAATAAGAATCAGAAAAAGACGAAAAATTGAAAGTATTGTTGCATTTTGATGTTGAAGAATATCACTTTATATATAATTTTAAGGTTTTTGGAAGATTTCTTGCAAAAATCCACTTTTTTCATGTTGTTTTGACAATCCATGATACAAAAGACAGGGACAAATCCACAGAAGAGGATTTTGTCCCTGTTGCTGTGCTCCGGCGTTTATTGGGCAAAAAACATGGTCATTTAAGATTTTTTGTCCCAGGCTTATTTTTTTCCTACTATATAGGTATAAGGGTATTAATACCCTATATGCGTGGAGATTCCGGGTGAGGTAGACGAAAACTATTTGAAAGCGGCCTGGGGAAAGGAGTATATGGCTGGGAAGTAAATGGAACGATATAACGCTGAATAATAAAAAATACAGAAGGTGAGGAGAATTAGATGAAAAAAAACAAATTAGCGTGCTTATACATGATATGTTTGTGTTTCATATGCGGAACCTTATCCGCATGTGGACAAAAGGAAGAAACACCGGATATAACAGATTCCAATCCTAGTTTTGGAGAACTGACTGCAAATAGGACACTGGAACAGGGGGATGGCGCCAAGGCGCGTGAACTGACCCAGGAGGAAATCAAGTTTTTTGATGACTATCTATTTTTGTCGGAAAATATTGGTTTTTTGCTTTCCACTTACAGAACACCGGAGGAGATTGATCTAAATGAGCTTTTTTATAGCGGTGCAGGAATTTCAAGTGGTTCTCTGACGAAGGAGGAAAAGGCAGATTATCTGAAGGCCTCCGGAGGCACAGAGATTTATACGGATGTGGTTCATCTGACTACGGCAGAAATAGATGATTATCTGTTTGAAAAGACGGGACTTACCAGTGCCCAGATGAAAAATAAGCTGGACTGGGTCTACAGTGCGCAGACGGATACCTGGTATCATCAGGCAGGTGATACAAATATCCGGATGTTCGACTGTGTGAGCGGTACAGTGGCAGGGGATGTATATACACTTCATATGCAGACGGGGGATACAGGGACCGGATACCGTTCGGAGCTTTATGAGACTGTTATAAAGAAAAATGGAGATTCGTATCAGTTTGTTTCAAATCGTTTCATGGAAGAGGAAGGAAAGATAGAAGACCAGTCCTTTGAAATCACCCTTGCGCCCTGGGGAAAAGTGACCTTTGCATCCTATGTGCCTGAAGAAAACGGGGAGCCCACTACTGACGTGACATTTCGGATTATACAGGACGGTAAGGTTCTCATGACATTAAATGGTGTATCCAATGACAATATCCGTACGAACCAGTGTTTTCTAAGCTTGGACGCGGTTTCATTTCCGGATTTTAACTCGGACGGGTATATGGATCTGATCACAATTGCCAGCTATGACTTTGCTTCAGGTCCGGATGCTGGTAAAGGATTTGCAGAGGCAAGGATTTACAGCGGCAATGAATACGGATATTTCGTGTATGAGCGCAGCATGTCCGAGAACGCCAATTCCGCCCTGGCTGAGCTGACAGTAAGAAATGTGCTGGACTTCCTCGGTGCCGGCAGGGGCCATGCCTCTGCGGGAGGACAGAACTCTGCAGGCGGACAGACCGGACCCGGGGTACAAAAGGACATCACGGCTGCCAAAACAGGTACGGCATGGAAGGATGCCTATATAGAGATACTAAACAATGTAGAGCCGTATCAATGGTCCGGATTTACGTTGATCTATCTGGATGATGACGATGTGCCGGAGCTTGTTATGGCAGGAATTGACGAGGCAACAGGAAATGTATTGGTGGCATATACAGAGGACGGCATGAAGGAAAATCAGTTAAACCGTTTATATTTTTCTTATATAGAACGGGGGAATCAGCTCTGCAATTCGGAGGGGTTGATGGATTACTATTATGACCTGGTGTTGACTTTGCAGGATGGTCAGTTGGTTTTGACGGATCAGGGTTATTATGGAGCAGAGGACAATTCCAACGTCCAATTTGATGAAAAAGGTGAACGGATTTATCGATACGAGTGGAACGGAAAGCAGGTCACAAAAGACGAGTATGAAAAGGAACTGAATGCAGTCTATGACCAATCAAAGGCGGTACCTTGTTATGACTGGAATGAATTGTATTCCGCAGAGGAAATGATTACGAAATTAACTAGATAGATATAATGCTGTGGTGAAAAACAAGAGAAAAGATGAGAATCGAAAGTATTGTTGCATTTTAGAAACGAAAAATGTTGTTTTAGATAGAATTTTTGCATTTTTTGAAAGAAATCCTGCAAATGCCCCCGGCTGGCCCTGGGGGCACTTGTATGCCGTAAAATGCTAAATTGGCCGTGTTTTGCATAGTTTCTTTTGTCCTTTGTTGAAAAACGCTTGCCTCTATGTTAAAGTTTTGGAAAAGATTTCTAAAAAAAGTGATAGCACATCGAGGAAAAATAATGAGATTTGATTACATAATCAAAGTAAGTGAAGGGTTAAGGAATATCATATGAAATTAAGACGGAAGGGGTATATTGCCATAGCTGGAGGAATCCTTGTGCTGTTGTTCGCGGCTGCAGCTGTGTTGGTGTATGCGGTTTACTTTGGCTATTATCATGTCAACGGTTCCCGTGCGGCAAAGTATCCGATACACGGTGTGGATGTGTCCCACTATCAGGGTGAAATCGACTGGGATGCGCTGACGACTCAGGATATACAATTTGCTTACATCAAGGCCACGGAAGGAAGCTTTTACGTGGATGAGCGCTTTGCAGAAAACTATCGTGGGGCAAAGCAGACTGGACTGAGGGTGGGTGCCTATCATTTTTTCAGCTTTGACAGCCCGGGGGCTACTCAGGCGGAGAATTTCATAGCGACAGTGGAGCCTTTCGACGGGATGCTTCCCCCAGTGGTGGATGTGGAATTTTACGGAAATAAGGAGGCAGATCCACCCGACCCGGAGGAGGTGCGGTTCCAGCTTCAGACTTATCTGGATGCTGTGGAGGCGGCCTATGGGCTGCGTCCTGTTATCTATGCAACCTATGAATCCTGGGAACTGTATATTGTGAATCAGTTTGATGATTATCCTTTGTGGATCCGCGACATCTGGAAACGGCCGGATACCTCTGTGGACTGGATTTTTTGGCAGTATACCAACAGGGGACGGCTGAAGGGATTTTCTGGCGAAGAGGCTTATGTGGATCTGAATGTATTCAAGGGGAGTTTCGAGGAGTGGGAGCGATGGCAGTGATGTGTAGAGAAAATAAGTAAAAATGTCATAAAATGCAATAATTTGTTCATATCTTGCAAAATAATCTATTATTTTGATGAATAAAAGATTATTTTGCAAGATTTCCTGCATAACAGAATGATTTTCTGCATAACGGAAAAATTATTGAATAGTTTCCTTGCAATTGGTATAATGAACATATAACTATGAAGCATCCAACGATAAATCCAATGATAATGGCCCAAAATGAAGTGCGACAGAAAAAATTATAAGAAGTGTATTGTTAAAGCGTATAAAAAAGAAGTATCGACAATGGGTACGTGAAAGGAGCATAAAAGATGGTAGTGTATGAAAACAAAAAGGCAAAGCTGTTGGTATATACAAGACAGCCATCAGAAACCACATATCCAGCAGGCCTGGCCCGGAGCATCCATTTTGCCGTAAGTTGTGATGGCGGACCGTTTCGGCCCCTCCACAACAATTACGGCATTTTGTTTGCCAAGGCCCAGATCAGCGATGATAACACGATTCTTCCAAAAGGAGTGAAAGAGCCGGTCGTTTTTCCCATGTCCGGGGGCTGCTTCGGTATTGCAGCAGAGAGAGTAAACGAGGACGGGAGCTTTGACGGAAGCTGTCGGGCTCACATGCTGCTGTGGAAAACGGTGGATTTTATCCGTTTTCACTGTGAGGGCCTGGTGGAAAAAGCAAGTCTGGATTTGAGCCATGTATCCCGAGAGTGCACTTTGATCGAGGGAGAGTCTGTAGAAGGCAGCGCGGTCGAAATTGATGCCGGTCTCTGCGACCGCATCCGACAGAATTGGATGCAGATTCGCCATGTAGATACATACCTGCCTGAGAGCGTGACGCTTGCATCGG
Organism: Acetatifactor sp.; assembly: GCA_022511385.1. GTDB lineage: Bacteria > Bacillota > Clostridia > Lachnospirales > Lachnospiraceae > Acetatifactor. The sequence goes on from JAFLRN010000022.1 coordinate 12,628, forward strand.
AACAGGAACTGGAGGATTTTCTTGCCGTTTCAGTCTATTCCGATGGCTCCACAGCTTTGAAAAAGGTGGAATGGGAGAAGGAAACGGTGGATTTTTCCACTCCCGGCACTTATCAGGTAAACGGAACACTATATGACAGGAAGTACCCATTCCCGTTGGCACAAGGATATGGGGACCCGGTGCTTTTTCAATGGGAGGGAAAATGGCATTTCCTCGGGACGAATGACAATCTGAACGATATTGGGATTTACATCCGGGAGTCAGAAACCATAGAGGGGCTTTTTTCAGAGGGAGTCAAGGAGCATCTTATCCTGGGTGTAGACGAAGAAAAAGGGTTTGTTCAGACCTTCTGGGCGCCGGAATTTCATATGATCGGCGGTGAGCCCTATATTTTATTTGCCGTGGGCGGCAAGGAATGGGGACCGCAGTGTTACCTGATGAAGCTGAAAAACGGTGGTAGAATTATTGAGCCAGACGGATGGGAGACCCCGGTGAAGGTTCTTCGACAGGACGGCAGTCCCCTTGCAGCGGACGGAATCACCTTGGATATGACATATCTGTTGGCGGGGGGCAATTCCTACATGGTATGGTCCTACCGTCAGCATATTGGAACGCCGAAGGATACGGGGTCCATGCTGTACATTGCCCGTGCAGATGAGAAGAAGCCTTGGCAGTTGGCGGGAGAGCCGGTACTGTTGTCGCGGCCTTTGTTTGGATGGGAAAATGTGAGCGGAACAATCAACAACGAAGGACCCCATGGCTTTGTCCATAACGGGAAGGTATATCTTACCTATTCCGGTGGTGATGCCTGTGGTTACACCTATGTGCTGGGCCTTCTGACCGCAGACGAGATACAGGACCTGACAGATATTACGGTTTGGGACAAAAGCTGTACACCCATTCTTTCCTTCTATTCTGTGGAAGGAGAGTACGGTCCCGGGCACAATTCCTTCTTTGTGGATGATGACGGAAACCTGATGATTGCCTACCACGGGGAGACATCCCTAGAATCCCGCCTGCGCTGCGACGGCATCCGGCGGGTACATTTTGACATCCACGGCGAGCCGGTCTTTGACATGTCAGCAGAGCGGGACCTGAACCCAGCCCTGTCCCAGGTATCTATGCAGGTTATGATTAAATAATTTTTTACATAAGAAGCAGTCACTTGCAATATAACACCACAAAAAGGAGAAATCCCATGAAACTGCTATGTTATACACGAACCCCAATGGAAGACGAAATATATTCCACAAAGCTTGCCTACAGCATGCACCTTGCCCTGCAGGAGGCGGACGGGACCATCCTTCCTCTGAATCACAATTCCGGTATCCTATATGCAAAAGCTACACAGAATCCGGATGGAACGCTAAATGCGAAGAGCCTGAAAAATCCCTGGCTCTTTTCCATGGCTGATGGGACCTTTGGCATCGTGGCCCAGAGAATAGAACCTGACGGCAGTGATGACCAGACTGCGGCAGGAAAACTATTATTTTTTACTTCCAAAGATTTGATTTATTATCAGGAGCGGTCGCTTCTTGAGTTGGGGACAGCTGCGATCATTGTGGACGCAGTGTGCGGTTATTCTCCTGAGATAAAAAAGTATCAGCTTCTGTGGAAGGAGAAGGATGGGAGCGGCTTTCTTTTGGAGACAGACAGCTTGGAGAACATTGCGGCTGACAATGCAAAAAAGAAGTTGTCAGCGGAGGTTTTCTGGGGTGAATCTGCGTCAATACAGCAGTTATCTACTGAAAGTCTGCCGGAGGGTGCGGTGCCTCGAAATGTTCTGGAGATTTCCGATGAGCTTGCAGCCAGGCTGAAGGTACGTTTTCTGACACCGGTAAATGTGGCCAATGAGGTGCCGGATTGTGTGACAGCGGCATCCTTGGAAGAACTGAAAGCCGTCAGAGCGGTAGCCCGATACAGCGATGGCAGTACCGTGGAAAAGCGAGTGGATTGGTATGCAGATGAAATAGACTGGACTACGCCCGGACGGTATATGATAGAGGGCAGGATTCATCAGGACAGGTTTGAATTCCCCGTTGCCTGGCATAAGGCGGATCCCTGCATCGGGAAATGGAATGGAAAATACTATTTTATCTCTACCAATGACCTGGACCATGAGCACACCATTTTTATGAGGGAGGCGGACAGTATTCCCGGTCTGGTTACAGCTCAGCAGGTGAAGATTCTGGATGCCTATACCTATCCCCATCTGGGCAATCTGCTCTGGGCTCCGGAGCTGCATGTGATAGATGACAGGCTGTATGTGTTCCATGCGGGAACGCCCCAGGCTTTTCTGGAAGAACAGTCCCATGTAATGGCCCTGAAGGAGGGCGGCAACCCTATGAAGGCATCTGATTGGGAAATGCCGCGGCGAGTGGTAAGAAAGGATGGAAGCCCTCTTTATGGAGGTGAGGGTATCACCCTTGACATGACGGAATTTGAAGTGGGCGGAAAGCATTATGTATGTTGGTCCCAACGCCAGTTTCAACCGGTGGATCAGGGAGCGTGGCTGTATATTGCCGAGATTGATCCCAAGGAGCCCTGGAAGCTGACTACCGACCCGGTTCTTCTTTCCATGCCAGAGTACGGCTGGGCAAACAACCATGCCTTTGTGGATGAGGGGCCTTATGCGCTGATCACGAAGGATAAGGTTTACCTTACCTTCTCCAGCGCGGCAGTGGACAGCACTTATGTGGTGGGGCTTTTGTCGGCGGACCCTGATGCGGATCTGTTAAATCCGGAGAGCTGGGTGAAGGAGAATTATCCCCTGCTTTCCTCCCGCAGCGTGGAGGGGGAGTTTGGCACCGGCCACAATGCCTATGTGACGGATGATGACGGCCTTGTGTGGAATACTTATCACGCAAGACCCGGTGTGGACGGCCCCAGAAGCTCGGGTATCCGGCGGGTACATTTCAATGCGGAGGGATTTCCGGTTCTGGATATGACGGAAGAATTGGATTTAATCCCGGAGCTGGCAGCGGTGAAGATGGAGATTGTGGTGCCGGAAAGTGATTCATAGGCCGACATGAGGCGAAGGCTGAATAGAAGGCTGAATAGAAGGCTGAATAGAAGGCCGATTAGAAGGCAGTAGAGAAGTTTGAGAAACCGAAAAAGAGAGGATAGGAGAAAACTGATATGATGGAAGTCACACCCCGCAAGGGGAGTAATGTCACGGAAGTCCGACGGGAAGGGAATGCACTGTATCTGCGTCAGGAGAAGGGCATCATCCGACTGATGCCGCGGACGGATGAGATTTTTCGGGTTTCCTATACAGAGGAAGACTGCTTTCCGGACATCACTTGTGAGGGTACATCCTGTGAGGATGTAACAGCCGGGGCAGTATGGGATCAGGAAATTCCGTGGACCCATACAATAGAGGAAAATGAGGCAATTCTGCGTACCAATTCACTTCAGATAAAAATTTCACTCGCCACAGGTTCCCTGCAGTTTGAGCGAAAGGATGGAACACTTTTGCTTGCGGAGCGAGAATATGAGAGTAAGTCGGTGGAGGCCTTTGATGCTTACCGCACGGTGGAAGGCCAGGATACTGTTGTGGAGGAGATACAGACAGCGGACGGTGTGAAGCGGAGAGTTCGGGAAGCTGCCCGGGTGTTTGACCGTAAGCTGTACCATACAACGCTGTCACTTACCTTTCAGCCGGAAGAAATGCTGTTTGGGCTTGGACAGGCGGAGGAGGGTGTATGGAATCTGCGGCATACCACCCAGTACCTGCATCAGGCGAATTTGAAGATTGCCATTCCCATGCTGGTTTCCAACAGGGGATATGGCCTGATGCTGACCACCCAGAGCCCAGCCATTTTTGATGACACGGCATACGGAACATACCTGCATACGGAAGCGGATGCCTTTCTGGATTATTTTTTCCTGGCGGGAGATTTGCGGAATATTGTCCGGGAATACCGTCTGCTGACAGGGAAAGCGGTGATGCTGCCCAGATGGGCCTTCGGCTATATGCAATCCCAGGAGCGTTATGAAAGCGCTGTAGAATTGCTGGATACTGCGAAACGTTTTCGGGAGGACGGCTTTGGTATGGATACCCTGGTACTGGACTGGATGTCCTGGCCGGATGGACTGTGGGGTCAGAAATCCTTTGATGATGTCAGATTCCCGGACCCTGCGGGAATGCTTCGGGAGCTTCACGGACTGGATACCCATTTTATGATTTCTATATGGCCAAACATGACACCCGGCAGCCCTGATTTTCTGGAATTCCAGAAAGTGGGTCTATTGTTTCCCAACAGCAATATCTACAATGCTTTCTCGGAGGAGGGCAGGAAGCTGTACTGGGAACAGGTGAAGAAGGGCTTATACTGCCATGGAGTTGATGCCTGGTGGTGTGACTCCAGCGAGCCGGTGACACCGGAGTGGATGCGCAGCTGCAAGCCTTCAGCGGCAGAGATGTATGGGATGTTTCTGGAGGAAGCCGGAAAGCTTATGCCAATAGACAAAACCAACGCTTATGGTCTGTACCACGCAAAAGCGATCTATGAAGGTCAGCGGAGAGAAACGACAGCAAAGCGGGTGGTAAATCTGACTCGCAGCGGCTACCCGGGTAGTCAAAAATATGGAACAATACTTTGGTCGGGGGATATTTACGCCAGCTGGGAGACCCTGAAGAAGCAGATTGTGGCAGGTCTGCAATTCTGTAGCTGCGGCATGCCGTATTGGACGCTGGATATCGGTGCATTTTTTGTAAAGAGAGGCCCCCAGTGGTACTGGAATGGGGAGTATCCAAAAGGACTTGATGACCTGGGATACAGAGAGCTGTATGTGAGATGGTTCCAATATGGCGCTTTTCTGCCGATTTTCAGAAGCCATGGTACGGACGTTCGCAGAGAGCCTTGGAATTTTGGCAGTGAGGGGGAGATTTTTTATAATGCATTGTTGGAGGCAAATCGCCTGCGCTATCGACTAATGCCTTATATTTATTCCCTGGCCGGAGATGTATGGCGAAATGACAGCCTTATGATGCGTCCTTTGCTTTATGATTTTCCGGATGATAAGAATGCAGCCGGTATATCCTGTCAATATATGTTCGGACCGGCATTGATGATTTGCCCGATAACAAGGCCGATGTATTACGGAAAAGACAGCGTGACGTTTCAAGACGCGGATAGGATGCTGACAGTTTATCTCCCGGCGGGGGCCGATTGGTATGATTTTTACTCAGAAGAGCGATATGAGGGCGGTCGGGAAATAGAGGTTGAGGTATGTCTTGAGAGAATTCCTGTTTTTGTTCGTGCGGGATCGATACTGCCGGTCATGGAACCCCAAGGCAGTACGGCAGAGATGGAACGATCAGAAATAGAGCTTCAGGTGTATGCCGGTGCGGACGGAACCTTTTCCCTGTATGAGGATGCAGGAGATGGATATGGTTATGAAAAGGGTGAATATTGTGTGACGGAAATCACCTATACAGAAAGGGACGGCAGAGTCGTATGGAAAACCCAGGGGAATACAGTATATCAGTCAGAAGCACTGCGCGTAAGTATGATCGGACGATACAAAACAAATCATTCTTCAGAGCATTTGTAGTATTTCAGATTTGCATTATTTCAGAATGTTTACTGATATGCTCAAATGTTTATTGATATGTGTATTGCTATTTAATACTGTATCATATATAATATTTTATACAAATTTTTACTTCTTACATATCACAATCTGACAAAATATTCTCAGGAGGGGATGAGAAAAATGGAGAAAAAGGCAAGGGGTTTAAAGTTAAAATTGTATCTTTTAACAGTGGCACCTGTGATATTGCTGGGGGTGCTGCTTTTTATCATCAGTGAGATGCAGATGAGTGCCAGCCTCAAGTCCATGGCCTCCACCCGTCTTGACAATGTATGCGAATCATTGGCACGGGCATATGAGACAATGTACGAAGGTGATTGGGCTTTTGATGAGGCTTCCGACAGCTTTACAAAAGGCGAACACAATCTGTATGCGACATATGACATGATTGATTCTATCCATAAAGAGAGTGGAATACATATCACCATCTTTTATGGAGATACAAGGCGGATGACCACGGTATTGGGGGATGGTGGATCAAGATTTGTCGGGACACAGGCAGGGGAAGCTGCCATTAATACTGTGCTGAGAAATGGTAAAACTTATTTCTCCGACAACACCACGATCAACAATGAAACCTATTTCAGTTACTATACACCGCTGGTGAATTCCGATGGCTCTGTAGTTGGTATGCTGTTTGCAGGAGCGCCAAGATCGGATGTGATGGATCTGGTGAATAGCGCTCTTCTTGTGATACTCATAGGCACCGTACTTCTTGTGATAATTGACGTGATAGGTGTTGCTCTGCTTACCACTAATCTGGTAAAGACCATTAATAACTGCGTGGATGCGGTGGTGACCCTGGAATCAGGTACCTTGAACGCTCATGCTGAGGTGGGTTTCTTTAACAAGAATGATGAACTGGGCCTGTTGGCAAAGAGCATTAACAGCATGGCAGCCCGCTTCCTGAATGTGACAAAGCAGATACGAAGCAGTTCCAATGTTATGAAGGAAAATTCCGATACACTTGCTGTTGTTACAGAGAGTACCAATACTTCCATTGGCGAAGTGACCAGAGCGATCGAAGATGTGGCAAACGGTGCAACTTCCCAGGCAAACGATACACAGGATGCCGCTTCCAATATTGCAGAGATGGGATTTTCTATCGAGACTATTGTGTCCGATATCAATGACCTTGCCACTGCAGCGGAAAATTCTCAGGAGACCAGTAAGCGTGCTGAGGCAGCTATGAAAGAACTGCTTGGCATCAATATGGAAACCAAGAATTCGGTGGAGAAGATTGTGAAACAATCGGAAACCAATGTGAATGCCGCTTCCAGAATCCAGGAGGTTGTGAATGTGATCTCAGAAATTGCATCCCAGACCAATCTGCTGAGTCTGAATGCCAGCATCGAAGCTGCCAGAGCGGGAGAGCAGGGGAAAGGATTTGGAGTGGTTGCCCTTGAGGTTGGAAAACTGGCTGACGATAGCTCCAGATCTGCTGCCGAGATTGAAGAGATCATTAAAGAGCTGGTTGCGAATATCGCAGAGACTTCTGAGTTGACAGCGCTACTCAATCAAAACACAAAAAATCAGATCGACAAGCTGGAGGTTACCCAAAAAGATTTTAACACCATGCTTGACAATGTGAATAAGATGTTCGAAAATACTATGGCTGTTCAGGCAGAAATCGATAAGATCAATATGATCCGCATAAACATTGAAGGTATTGTGGAGAACCTGTCCGCATTGTCCCAGGAGAATGCGGCATCCAGCCAGGAAACCACAGCTTCGGCAAGTATTGTGGCCGCTTCCATGGAGCAGTTGAGTCAGTCTACCCAGGAGATCAATTCGCTTGCTGCAGAGTTGGCTGAGATCATCTCTTATTTTAAAGAATAGATTTACAGACCGTTTACTCTATATTATGGCAGTATATATGAAGGTTGAATGTGAAAAGGAATGGACGAAAGAAATTATTATCAGGACAATACGGGATCTATAAATAATTCCGCGCCTCAGGACAATGCGGGATTAATAAACAATTCCGTGCCACAGAACAATTATTATCAGGATTATACCGCGAATATGCCTTATCAGGTGGCAACGCAGGAAGGACCGAATGAGTATACCAACGGACTTCATATCGCAAGCTTGGTGCTGGGCATTGCGTCTATTCTGGTCTGCTGTTGTTTAGGGATGGGAGTGATATTTGCGATTCCAGGCTTGGTTTGCGCCATTATCGGAAACTCTAGAAGCAAAAGCGGTATTGGCATTGCAGGGCTGATCTGTTCTATTATTGGAATTGTATTTAATGCTTTTATTCTGTTGATTTTCATTATGGATCTCATAATGTCTATCAATTCAGATACATACATATGGGCGATGATGGCATATTATGGATACTGACAGGGATATGTGGAGATGCAGGGAACTCTTGAAAAAGAACTGTATAGAATAGGGCTTGTAATTTTGGGAGCGGCGACTGCAGCAATTCCGCTTTTTCTACTTTTTGTGTCTGGCAGGGACCTTTCCCAGAGCCAGTGTTTATTTTGGCGTTTTTTTGGCTTGTACTGTCCGGGCTGTGGCGGAACTCGTTCCGTAGATGCGTTATTGCATGGACATATGCTTCAAGCTTTATGGTATCATCCGCTGGTGCCCTATATGGCAGGTGTTTATCTTGCGTTTATGATCAGCTGGACTGCGGCTAAACTGCATCTGTTTGGCTTAAATATGGGAATGAAATTCCGTCCGGGCTATATGTATGGGATGCTGGTCATTATCGGGTTCAATTTCCTGCTAAAGAATGTGCTGAGGATGTGTTTTGACATCGTAATGATTTGAAAGACATAAAAAGCGGTTCGGGGGTTCCGGACCGCTTTTGTAATGATCTCTTGAGTTGATTTAGTCGAAGGTTAGATCAGAATCATCCGGTGTTTCGCCATGGAGACAGATAATAATGATCTGAATACATTTATATGCCCTTGAATAATTTTCTTTTGCATAGTTGCCAGTGGATTCGTTATAGGCATTATTTCCGTACGCTTCATGATAGCTGGACACAGCTATGGACATATATTCACTGGATTTGTCCGCCAGTTCCTCCAGATAATCAAACTCCTCCGGAAAGTCCAGTTCTGCAAAAGACAGGAATACACTGTTTAACTCATCCAGGTTGGAGAGAAGTTCTGATACAGCGTTATCAGATTGGGCATCAATGCTGTTGATAGAGGTATCTATTTCAGAAACCCTGGTGCAGAAATTTTCGACACTGTTGCGGAATTGTGTCAGTTTGGGATCCTCTCCACAGGCGGTGAGTGACACTACGGTCAGTACCACGGTTAAAAACAAACAAACTTTTTCTTTCAATAGTCAACCCTCCGATGTTTTCACAAAAAAAGTGCAACACTCTATTAAATGTACCACAATTCGAAGAATTTCGCAACTATTTTCCACGAAAAGGTTAAATACTCCCCTTTACGACTAAAACCCATCTGTGGTATGATTGTGTTATTGTTTACAAGAGGTAGTATTAAGATAACAGGAAGGCAATATCACGGCATGACAAGAGAAGAATTTGAAAGACTGTCAAATCAATATCTATATCTGGATGGCGCTACCGGGTCAAATCTGGTGCGTGCGGGGATGCCTTCCGGCGTTTGTCCGGAGCAGTGGATCCTGGAGCATCGTGATGTGATGCTTGCGCTGCAGAAGGAATACGTTACCGCAGGTACAGATATCCTCTATGCACCCACTTTTACCGCGAATCGCATAAAATTGGCGGAATATGGACTGGAAAACAACATGGAGCAGATGATCACGGAGCTGGTTGCCATCTCCAGAGAGGCTGCGTCCTTTGTCCGGGACAGGAGAGTCTATGTTGCCGGTGACCTGACCATGACCGGGGAACAGCTAAAGCCTCTGGGTAGTATGGAGCTGGAGACACTGATCGAAATATATAAAGAGCAGATACGGGCTCTGGAAAAGGCGGGAGTGGACCTGCTGGTGGTGGAGACCATGATGAGCTTGGGGGAGGCGCGGGCAGCCCTGATCGCGGCGAAGGAGGTCTGCGGGCTTCTTGTGATGGTAACAATGACCTTTGAGGAGGGCGGCAGGACTCTGTACGGCACTGATGCCAGAACGGCGGCGGTGGTGCTGGAAAGCCTGGGAGCCTGTGCTGTGGGTGTGAACTGCTCCGCAGGGCCTGCCCGCATGCGGGAAATTGTGGAGGAGATGGCTGCCGTCACAACCTCCGTGCCAATCATAGCGAAACCAAACGCGGGGCTGCCGTACCTGGACGAACAGGGACGCACCTGTTATAATATGGATGCCGGGGAATTTGTGCAGGAGATGGTGCAGCTGACGGAAGCTGGAGCCACCATCCTGGGGGGCTGCTGCGGCACCACGCCGGAGTTTATCCGGGGACTTAGAGAGTCCTTCGGCAGGGAAATAAAAATCCATCCGAAACGGAGGAACCCGGGAATCCGTGTGCTGGCTTCCGAACGGAAAACATTGAGCTTTGGTATGGACGGAAGTTTTCTCATTGTAGGAGAACGCATCAATCCGACAGGGAAAAAGCTTCTACAGGCCCAGCTTCGGGAGGGTGTCATGGACAAGGTGCTGCAGTTTGCGGAGGAACAGGAGCAGTGCGGCGCCCAGGTGCTTGATATCAATATGGGAATGAGCGGTATTGATGAAAAAGCTATGATGCTGCGGGCGATTGAAGAGGTTAGCAGTGTTACCAGTCTGCCCTTATCCCTGGATTCCAGCCATGTGGAGGTATTGGAGACGGCGCTTCGCCATTATCCTGGCAGAGCCCTGATCAATTCCATCTCCCTGGAGACGGAGAAGTATGAGAAGCTAATTCCCATTGCAAAAAAGTATGGAGCCATGTTCATCCTGCTGCCCCTGTCGGATAAGGGGCTGCCGGAGAGCCTGGAGGAGAAAAAAGATATTATAAATACCGTCTTGAAACGGGCTTACGAATGTGGATTGAACAAGGATGATGTGGTGGTGGACGGCCTGGTGGCAACGGTTGGGGCCAATAAGCGGGCAGGGCTGGAGACTCTGGAAACCATCCGTTACTGTAAAGAGAAGGGCCTGGCTACCATATGCGGCCTGTCCAATATCTCCTTTGGCATGCCGGAGAGGAGCTTTGTAAATGCGGCATTCCTTTCACTCGCTATCAGGGAAGGGCTGACCATGGCAATTGCCAATCCATCCCAGGAGCTGCTGGTCAGCTGTGCGCTGGCTGCGGACATGTTACTGGCAAAGGAGGATGCGGACCTCCGTTATATTGAGTATGCCGGGACAGTGGCAGAGAACAGGAAGCGGCGGGAGGAGGAGCTGGGGCGGAAGATGTCGGCAGACCAGATGGCTCCGGCAGTTGAAGGCGCAACATGCCCACAGACCAGAAAGAATACCTTGGGTGCCGGATCTGTCAGCTCAGATAGACAGGGTACCCCTGCAGACGGCCAAGTAAATATAGCGAGAGCTGAAAGCAGACATCAGGATGAAAATACAGGTAAGACAGGTACGGCAGAAAACAGCTTATATGCAGGCATGAGTCCTTCAGCCCCGGCCATAAAACATGCGGTCTTAAAGGGAAACCGTAACGGTATTGCAGCCCTGACCAAGGAGGCTCTGGAGGCCGGGCAGGCGCCGCAGTCACTCTTAAACGATGTGCTCCTGCCTGCCATTAACGAAGTGGGCGAGCTGTTTGACAAAGGTAAATATTTTCTTCCGCAGCTTATCGCCAGCGCGGAGGCCATGAAGAACGCTATCCAGGTACTGGAACCCCTCCTGATGCAGGATACAGATTCCAAGAATATGCCGGTTGTTGTTATTGCTACAGTGGAAGGGGATATCCACGACATAGGCAAGAACCTGGTGGCATTGATGTTGAAGAACTATGGATTCCAGGTCATCGACCTGGGCAAGGATGTGCCGGCGGAGGAAATCATCCGGGCGGCAAAAGAAAATAATGCCCAGATCATCGCCCTGTCGGCCCTGATGACCACCACCATGCAACGTATGAGGGAGGTCATCGCACTGGCGAAGAAAGAGGAAGTGAATGCCAAAGTGATGATTGGAGGAGCCGTCATCACCCAGGATTATGCGGACGAGATCGGCGCGGACGGTTACTCCCGGGACGCCGCGGAAGCTGTGCGGGTAGCACAGAATCTGACCATCTGATAAAGTGAATGTTTATCTGCGGACCGACGCCATTGCAGTTATATTAAATTCAAATATATAGTTTTAGCTGTCACAAGACGGCAGAAAAGAGGTAAAAATGATAGGAGCAGACGCGATCATAAAATGTCTGGAGGCAGAGGGTGTCACCACAGTGTTCGGTTATCCCGGAGTAGCCATCTGCCCGTTTTATAACAGTATCCTGGAATCGGACATCAGGACCATCCTGATCCGTACGGAGCAGAATGCGGCCCATGCAGCCAGCGGCGTGTCCAGAATGACGGGAAAGCCCGGCGTGTGCGCTGTAACCTCAGGACCCGGCGCAACCAACGTAATCACAGGCATTGCTACCGCCTTTGCGGACAGCATTCCTCTGATCTGCATCACCGGACAGGTAAACAGCGAGCTTCTGGGCAGCGATGTGTTCCAGGAGGCGGACATCACCGGTGCGGTGGAATCCTTTGTAAAATATAGCTATCTTGTGAGGAATGCGGAGGATATTCCCAGAATTTTTAAGGAGGCATTTCACATTGCCAACACGGGGCGGAAGGGGCCTGTGTTGATCGATATACCCATTGACATACAGAATGCGCCTGTTTCCCGGTTTAAGTATCCGGAGGAGGTATCGCTGCGCACCTATAAGCCCACTGTTAAGGGCCATGCGGTACAGATTAAGAAGGTCATTAAAGAGCTTGAGAAAGCAAAGAGACCGCTGATCTGTGCAGGCGGCGGCGTGATCTTAAGCGATGCCCAGGGCGAACTTGCGGAATTTGCTGAAAGGCACAATATTCCCGTGGTGTCCACCATGATGGGAAAGGGCGTTTTGCCCACGGAGCATCCCATGTATTACGGCATGGTGGGAAATAACGGAGACGCTTTTGCAAACCGCGCCATGAATGAATCCGACCTGCTGATCATGGTGGGGGCGAGAGTGGCGGACCGTGCGGTGAACCAGCCCGACCTGATCACGAAGAATAAAGTGCTGGTCCATATCGATGTGGACCCGGCTGAGATTGGAAAGAATGCAGGACCTACCATTCCCCTGGTGGGTGATGCGAAACATATATTTAGCGATTTTGAAAAAGAAGAGTTCTCCTGTGATTTTTCCGAATGGATTGGGATACTTCAGGGATTCCGGGCAGATATGGCGAGAAAACGCAATCCTGATCCGGCCTATGTGGATCCTGCGGAATTTATCTCAAGGCTCACCGACAGAATGCAGGAGGATGCTGTCTATGTGGCGGATGTGGGACAGAACCAGATTTGGTCCTGCGGCTATGCAAAGGTGAGAAAGGGACGGTTTCTGACTTCAGGCGGTATGGGAACCATGGGATATTCCATTCCCGCCGCCATGGGCGCCAAGGTTGCGATGCCGGACAGACAGGTGGTGGCTGTCTGTGGGGATGGCTCTTTCCAGATGTCCATGATGGAGCTTGCGACCATGTGCCAGCATGATATTCCGGTAAAGATCGTGGTTTTAAAAAACAATTACCTTGGAATGGTGCGCCAGTACCAGCATTTTACCTACAAGGACAATTACTCGGTGGTGGATCTGTCGGGCAGCCCGGACTTGGAGAAGCTTTCCGCGGCTTATGGGATTCCGTTTCTGAGACTTGAGAACATGGAGAAATGTGATGAAACCATAGAGGCCTTTTTGAAGGATGATGTGTCCATGCTGCTTGAGTGTGTGATTGATCCCATGGACTTGGTGTAAGTGAAAAAATGCTTCTAGGTAATAGAGGATGCTATCACAGAAGCACAGATTATGTCCGGAAGGATGTTAGTTATAGTATAATTTCTGTGGAATGATTGCATTGTTGCTGCGGCATGTTGTAAATATGCAAAGGATGACTGAATAGAGGATTAGTGAAAAGAGGATTAGTATGAAAAGAAGAATTTATTCCGTGTTGGTGGAAAACCGCTCCGGTGTGTTGTGCAAGGTGGCAGGGCTGTTTTCCCGCAGATGCTTCAATATTGACAGTCTCGCGGTGGGCGAAACCGAAGATCACGCCACCTCCCGCATGACCATTGTCAGCAGCGGCGACGAGCGCACCATCGAGCAGATTGAGAAGCAGCTGAACAAAAAGCTTGATGTAATCAAGGTGAACACCTATTCCGAGCAGCAGTGCATTGCCCGGGAGCTGATGCTGATCAAGGTAAAATACAACAAGAACAACCGCCGGGAGATCATGGAGCTTTGCGAGATCATGAAGGCGGAGATCGTGGATATGTCCAAGCATTTTATGATGCTGCAGATCTGTGATACCCCGGAGAGAGTGAAGCTGCTTATTGAGATGCTGCGTACCATCAGTATTGCAGAGGTGGCCCGCACCGGGACGCTGGCGCTGGCTAAGTGCTGCGAGAATGACGAGGGTTAATGATGCGTATTGGGAAACGTGTAATCATCATACTTTTGTTTGTCTTTCTATTAGGTTTTAGTTTAAGTGCCTGTAACTATTCTTTTGAAGTATCGGAAGAAGAATCGGAAGAAGAATGGGCAAAAAAATGGGGATCCTTTACTCCATACAAAACTTATAGCTATGACAATAAGTATTATGCTGTTCAAACTGTGGATGAGGAGGGCCCTTGGCCTGTTATAGTTGTTTCTGTTTATGATGCTGAAACCGATGAATTTGTCGCGAATTTTTGTCCGGCAAGATCATGGGACTTCTGGGGCATTTGCTGGGAAAGCGACTCTTATAATATTTGGACTCAGTCCGCCGACATAGGTATCTATTGCTATACCTATCAGGATGGCCAATGGATTAGAGATGAAAATGCAGAGCGGCCGGAAGATATTGTTTCTAAATATGACAAGAAGTAGCGCTTTTGATATACTTGTAACGGGGATAATACATGGATAGAGTGCGTATTGAGGAAATATACTTTGATAATAAACCTTTTTGGCGTGGGTATTTTTTAATCGGTTATAGTGAGTGCTATTGTGAGGAATTGGATATGTCCATATGGGATATGGAAGAAGAGATTATTCAGGCTGGCGATTGGGAATACTGGAATGAATTTACCGGCTGGTATGAGGGCATTATTGACGAGTGTGACGGGTATCTGGATGAGCCGACCTATCTGGAAGTCTACATAGGAACAATGGACAAAACGTTGAAAATTGAGTTTCATCCCGGTGATACATACTATTATCTGGACGGAGCAGAAATTGGAAACATAGGTCCACATTCGATGACATTACAGCCTCTTTCATTTCATACAATAAAATCTCTTCTGGACAATAAAAATGGTGATATTTTGTTTTTTCTGCTGTTCCCAATGATTGACCTGGAGGAAGAGAACAGAGCTGAAGCATGTAAGTTGTTTCAGGATCGACTGATTGCTGCGGCTATATTTGATGGGGAACTTTGCGAAAAACTTGTGAGAATGGTTTTTAGTTGACATTCCTAAAGGAACTTGCTATATTAATAATCTAGATGGAAATAAACATTTTTAACGAAGAATCTGAAAACAAGGTGAGAATCATGCAGAAAAAAGTATATCAGCTGCTTGTAAATAATACCTCCGGCGTGCTGAGCCGGATTACCGGCTTATTTTCCCGGAGAGGCTACAATATTGAAAGCATCACCGCAGGCGTGACCGCAGATCCCAGGTACACCCGGATCACCATTGTGACCTCCGGCGCGGACGAAATTCTGGAGCAGATCGAAAAGCAGCTGGCCAAGCTTGTGGACGTGAGGGACATCAGGGAACTGAAGCCTGACGAGAGCGTGTACCGTGAGCTTATCATGGTAAAGGTTCGCGCAGCCGCAGAACAGCGCCAGAGTGTTATTTCCGTGGCGGATATCTTCCGTGCAAAGATTATAGATGTGGCTCCCGAGAGCCTGATGATTGAGCTCACTGGTAACCAGCAGAAGATTGACGCGTTTATCAGTCTTCTGGACGGCTACGAGATTCTGGAGCTTGCAAGGACCGGTATCGCAGGCCTTGGACGCGGAACGGATAAGATAATCTTTATCGATGACTGATTGATGACCGATTAACAACAAGGTTGAGAGAAGGACATCATAATGGCATTGACATTGACAACTGAAGATTTGCAGGCCATAGCAAATTTGCTGGATGAGAAACTGGACCATAAGCTGGATGAGAAGTTGGATCAAAAGCTGGCACCTATAAATAAAAGGCTTGATACAATCGACAACCGGCTTGACAAACTTGAATCCCAGACTGATGCTTTAAGAGCAAGTCAGATTGATATCAAAAAAGAATTGAAAGCGCTCGACGACAAGATTTCTGAAACTTACCAGGTGACCCTTGACGCATGGGGTACAAGTACAGAAAATAGGAAATTGCTCGAGGCAGCAAATTAGCGTTGTTACATAGTGTATTGTTATATCTGTGAGATATAAAATATTAATTATTTATATTATTTAAAGAAACAAAATGGAGGAAAAAAGAAATGGCAAAGATTTTTTATCAGGAAGACTGTAACCTGTCCCTGCTGGAGGGCAAGACCATCGCGATCATCGGCTATGGCAGCCAGGGACATGCGCATGCGCTGAATCTGAAGGATTCGGGCTGCCACGTGATCATCGGTCTGTACGAGGGCTCCAAGTCCTGGGACAAGGCTGTAAAGCAGGGCTTTGAGGTGTACAATGCCGCAGAGGCTGCAAAGAAGGCCGACATCATTATGATCCTGATCAACGACGAGAAGCAGGCTGACCTGTACAAGAAGGACATTGAGCCCAACCTGGAGGCAGGCAACATGCTCATGTTTGCCCATGGCTTCAACATTCATTTCGGCTGCATCGTACCTCCCGCAGACGTTGACGTTACCATGATCGCTCCCAAGGGCCCCGGTCACACCGTTCGCAGCGAGTATCAGGCAGGCAAGGGTGTACCCTGTCTGGTAGCAGTTCAGCAGGATGCTACCGGCAAGGCACAGGATCTGGCACTGGCATATGCACTGGGCATCGGCGGCGCGAGAGCAGGCGTCCTTGAGACCACTTTCCGCACCGAGACTGAGACCGACCTGTTCGGTGAGCAGGCTGTGCTGTGCGGTGGCGTATGTGCCCTGATGCAGGCAGGCTTTGAGACCCTGGTTGAGGCTGGCTATGACGAGAGAAACGCATATTTCGAGTGTATCCATGAGATGAAGCTGATCGTTGATCTGATCTATCAAAGCGGCTTTGCAGGCATGAGGTACTCCATCTCCAATACCGCCGAGTACGGCGACTACATCACCGGTCCCAAGATCATCACCGAGGACACCAAGAAGGCTATGAAGAAGATCCTGAGCGACATCCAGGACGGCACCTTCGCAAAGGAGTTTTTGCTGGATATGTCCCCCGCAGGCAAGCAGGTTCACTTCAAGGCCATGAGAAAGCTGGCAAGCGAGCATCCTTCCGAGAAGGTCGGAGAGGACATCAGAAAGCTGTACAGCTGGAACAACGAAGAAGATAAGCTCATCAACAACTGACGTAAGGGCAGAGTCAAGTAAAAAAGGGCACTCTCATCAAGCTTGCTTGAATGAGAGTGTCATTTTTTATTTGACGAGCGAAGCGGCCGCTGAGAGATGCCCTTCCTCTCAGCGTGCTCTGCCCGTGACTTGCTGCAAAATCACGACGAGCGAAGCGGCCGCTGAGAGGTGCCCTTCCTCTCAGCGTGCTCTGCCCGTGACTTGCCACAAAACTAAAATCTGAAAACAAATAAATTTAAACCAATTCTACAGAAAATCTTTAGTTTTCCCTGCACTTTCCATTAAGATTTCCCCTCTATACTATGATCAAGACCAAAGGAGAAAATGGTTCTGCGCTATCGGGAAGATGCAGTTGCCATGTAGGTGGTCAGTTATTATAATACAATTAAGCTGCAGTTTGCACAGGCGAAAAGCGTGGCGATGCAGTAACATACCGGTATGAGCCAGTCAAATACCCTGCAGCAAACGACTGGGTATCAAGCTTGCATCGTAGAAGGACTGTGGGGTATTTATCCCTGGAGGCATTCACTAGGCCTCCATGCAAGCACGGTTGCTTGGCTCATTGCTCGTGGGAATAAAGATAAAAGAAGCTTGATAAGGGGAACAGAAAATGGAAGGCAAATATCGCATTTTGGTGGTTGAGGACGATAAGGAGATCAGAGAAGGAATAGAAATCTACCTGAAAAATCAAGGCTACGAGGTGTTTCAGGCAGCCAACGGAAGAGAAGCCCTGGAGGTCATTTCCAGGGAGAATCTGCACCTTGCCATCGTGGACATTATGATGCCCGTCATGGACGGAGTTACAATGCTGATGAAGCTGAGGGAAGAGAACTACGAATTTCCTGTGATCATGCTTTCTGCGAAGTCCGAGGAGGTTGACAAGATCATGGGGCTTAACATGGGGGCTGACGACTATGTGACAAAGCCCTTTACGCCGCTGGAACTGTTAGCCAGAGTGAATTCACATCTGCGTCGGTATTCCAAATATCTGGATGCGCTGGACGGGGAGGCTCCAAGGGATCATATTTATACCATCGGCGGTCTGGAACTGAATGAAGACACTGTGGAGGTGACGGTGGACGGGGAACCGGTAAAGCTGACACCCATGGAGTTTAAGATCGTGCAGCTTTTGATCAAGAACCCGGGCAGGGTATTTTCTTCGGATGAGATTTATGAGCGGGTATGGAATGAGAAGGCGGTGAACACGGACACCATTATGGTGCATGTGAGAAATATCCGGGAAAAGATAGAGCTGGATCCCAGAAATCCCAAGTATCTGAAGGTAGTATGGGGTGTGGGATATAAGATTGACAGGCAATAGAAGTGTTGTTGAAAGGATTGACTTTATATGACGGAAATAAAGCGTGAACAAATCGTCGATAAGGAAAAGGGAGCTCGGACCTGGCTGTACAGGGGAATTCTGGTGTGTTTGGCGGCAGCTGTGATCTATACGGCACTTTACGGACTATTCCAGTCGAGAGTGGAAAAAATGACTCAGAAGTCATTAGATACATTTGCAAACATATGCTGGCTCTATCAGAATACCTATGTTCTTTACAAGGAGCTTTATAATAGGGAAAATCATCTCCAGGCGGATTATATGGATTTGTATGTGACACAAAATAATCGTTGGCTTGACATGTATACCAATGAATTGTTGGCAGACGCATTTATAAACATAGATGCAAACTTCGCTTTGCTGAACGATGCATACGGATATATCATCCGCAGCAATAAGACGGACTGTTATGTCACCAATATGTCGGAGACAGAGCTTGCGGCCCTGTCGGATAAAAGCTACTTTTTGCTTAGTTTTGTCTTTGACAGTGCCGGCTATATGTCGGTGGGAGAAGAGATCCGGGGGAATGATACGGCGTCGCTGAGAAAGATGGCTATGCGAGCGCCAAAGGGAGGTCTGCACCTTGATGCGGATTCCGAGATTGTATTGACGGCACCTGTAGATTGCACTGTCACATATGCTGTTTCGAAAACGGACTGGGAGAACAATAACGCTCTTATGTATGATGTATGGTTTCACGACGTTTCTCTTGGTTTGGGAGGTACTTTGTATTATTATAGCGCATATGGTTTGGGATATGACTCATGGTACTTGTATGATCTGGCGGGCGCACTTAATTATTTGATCCTGTTTGTGTCAGTGGTGTTTGTCTTAAGTTTGATCCTGCCTTTGGGAAATGTTCGGCCCGGGCTGGAGAAAAGATGGTGTTCTTTACCCCTGGAAGTGTTGGTGGCAGCCGGATGTATCCTTTTGGGATTTGCCTCAGTGATGTTAGAAATGGTGGTTCACGTTGCAGGCGGTCAGGCAGCATCGGCGTTGGCGAGTTTTTTAGGTCATCCATATTATTCAAAACTGGCTCAAATCCCGGTGTTTGGAGCGAATATAATTGCATTGACGGTATTCTTCCTGTGCGCCTGGTATCTCGGCATCAGTTTAAGGGCAATCCGGGGACTGGGACTGCGCAGATATTTGAAGGAGCGCACCTTGATATGGCGTTTTTTCCGTTTTTTAAAGCGTCAGATGCTTAAAATATACCATTATTTTATCCATGTGGACCTCACTGAGGACAGCCTGAATACCTTAAAAAAGGTAGTGGTCATCAATGCTCTGATCTTAACTGTTATCAGCGTCATCTGGCTGGGGGGGCTTGTAATTGTAGTAGTTTATTCCATCGTGCTGTATTTTCTGCTGAAGAGATACTTTGGCGATCTTCAGAAAAGATATAGAGTTTTGTTGAAGGCGGTGGACGAGATGGCGGAAGGAAATTTAAATGTATCCATAGAGGAAGATATCGGAGTGTTTGAACCTTTAAAACCCCAGATTCTCAAGATCCAGAACGGCTTTAAGAAGGCAGTTGACGAGGAGGTAAAAAGCCAGCGCATGAGGGCGGAGCTGATCACGAATGTTTCCCACGATCTGAAAACGCCCCTGACGGCTATCATCACCTATGTGAACCTCTTAAAGGATCCGGGCCTGACGGAAGAGCAGAGGACGGATTATCTGGATACCCTGGAGCGTAAGTCCTTAAGACTCAAAGCGCTGATTGAGGATCTGTTTGAGGTCAGCAAGGCAACTTCCAGGAATGTGACATTAAATCTTATGCCTGTGGACATTATGAACCTTGTGAAGCAGGTGAGCTATGAGATGCAAGATAAACTGGACGAGGCGGAGCTTGATATCCGTATGAACCTGACGGATGAGAAGATCACACTGTCTCTTGACAGCCAGAAGACCTATCGGATCTATGAGAATCTGTTCTCAAATGTTGCCAAGTACGCTCTTCACGGCACACGGGTTTATATCAACGGCTTTCAAATAAATGACACAGTTGTCATAACTATAAAAAATATCTCAGCACAAGAACTCACCGTGGATGCCTCTGAGTTGATGGAGCGTTTTGTCCGGGGCGACCAATCCCGCAATACCGAGGGCAGCGGACTGGGGCTTGCTATTGCAAAAAGCTTTGCGGAGCTTCAGGGCGGGAGACTGGAGCTGGAGGCGGACGGGGATCTGTTTAAGGCGACGACGGTGTGGAAGGCGTAAAGAAACACTCAACTCGCCATAGAATTTTACAACTGATTTTCATCTAAGCCGTTATTGCTTTGATTAAGTAATAACGGCTATAATTATTTTACAATAGATAGTGCGTAGAGCGTGCTCTCTGTTGTATCATCAGAACAAGCGCTTAGTTCACAATCATCATTTGGAGGATCACATTATGGATATTATAATCGACAAACAGCTGCGCGAGCTCAGGGCAAAGCGCGGCAATACGCAGGAAGACCTGGCATCATTTCTCAATATCAGTTATCAGGCGGTCTCAAAATGGGAGCGTGGGGAGAGTATCCCCGATACGGTCCTGCTCCCACGTATAGCTGCTTACTATGGTGTTACAGTAGACGACCTTTTGGGCGTGGGGGAGATAAGAATAAAAGAGATTATCGATAGCTATAAGGAAAAGGGCAAGGAACTTTACCGCATCGGCAAGATCGACGAGCTGATAGCCATCTGGCGCAAAGCGTGTGAAGAGTTTCCGAACAATCTTGAATGTCAGGGAGAACTGATGGACGCGCTTCACTTTTGGTTCAGCAATGAGAAGACCGATGAGACAATTGATGAAATCATCGCTATTGGCGAAAGGATACTTAAGGAATCAACAGACAATTATCTCCGCGACAGAGCTACCCAGATACTTGTTCTGAATCTTCCGGGCAGAGGACGCTTTAACGAGGCGAGGGAATATGCCAAAAACGCTTCCGATGTCTATATCACTAGTAACGTGCTGCTCAGCCATATTAACTGCTCAGAAGATAAGGCCGACGAAGGAAAAAGATTGTCCTTTAGCAATATTACAACTTACCTTGAGTTGATATCAAAGGAGCTTTATTACCTCTGTTGTTATGACAGAGGCAACTATGAGAGGTATATCAGCCTCCACGAGCTATATCTGAAGCTGTATGACCTCATTTTTGACGACGGTTTCTATGGGTTCTATAATGTTTACATCAAAGACCGCCACTATTGGCTTGCTAAGCTCTATACAAACATCAGGGATGACGAGATAAAGGCCAGGGAACACCTTGAGGCGGCAGCTAAGTGTGCCATTGACTTTGACAATCTGCCTGATCAGTTTGTTCATAAAGCGACTGTTTTCGGTGAAAGCGGATGGGAGTATAATATGGACAACACCTCCCGTAACCACACCAAGAGCTGGGCGCAGATTCTACTTAACGAGTTTGACGGAAGCGGCTTGATGGACAGTGCATTTGACTGCTGGAGAGATAAGGACTGGTTTAAGGAGATTGTTGAGAGGCTTGAGAAAGGGTAAATACCGAGACCACATCCACAGCATCATATACGGGTAATCATATAGGGGTAAATAGTTGACTACAACCTTAACGGTGGTGTAATATAAAAGGGCGGTTTTACCGCTCTTTTTATTTCATTTAATGAGTAGGATATCTAATATAGGTATTTCAACAACTTGAAGTTGCGCAGGAACTATACAGGAGGAATTTGCCATGAACCAAAACCAAATGAATGCAGCAAAGGAAGTTATGACAGAGTGGCTGACCCATCCCAATGAGTTGGGTAAAGCTCCGGCAAAAATTGAATGTGCCGGCGAGTTTGATCTGGATGATCTGCATTATTACATATTCAAGTTTAAGAAAAGTCTTCTCGGCAAATGGATGATTGGCGTCTGCGGTGGCTATGTGGGGGACGGACTTGGACATTGCGGCCATATTTACAGCGATCTGTCAGACTATGATCCTGCCTCTGCCCAGAAAAAGGCAAAAGATTTGGTTCAGTTTGTTCGCCAGTACTGGATGCAGCAGGGCCAGGAACAGATGCAGCAGCCCAAACCAGGGCCATTCCTTGGTTTTGTTCTTCTCTCAACAGCGGAATGGGATGTGGAGAATTTCAAGAAGACGTTAAAGGAGGAATGGGAGATCGAATGTACCGACGAGTCCAGGGAGGATGGCTCTCTTGCCCTGAGTTTTCATGTGGATGGCGTCGCAATGGCAATGCTGATGGAAGCGCCCATTCCGGGCGGCGAGGCTGAATATCACGCGCAGACTAACTTTATGAAAACCCAGGAAGCAGTGGAGGCAGCCAAGGAACATGTTGCTCATATCGTGGTATCGGTAATGCAGATGGGAGGACATAAGGAATACAAAAAGCGGGGTGAACTCTTTGCGAAAATTGTTTCCACATGCCTGAAAGCACCCAATGCTCTGGGCGTGTACACAAATGGAACGGTTTTGCTGCCTGATTATTATATCCCAGTGGCGGAAGAAATGAAAAACGGGGGCTTTCCCATGTTGAATCTGGTATTCGTGGGGATCGGCAGGAGCGAAAAGGGTGTTTGCGGCTATACAACGGGCCTGCGGTGCTTCGGACACGAGGAACTTGAGGTTGTGGACAGCTCCCAGCCCGCCACAGATATTCACATGCTGCTTTTGAATATTGTAGATTACATAGTCAATTCACATGCTGTTCTGTCACCGGGACAGACGCTCGGCTACACCGCCGATCAGAAACTGCCCATCAGTAAAAGTGCAGGAGTGAATGTGGAAGGTGAAACCTTAAAAATTGAATTTTAATCAACTGCACGAACAGGAAGGTTCGAGAGTCTTGATTTTTTACATTGAGCAGTAGTGGGATATGTTATAGTAAATATAAATCAATAACTTATATTTGAACAATCCCACCGACTATGTTATCATGTTTTGTAGAATATTTACAGAAAGGCAAGGATGAAGCATATGGGAATGACAATGACTCAAAAAATTCTGGCCGCAGCCGCAGGACTGGAAAAGGTGGAAGCAGGCCAGCTCATCGAGGCCAACCTGGATCTGGTGCTTGGCAACGACATCACCAGCCCCGTGGCCATTAAGGAAATGGATAAGTTTACGAAAAAGGGCGTGTTTGACAAGGATAAGATCGCGCTGGTGCCCGACCACTTTGTGCCCAACAAGGATATCAAATCCGCGGAACACTGCAAGTGTGTCCGTGAATTTGCACGCAAGAATGAGATAACCAATTATTTTGAAGTGGGAGAGATGGGCATCGAACATGCGCTTTTGCCGGAGAAAGGCCTCACCGTGGCAGGAGACGTCATTATTGGCGCAGACTCCCACACCTGTACATACGGCGCTCTGGGGGCATTTTCCACCGGTGTTGGCAGCACTGACATGGCTGCGGGCATGGCCACCGGAAAGGCCTGGTTTAAAGTACCCGCTGCCATCAAATTCAACCTGACCGGCAAGCCCGCCAAGTGGGTCAGCGGCAAGGATGTGATCCTGCACATCATCGGCATGATCGGTGTGGACGGCGCGCTGTATAAATCTATGGAATTTGTGGGAGACGGTATTGCAAACTTAAGTATGGATGACCGTTTTACCATTGCCAATATGGCTATTGAGGCCGGCGGAAAGAACGGCATTTTCCCTGTGGACGCTCTGGCAGAGCAGTACATGAAGGAGCATTCCACCAGAAGCTATAAGATTTACGAAGCGGATCCTGATGCGGTGTATGATGAGGAGTATACCATCGACTTAAGCACCCTTAAGTCCACCGTTTCCTTCCCTCATCTGCCTGAGAACACCCATACTATGGAAGAAATCCAGACCATGGATTCCATTTCCATTGACCAGGTTGTGATCGGTTCCTGCACCAACGGGCGGCTTGACGACCTGCGCATCGCGGCAGAGGTTCTGAAGGGCAGACATGTTGCAAAGGGAATGCGCTGCATCGTAATTCCTGCTACTCAGGCCATTTACATGCAGGCTATGGAAGAAGGACTTCTCAAGACCTTTATCGAGGCGGGGGCTATTGTGAGCACCCCCACCTGCGGTCCCTGCCTGGGCGGCTATATGGGCATTCTGGCTGAGGGAGAGCGCTGCGTCTCCACCACCAACCGCAACTTTGTGGGCCGCATGGGACATGTGACCTCCGAAATTTATCTGGCAAGCCCGGCTGTGGCTGCGGCCAGTGCGGTCACAGGAGTGATTTCCGGGCCGGAGAGCTTGTAATGGATATTGCTGTGGTTGACGTATCACTAAGGCGCTACATGGAAGTCCGCGAGTGTCGCCTGCGGAATCACGGGCATTCCTTTTTCTAAATTCCTTGCCCACCAAAGAGGTGGCTCC
>JAFLRN010000023.1 GCA_022511385.1 Acetatifactor sp.
ATGAGGGATATGTGACTCTGGAGGACGATATGATGGAGACTCTGGAGGATGCCCATTCTCAGATGCAGATAGCCCTGGACCAGCTGCAGGGCCAGGAGTACAGCCGTATGCTGATTTACCTGAATTTGCCGGAAGAAGGGGATGAGACCTTTGCCTTTTTGGATGAGATGCATGAGATCGCAAATAAGTACTACGAAGATCCCATTCTGATTCCGGGCGAGGCCACCAGTCAGTATGACCTGTACAAGACCTTTCAGACAGACAACACTGTAGTAAATGTGGTATCTATTCTGGCGGTGCTGGTGGTATTGTTGTTCACTTTTATGTCTGCAGGTATGCCGGTGCTTTTGATTATGATCATACAAGGCGCCATTTGGACCAATTTCTCCTTCCCGGCAATTCAGGGGAAGAATTTGTTCTTTATGAGCTATTTGATTGTCAGTTCCATCCAAATGGGTGCCAACATTGACTATGCCATTGTGATTTCAGGGCGTTTTATGGAGCTAAAGGATAAGATGTCCAAACGTGATGCTATTATTGAGACCATGAACTTTGCTTTTCCCACCATAGTCACCTCCGGTTCCATGCTGGCGCTGGCAGGTATTTTTATAGGAAAGATGTCTTCGGATGGAGCTATCTGTGGCATTGGTCAGTGCTTAGGCAGAGGAACTATCATTTCCATCATCATTGTTATGTTTGTACTGCCGCAGATTCTCCTGTTGGGCGAAAAAATCATAGACAAAACTTCCTTTGCAGTGTCTATTCCGCTGAAATTGGAGCGGACAGCAGGACTTATGCGGGTTGACGGAATCGTTCAGGGGCAGATAAATGGTACGATCATAGGCGAGATGCACGGCTTTTTGCGTGGAGAAGCCAGCTTGTTTGTCAATATGGGAAAACTAGAGCAAAGAGAGGATGATGGCAGTGATCTGGAGATGTTGCTACAGAAGGAAGACGAAGGCGAAAGTGCTGAGGTGACAAAATGAGAGGGAATGGAAAGATAGTTAAGGTTGTAGCGACAGGAGTGGCTTTTGCTCTTATACTCAGTATGTTTCCGACTCAAAGCATCATAGCCGCACCTGATGAAACAACAGAGAATGTCACAGAAGAAACTGATGCTCAGCCGGAATATGAAGTACTCAGGATTAGTACAGTCGAGGAATTTGTGGCATTTGCGGAGCAATGTTATCTGGATTCCTGGTCTGTAGGGAAATATGTGATATTGGAGCAGGATATTGACCTAAGTGGGGTAGACTTTGGGATGATTCCCATATTCGGGGGTATATTCGATGGCAATGGGTATACCATCTCCGGCTTTCATAGCGTAGGAGACGGGTATGTTGGTGGTCTGTTCCGCTACATAGCTCAGAGTGGTACGGTAAAAAATCTGAAACTTCGGGGCAATGTTGAGGGTACGGAGGAAAAGGAGTGTATCGGCAGCATCTGTGGTGTAAATTATGGCACGATACGAAACTGTAGTTTTGTGGGAAGCATAAATGGCAGAGATACGGTGGGCGGGATCGCGGGCACCAATGCGGTCACTGGATTTATTGTGGGCTGTGACATCAATGGACATGTGGCCGGTTATTATATGACGGGCGGTATAGTTGGCACAAACCATGGCACCGTGAGCTGGTGTTATAATCACTCTGGAATCAATGACGACAGTAATTGGGTAGAGGAGGACGATGAGATGGGGAGTGGGCTGCTTCTTGGCATCAATTCCTCTGACTCGAACGTGGAATTTTACAGTGGAGTGGATACGGGCGGCATTGCCGGCTATTCGGACGGCACCATCAGTAACTGCTTCAATTACGGTAAAGTGGGCTATGAGCACACTGGCTATAATATCGGCGGTATTGTCGGCAGACAGGCCGGTGTAGTATCCCTTTGTGTGAACACAGGTGAAGTATATGGCAGGAAGGATGTGGGCGGTATTGTAGGACAGATGGAGCCCTACATTGAGGTGGACGAGGCGGAATCCCTGCGCAATGCTGTCAACAAGCTTCATGACTTGATCGGCAGGACGCTGGAGGATCTGCAGGCAGGGAAAAACGCTGTGAAAGCGGACTTGGATAACCTGAATGCTTACGGTGATGGGGCACTTAACTCAGGTCATGATCTGGCAAACCAGCTGACGGATTTTGCAGACACAAACGTTAAGCAGATTCATGAACTCAGCGTTCGTATGGATTATATCGTCAGTCAGATGCCGGCTGTGGTGGAGGATCTGTCAGCAGCCGGAGAGGCTTTTGAGCATTTCAGTGATATGATGGATCAGGCCGTAAAGGATGCAGGTGCGGGAGATTTGCCCAGCGTCAGTGGCGGGGATATTGGAAAGATAGGACTGGCTGAACAGGAGGGCGTGTCGGTGGCTGTGGGCAGCCTACAGGAGGGTACCGGGCAGTTGAGCCAATCTGCCGATAGAATAAATGGGATTATCACTAATGGGGACGGTTCCGTCAAGGAGTGGAGCGAGCTAACTGGCTTAGAGCAGCAAGTGCTCGTAAGTGAGATGGCTGCTCTGGCAGGTGAATCTCAGAGCATAGAAGAATCAGCTGTCAAGACGCTGAACAATCTTAGTCAGCTGGACCTGAACACATCCTCTGATGAGGTGCGGCAGGACCTGGAAGCTGCTATGGACTATCTGCAGAGTATGGCTGATTCTATGAAAAACGCAACGAACAGGACAAGGGACATTGTCAATTATCTGAGTAAACAGCCTAAACTTAAGTTTGTGGTTCTGGGGGATGAGTTTAATAAAAGCAGAGAGAATCTGTACGGACAGCTCCGGGGAATCTCAGACAGTCTGAAAAGTCTCAGCCAGAATGCATCAGACTACTCTGATCTGGTAAATGCGGATCTGAAAGCAGTGAATGATCAGATGAATGTAGTCTTTAATTTGCTTGCGGATAATCTGTCCGGCTACAATGGGCTTAGCGTCGAGGAGTTGTATGAGGAGGTATCCGATGATGAGATCGATTTCATCACCACTGGCCGGGCCGACTCCTGTACAAATAAGGGAGTTGTCAAGGGAGATATCAATATTGGCGGTATCGCAGGCTCCATGGCTATTGATGAGGAGGATCCCGAGGATAATGCAGCGGGAAGCATAGATTACGAAATTGGCCGGCGATTTATTATGAAATGCATTATTCAGAACTGCGTCAATGAAGGTTATATCACAGCTAAGAAGGACGGTGCAGGCGGCATTGTAGGCTATATGGCCCATGGCATTGTGATCGGTGCCGAGAGTTATGGAAGTGTGGAGAGCACGGAAGGGGATTATGTGGGCGGCATTTGCGGTGAGTCGTTGACCGTGATCCGGAGGTGTTTCTCCCTGTGTGATGTCTCCGGCGGCAAGAATGTGGGTGGCATTGCGGGTTATGCGAATACACTGAAAGATTGCTATGCCATAGTAAATGTGGAAGCTGCTGCGGGCAGGAAGGGAGCAATTGCGGGACAGATAGCGGAGCAATCAGATCCGGAAGAGGGCGCAGAGGCAAATGTCTGCAGGAATTACTATGTAGATGATGTGCTCTATGGAATCGATAATATCAGTTATGTTGGAATTGCGGAGCCCGTCAGTTATCAGGAGCTTCTTGCAGTGGAAGGGATTCCCGGGGAATTCCGTCACCTCAAGGTGATTTACAGGGTGGAGGATATGTATCTGGGTACGGAGGAAGTAGCGTTTGGAGAAAGTCTCGCAGGGCTGCACTATCCTGAAATTCCTGCGAAAGAAGGATGCTATGGGGTCTGGCCGGATCATTCTGGTGCGGTGATGAATGGAAATCTGGTGATCCAGGGAGAATACCATGATAATGTCCGCGTGGTGGTGAGCGACGAAAAGGATATAGAGGATACGGAGGGGGAGTATCAAAAGCCTTATGCCCTCGTGGAACAGGCCTTTACGGAAGATACGGTGTTGAAAGTCAAGCAAATCAGTTTAGCTCCTCCGGAACAAGCAAAGGGAAAAGAGCATGTGATGTACGAAGTTTCGCTGGAAAACAGTGACATTGAGGACGGTGACATTCTTGCGGTACGATTGCTGAATCCCTATAAAAATGCTCAGGTGTGGGGGCTGTCAGATGGCGTCTGGACACAGTTGGAAAGCAAAAACAGAGGACAGTATCTTCAGGTGAACATGACTGGCAGCAAGGAGATTTTCGGCATTGTGAAAACAGAAGCCAATATCCTTATCATAGTGGCTGGCACTGTCGGTGCAGCAGCATTACTCCTGCTTCTGATTGTACGGATGATAATTGGCAGAAAGAAAAAGGTTAAGCAACAAGAAACGACATCCCGATAATGAGGATGTGGGAAAATTTTGTATGTTATGAAAAGACATCGGAACATAAAAGTGGGGCGCACTTGAATGCACCTCATTTTTATGTTAATTTATAAACGTAGACATCGCTTACAGCAAAGAGGTGAAATAAATCTATGAACGAGTTTGCTCTGGCAAAGAAACTGGAAGAAAATATAAACTGTGTCTTCATCGGCAAGGCGGAGGTGGTGGAGAACCTGCTGATCTGTCTTTTCGCGGGAGGACATATTCTCCTGGAGGATGTGCCAGGAGTCGGGAAGACGACGCTGGCCAGTGTCCTTGCAAGGAGTATGGAGGGCAGCTTCGGCAGGATCCAGTTCACACCTGATACGCTGCCGGGTGATGTGTCAGGAGTCTCTATCTACAATATGAAAACCAATGAATTTGAGTATCGGCCGGGGGCGGTCATGAGCCAGATTCTGCTGGCGGATGAGATCAACAGAACCTCCCCGAAAACCCAGGCAAGTCTTTTGGAGGCCATGGCGGAGGGACAGGTGACTGTGGACGGCCTGGTTCATAAGCTGCCGGAACCCTTTATGGTCATTGCTACCCAGAACCCCATAGAATTCATAGGCACCTATTCCCTGCCGGAGGCACAGATGGACCGTTTCATGATGCGGCTTTCCGTGGGGTATCCGGCGCGTGATCAGGAGATTCGCATGGCAGCCCAATTTTTGAGCGGGCAGACACCGGACAAGGTGGAATCGGTGTGTACAACGGAGGATATTTTGAAGATCAAGGCAGCGGTTTCAGCCGTCACGGTGAAGGAGTCTGTGCTGGGGTTCATGGAAGATATTGTGGCCCTGACCAGGGAAGAGGAGCGTCTTGTGCTGGGGGCAAGCCCCAGGGCGTTGTTGGCACTTATGCGTGCTTCCCAGTCAAAGGCATTTCTGCAGGGAAGGGATTATGTAAAGCCGGATGATGTAAGAGCCGTTGCCATGCAGGTACTGTTACACAGGCTGGTTTTATCTGCTGAGGCAAGGATGCAGAAATCAGGTGCAGAAGGAATTTTGAAAAACCTGATCTTAAAGGCAAAGGTCCCGGTAGAATAGCAGACGGAGAGAGTGAAATAAGATGAAAACACGCAGATGTTTCCTGGGTGGTTTGTGGGTGCTGTCCCTAACAGCGATCAGCTTTTACGGTGGCGCCGTCAGCTACGGCTTCTTTTTTGGTGTAACATTAATTCCTGTGATTTCTATCATCTATCTTCTTTGCGTCTATTTCCGGTTTAAGATCTATCAGGAGACGGAGAAGAAGAATCTGGTGTGTGGGCAGCCCACACCTTACTCCTTTATCCTTCAAAATGAAGATTATTTTGCTTATGCGAGTATCAGCGTCAGGATGCACTCGTCCTTCTCCTATGCGGAGGAAAACTTTGCAAATGTGGAGTATGAGCTGCTCCCGGGGGATAAGTCCGTCTGTGAGACAAAGATCATCTGTAAATATCGCGGAGAATATGAAATAGGGGTAAAAGAAGTTATCCTGACGGATTTTTTGCGCCTGTTCCGGTTACGCTACGCTGTTTCCGGCCAGATCAAAGCAGCGGTATTTCCAAAGATCGTGCAGCTTCAGGAACTGAAAAGTATTGCTGATCTGTCAATGCTTGTGCAGAGAGACACTTCGGGCAGCAGAGAACCGGATATTCTTGTGAGGGATTACGTGGAGGGGGACAGCCTGAAACAGATCCACTGGAAGGCAACAGCCAGGGAACAGAAGTTGAAAGTCCGGTGTCTGACAGGAAAGGAAAATCAGGGTATTTCCCTTTTCTGCGACACCGGACGTTACGGCAGGGACATGAAGGAATTTCTGCCCCTGGAGAACAAGATACTGGAAACCTTTCTGGCGGTGGGCTATTATTTTGCCGAGGCGGACAAGGCGTTCCATGCCTATTATGGGCAAGGTGGTGTGGTAAGTAAGCATGTGGAAGGCATAGATGATTTTGATGCCTTTTATCATACGACAGCCCAGATTGCTTTCGACAAAAACGAAAATTTTCAGGATGTACTGGAACAGGTGATGAAGCAGGGAAACTTGTGGTGCAGCAATCTAATTTTCTGTGTACTTCATGAGCTCACTCCCGCCATTCTGGATGCCACAGAGCGGTTGGCTGCAAGCGGTGTGACTGTAGTGATCTATGTGATCACTGATCAGGATCCAAGGGAGTTTGTAAAACAGGGAAGCACGAGAAGAAGGATCGTGGTGATTCCTATAGAAGCCGCGCTGGAAGGGAGGCTGTGATGAATCGACTCCATTTCCATGAGAAAGCGCTATATCGGGCAGCGAATGGGGCGATTCTGGCATGTATCGGCCTTTTTCTGCCCTTTTTTGGCATCGACACAGTGACTTGGAAGAATATTCTTGTTCTGGCTGTGGTTCTTGCTTTGCTTGTGGGAATCAGCATTCTGTCTGCAAGGGGGAAGGTGCTCTGTCTGTTGTTTTCAGCTATCTGTCTGTGTGTGCCGTCAGCCGTAGCAGGATGGCGCACAAGCTATCTCTTCCTGCAGGCTTATTTTCAATGGTGCGGCGGATACGGAGGTACACAGGAGCAGTGGCTGGAAGCTTTCAGGCTGATCCATACGATGGTGATCACTGCAGCGGCTTTTCTTGTTCAGATTCTTCTGGAAAAGTTCAAGGCCTTGAAAATCGGATTGGCATTCGTTTTTGCGGACGGTATGTTGTTTTGTCTGATCGCACGGATATCACTGACTCATATGAGTGTGGTTTTTATGCTGCTATATATTGTGGCGGTTTATGTGGAGTGGCTGCAGGAGCATTGGAAAAAGGCACGGAGCGGCGGTTTGAAAGCGCAGATGCTCTGGCTTTCCCCATTTCTATGTGTCTACTTGCTGCTCATGGCGGTCATGCCAGCGCCGGAGACACCCTACGACTGGCAGTGGGCAAAGAATCTATACAGCCAGGTAAAAGAGTCCTTTCTGGTGGTGTCACAAAATCTGTTCCATGGTAATCGTGAGGATTTCAGTACAGCTTTAAGCGGTTTTTCTGATGATGGGGAGCTGGGCGATGGCGTTCAGGATGACGACCGTGAAGTGATGAAAATCCAGGCACAGCGCAGTCTTATGACCAATTTGTATCTTATAGGAAAGGTATACGATACCTTTGACGGAAGACAATGGCTGCAGGAAGATGGCGATGATGGAGAGGAACGGTTTATTGATGCTATGGAAACCCTGTATGCGGTCAGGAGGCTGGATGATAAGTATCTGACGGACTATTTGAGGATGGCAGATATTAGGATTCGATATGAGGTTTTTAATACCGAATATGTCTTTGCACCGTTGAAGGCCAGAAATATACAGGGCAGTGCGTATGTTTTGGATTATTCCTTTGAAGGCGGAGATATTGTATTTGAAAGTCGGAAGGGATACGGAACGGAGTACAATGTAGAATATTACCAAATGAACATAGGAGAGGAGTTGTTTGAACAATTATTGGAGACGCCCAAGGAGCCGGATGAAGCGCTTTGGGGTACGATTGCCATGGAATATGAAAAGCAGACCGGACAGAATGTTACCCTGGAGCTGGTAGAGTCACACAGGCAGATGATCTATGAGAATTATCTGGAAGAAATCACGCTTTCCCAAGAGGTGGAAAGCTATTTGGATGAGATTACCGGGGATGCCATGACCAATCTTGAGAGATTACAGGCCATTGAGAGGGAACTCAATTCCTACACTTATAACAGAAAACCGGGGAGCCTGCCGGATGATGTCACAAATGCAAGTGAATTTCTGGATTATTTTCTGTTGGAAAGCAGAGAAGGCTATTGCACTTATTTTGCCACCGCCTTTGTCCTGTTGGCCAGGGCGGAAGGAATTCCGGCCCGGTATGTGCAAGGTTTTTGCGTCCCTATGCAGGGAAGTCAGGAAGCCGCCGTTTTGTCCAGTATGGCCCACTCCTGGCCGGAGGTGTATATAGAGGATGTGGGCTGGATTCCCTTTGAGCCCACACCCGGATATGAAAAGCTGCGTTACACGCCCTGGGGTGTGAGTATGCGTGACAGCTCATCTGTTTCTGAAGCCGGGGAGGGGGATGAAAATGAATGGGAGGGCATTCTGACAGGGATGGAAGAAGAGCTGGAAGCGGATGGAGAGTCTGAAAGCCAGGAGCCCGAGGAGGCCTTGGGATTCGAGCGGCTTTTGCGGGTGCTCATTTTCGGCATTCCCACCATTCTGGCAGGCTTTGCATTGGTGCTTTTAGTGGACAATTGGCTGGGCATGTATCGTTATCGGAGAATGGACCTTACGGAGAAACTAAAGGTTGAGGTCCGTCAAAACTTCCGGGTTCTTTCCTGGCTGGGGTTAAAAAGAGAGGACCAGGAAACCTTACAGGAACTGCGTGATCGAGGTACGATGGTCCTGGGCCTCACTACACCCCTTCGCTTTATAGAGGATTATGAGGATGTGTTATACGGTGGGAAGAAGGTAGAGGAAGAGGCGTTGGAAAGGATAAAGAGGGAGAGAGAACAGCTTTTGGAATTGATCAGAGAAGAAAAAAAGCTTATGAATGTATTTTATAGGATGCGGATGTTTCTGGTGAGGTATCGATGACTAAAATAAATGACGTGTGGAGTGTTGAAAAGAGTTCGTTAAATAATAGAAAGTATAGTGGAAAAAAGAGAGCATAAAGGAAAAAAGGAAACATAAAGGAAAAAGGAAACATAAAGGAAAAAGGAAACATAAAGGAATGGGAAGTCCCGTAGGTCTTGAAATTTCAAGAAATGCGGGGCTTTTCTTTTTTATGGTTTTGTGTATAGGCTGGCGCAGAAATAGAAGTCTCGTTGATTCAACTTGTTTATAGTTTTAATTATTTTCGCCCAATATACTGAGACTACAGTTTAGCTGTAATCATGTGTGTCCCCATGCGTGTAATCTGTGGCATGGGTGTTGGTAGCAGGAATTGGTCACAGAAGTAAAAGACGAGTTAGGGAGAAGAAATGCTATGAAATTTTTGGAAACCGCCATATACGCAGTGATGGTGCGCACCTATTTTTACTTTGAAGAGACAGGAAGGTCGAACAGCTTTGAGCATTTTCCCTATCTGAAGACATTGACGGAGCATTTTACCGATGATGCATTGGAGATATGGGAACGGCATGAGGGAATTCAGGCAGCCCGCTATTTTGAATTGCTTAGGTCCATCGGGGATGGAGAAGATGTGGACCCGGTAGTACATACGGCGCTTGACCTCTGTCTGGCGGTCACATGTGTGCCGGAGTTTGCGGTCTATCTGAATTATTATACCGGAAATACCGCAACCGTTCAGCTTGCGTTTGAACTGGAAGGAAGCGCTTTTCCAACCCACGAGAACATTGTGGACAAGCTACGCAAACTCCAGAAAATTTGCCGGGTCGACTGGAAAAAAGTTCCCCTCTCCTGTGCAGCAGTGGAAGCTGATCATCGGCTTTTGTCTCATTTATTTGTGGAGAAAAGTACAGGTGACGGGATGCTGCCACCCTCTGTTTTTCGAGATGGAGAATGGTATTTGTGTGAAGAGCCGCTTCATCCCCTGTTTGTTCATCAGGAGTTGGCAGATGAATGTGCGGAATGGCTGGGTACGAGGAGGTCTCGGAGTGTTCTACAGATTGCAGGTGCCGGGGGCAGGCGATTTCTGGCAAAGCATATTGCACGTCTGTTGGGACAAAACCTGTTTTTGGTATCCGCAGAGAAGTGCAAGGATTTTTTTACAGAAGCTGCGGGGGATCTGAAAGGGGAACTGATCAGGGAACTGTTCTGGCAAAAGGGCATGTTCTGCCTGTATGGGCTGCAGGCGGAAATGTTTGACAAATGGCAGGTGACGGAAGAGGCTTTCTGGAAAGAGGTAGTGCAGCCGCTTTTGGATATGGGCCTTCCGGTTCTCTTGTGCACGGAGGGAAGGTATTCCTTTTATGATAGCAGCATGATAGGGAAGAGGGTGGAGCTAAATCCCCTTACCAGAGAAGAGCGGCAGCAGGTTTTTGAAGGTTTTGCCGATATGTATGGGCTCCCCATTGATTGTGTGCGCTATTCAGTCCGCTATCGCCTGGCTGCAGAGGAGATAGCCAGGGCGATGGAGCTGTGGCGGCAGGATGAATCCAGAACAGAGCAGACTTTCGCACGCATTTCCACCCAATTGCTAAGCGGCAGGAGTAAAAAGGCGTTGGGAAGCATTTCCTATCCTACCGTGGGTTTTGATGATCTGAAGGTGCCGGATGAAGTGAGAGGAGTTCTGGAGCAGATCTGCTGCAGTGCCATGAATGGTTACAGGATATTTGAGGAGTGGGGGCTTGGGCAGCAGTACCCTTACGGCCGTGCGGTGACAGTGATGCTCTCCGGGCCGCCAGGAACAGGAAAGACCATGACGGCCCAGGTCATCGCCTGCGAGCTGGGGCTTCCCCTATACCAGGTGGATCTCTCCAGTGTGATGGATAAATATATTGGTGAGACGGAAAAGCATTTGGAGGATATTTTTTCCTTTGCTGAGAAAACCAATGTAGTCCTGTTTTTTGACGAGGCGGATGCGCTGTTTGGCAAGCGGGGAGAGGTCACGGAGGGCAGGGACCGTTACGCGAATATGGAGGTTGCATATATCCTGCAGCGCATAGAGCAGTTTGATGGAATCGTGATACTGTCTACCAACTTTTATAACAACATTGACAAGGCATTTTTGAGAAGGATGAAATATGCCATAAAATATCAAATGCCCGATGAGGCCATCCGCCGCAGCATCTGGGAGAGCTGCCTTCCGGCAGAGCAGTTCAGGGAGGAACTAGATATAACTTATCTGGCGACACAGTTTGAGTTTACCGGAGGCATGATCAAAAATGTAGTGCTGAAAGCCAGTGTAACGGCGGTCCATAAGGGAGAACGGTTATCCATGGAGCATTTGCTGCAGGCAATCCGGGCGGAGTATGGAAAGATGGAGTGGCCGGTTGCAGCAGGAATGTGGGGTGAGTATGGGTATCTGATGATGTAGAAAAGGGGGAGATTGGTATGGCTGGGATTGTAGAGAGAATAGGGAAGGAAGAAAAAAACGCGGTTTCTGTCACACAAGATGCCAGCCACTTTGCCAGCCGGGAAAACCATACAGGAATTCCAACCCAGTTAAAGGAGCGCATGGAGCAGAGCACGGGGATGTCCTTTGATGATGTGAGAGTGCACTATAACTCAGCTTTGCCGGCGAGACTGGACGCCTTGGCTTACACGAAAGGAAACCGGATTGAGATTGGTCCCGGGCAGGAGCGGCATCTGCCCCATGAACTGGGACATATGGTGCAGCAGAAGCTTGGGGCTGTCCGCGCAAATGCCACACATTCCAGCGGTGAGGCGTTGAACATAGATCCAGAACTGGAGCATCAGGCGGATGAGATCGGGGCGGGAAAAAGGGTTGAAATTGTCCGGAGAATGGTGAATAATGTTGTTCAGAGGTGCGGAGGAATTACCAAAAGATTTAACAGTGTGCAAGAGATGCAAACAACTCTTGGAACTCAGGTTTGTGAACAGAAACCTAAGGGTTCTCCTGATATATCCAAATGGTTTGATAACGGAGGATCATTAGAAATAGACACAGCGAATAAAACCTGGACATATATTTCCAGCAATGGCGATGCTGTCCCATACATAGATGGGAAGATAGATTTCCCGGTCCGATATTTGCATAGTACTATTCCAGAAGTTAATATAGGTAGATTTTCTAATAATAGGAATAGCGATAGAGATAGCTGCAAGAAGGTATTAAAGGAGAAATGGAACTATACAGATATTCCTGGTGGTTATGTTGCTCATCATACTTTTACAAATGGGATTATGCAATTGGTTGACGCAAATATTCACGAAACATTTAAACATTACGGTGGGTTTAGTTTTTTTAATTCATAGGAGGAAGAGTAGACATGTTAATATCTAAATTTTCTGGCATCAATTTAAAAGATCAAGTTATGGATATGGAAAAAAAATATGAAATCACATTCCCTGATCCATATAAAGTATTTTTGTGCAAATATAATGGGGGAGATACGCCCAATACGAAATTTAAAATTGGGAAAATATCTTCAGACATACGGGGCTTTTATGGTATAGGTGATGTTCGGTACAGCTTGGATTCCATTGATTTGGAAGAATGGCTGAATGTAAAGATTTTTCCAATTGCCTGCGATTCCTTTGGAAATTATATTGTGATTGGACTTAGTAAAGACAGTATGGGCAAAATATATTTTTGGGATCATGAAGAAGAGAATCATCTTGTTTATCTTGCCGAAGATATGCAGAGTTTTTTGAAATCCTGCAAAAGTGAAAAGATCAGCGAGGACGCAACAAAATCAATTGAGGAGCGTGAGGCGGCAATGATCGCAAGAGGAAGAGGAGAATATATTACCGACGGTTTGCGGCAGATGTGGCAGGCTGAAATTGATAAATACAGGAATATGGTGCAGGAAAAAGTGATAATAGATTTATAGGAACTTGATACAATGTAGGGAGCACCTGTCTATTTGATATAGGCGGGTGTTCTTTTTTATGTTTGAATTTGATTAAGGCCCCAATGTTTATTAAATTGTTTATAGACGGACGTTATAGTAAAAGGCAGACTACGGTTATTATAGTAACAATTATTCCACAAAAGATGAGTATGATGGCGTATGAACAGACAAAAGATATTAGTATCAAAAATAACGATACCGGATATACGAGCGTATTATGAGAAGAGGGGAAAGTTGCTTTCCGAGCTTCAGGCGGCGGAAGGAAAGCTTTTGATACTTGGCGCCACAATCGGATATGGAAAGACGGTGTTGATGTCTCAGTTTGCCCGGCTGCCAGGACATGTTTGTGCGTGGTATCATTTGGATTTTTTGGACAATGATCTTGCAACCTTTGTTCGATATTTAATCCAGTCTCTGGACAGGGCACTGGGAGATTTTGAACTTGATGAAGAAGTATGCTTTGAGTCAAAATCGAACAATCTCAATAAGCTTAGCAGGAGGCTGATTTTAAAGCTGGAGGACCGTCTGGAGAATATGAAGGAGCAGAGATTCATGCTGGCTTTGGATAACTTTCAAGTGCTGGTAAATCCCGAGATTTTTCAACTTCTGGAAGAACTTCTGAACTATATCGGTCATAGGTTTTTACTGGTGGCTGCCACAAGGGGAGCTGTGCCAGATTCCTTTGCGAAATATTTCATGCGTCATCAGGGAACGATGTTTGGGGCTGATCGGCTGAGTTTTCGGGAAGCGGAGGTCCACAGTATTTTGAACAGAATACTGCATGGAGAAGATGCCGAGCAATATGCGGAGATGATATGGAGAAATACGGAAGGGTGGCCCGCTGGTGTCATGCTTGCGGCTCTTTATCTGCGCCGCATAGGTGCCTGTGCTTTGGATGTAAATTGGGAACGGATTAGCAGGGAATCCTGGGTGCAGAACTATATCACATATGAACTGTATAAAGGCTTATCCTATGATATTCAGCGGTTCCTGCTCAGAACCTCCTTTGCGGAGGAGCTGCATCCCAAACTGTGCGATCATATCTGTGGGATACAGAATGCAGACGATATTCTGCAGTATCTTTTGCGGGAAAATCTGTTTCTCCTGCGCATGACCGGAACAAACGGCGGTTACAGGTATCATCCTGCATTCCGCAGTTTTTTGATCAGCAGAGCGGGTGAAGAACTGAAGAGGAGCATGTGTGGGAAAATCGCCAATTATTATCTGAAGCTTCGGGATGATGCAAATGCGGCAAAATATGCTGCAATGGCGGACAAAACGGCAAAAAAAGATGGACAGCAGCTTCTTCAGGTGTCCTGCTTCGGAAAGTTCCGCGTTGTCATTCTGGAGACCGGAAAGGAGATCTCATGGAGAACTCGAAAAGCATTGGAACTCTTTGCCTATTTGGTGGATCTGGAGGGAAGACCGGTGGAGCGCAGGGTGCTGTTGGAACAATTATGGCCGGACGACGCTCCCGATAATGAGGTGGCTATGCTACATAACATGATCTACAGTATTCGCAAGGAATTAAGTTCTCAGCCGGAGCTAAAAAATCTCATTCAATATAAGGGGCGTAAATATTATCTGGATCTTTCACGGATCAGTGTGGATCTGGACAGTAAAAAACAAATCTGCGAGCTGACTGAGATGGGAAAGGCCAGGGAGCTTTACGAAAGACGGGACGAGCTGCTGAATCACTGGGGTGTCTATCTGAGGGAAGTGGACGGTACCTGGTGTATGTCAAGACGGGCCTACTTTGAGCGGACCTATGGAAAGGCCTGCAGCATACTCGCCGATTATTGCAGAAAGAAGGGTGACCTTGAGACAGAAGTCGCCTGCTGGAGCGCCTATATGGCTGCGGACCGCTATTCGGAGGAAGCGGTTGCAGGACTGCTGCGCTGTTATGCAGATCTGGGCGAACGTCATCAGATGCAGTGCGTTTTTGAAACTGCCAAAAGAATTTTTCAGGAGGAGATGGGGATGGAATTGAGTCCGGAAATCCTGATGATTTATGAGCAGGGCCTGAAAAAACGAAAAAAGTGAACAGATGAAAATATTTTAAATCTTTGATTTGTTTATAAAGCTGTATAGAATCACCTGATAAAGTGTTGCTATAACAAGGCAGTGCCAGTACACTGACACCAAAAACCTTGAAAAAAAGAAAGGAGGTAACTGGTTCCCAAATACAGGAAGGGAATCAGGAAAATGCATGGCTGAGTATTTATCACCTGGAGTCTATGTGGAAGAGTTTGAATCGGGAGGTAAGCCGATGGAGGGCGTCGGTACCAGCACGGCCGGTTTCATCGGGCTGGCTGAGAGGGGGCCTGTCCAGGGAATCCCCCAGCTGATCACGAATTTCGCAGACTTCAAAAGAACCTATGGAGGGTATCTGTCAGAGAACGAGTTTGGCGAGTATCGCTTTCTGGCATATGCGGTGGAGCATTTCTTCATTAACGGCGGCGCGCGTTGCTTCGTATCCAG
This sequence comes from Acetatifactor sp., assembly GCA_022511385.1. Classification (GTDB taxonomy): domain Bacteria; phylum Bacillota; class Clostridia; order Lachnospirales; family Lachnospiraceae; genus Acetatifactor. The sequence goes on from JAFLRN010000023.1 coordinate 15,282, forward strand.
AGTAGCGCCTCAGGATGCCCAATGTGCTGTCGGGTATGCTCCTGACAAGGAGAGCGCTGCAGTGAACTTTGCAGCCAAGAACCCCGGTATCTGGGGGGATGACATCCGTATTGTGGTGACGCCCTCAAGCAAGGCAAAGACCCAGATCCTGGAGGTCGTTGATACGACGGACGGGAAGAAGTATCTTGTAAAGAACGGCGCCGGATTCCAACCCGGAGACGTGGTAATGTTCTCCGATCAGGAACAGACGGTCTATAACAAGGTAGCAAAAAGTCAGGACAACTTCGTCACCTTTGAGAAGGAGTTCGAGCAGGACGTGGTAGACAAGAATCTGCTGCCGAAGAAGGTCATTTCCACCTGCGAATTCACGCTGGAAGTGAAATACAGCGATCAAGTGGAGCTGTACGAGAACGTTTCCTTCAATATCAATGCCACGAACTACATTGAGAAGAAGGTTGCGAAATCGGATTTGATCACAGCCCAGTATGTGGGTGAGGAGTCGGAGGAGCCCAAGGCACCTTTTGCTTGCTTCCTTGGTGCAGGAGAGGAAAATGCCGCGGTGGCGACCATTTCCTTTTCCGGCGGCAGCAACGGATCGGTTGCAAATATTTCCGCTGCTGACTTTGTGGGTACCGACAATGGCGCTGGCAGGAGAACGGGCATCCAGTCATTCCTTGACAATGACGTGGTGTCCATCATGGCGGTTCCCGGTGTGACGGATCCTAACGTGCAGCTGATGCTGGTGGCGCATTGCGAGAATCTGGCCAGCAGATTTGCGGTTCTGGATATCCCCAGAGATTCCAAAAAAGTGGCTGATGTGATCGCTCACAGGGATATCTTCGACAGCAATTATGCGGCATTATATCACCCCTGGCTGACGATCTTCGATCCTTTGGACAAGAAGAATATTGCGATCCCGCCCTCAGGGTCCATGCTGGGTATTTATGCGAGAAGCGATAATACCAGGGGTGTCCATAAAGCGCCTGCCAATGAGGTGGTCCGCGCCTGTGTGGGGCTGGATTGCCAGTTCAATAAGGGAGAGCAGGATATCTTAAATCCCAAGGGTGTGAACCTGATCCGTTCATTTCCCGGCCAGGGGATCCGGGTATGGGGAGCGCGCACCGCTACCAGCAACGGCAGCTGGAAGTATGTCAATGTCCGCAGACTGTTTATCTTTATTGAGGAGTCCATCAAGGCGAATACCAACTGGGCGGTGTTTGAACCCAACGATGAGGTATTGTGGGTGAGAGTGCAGCGTACCATCAGCGTATTCCTGACCGGTCTGTGGAGAAACGGATCTCTGGCGGGAAGCTCACCGGAGGAAGCATTTTTTGTCAATATCGGGCGCAATACCATGAGCCAGGATGACATTGACAACGGACGCCTGATCTGTGTGATTGGCGTGGCACCTGTGAAGCCCGCTGAATTCGTGATCTTCAGAATCTCCCAGAAGACCAGCGAAGCGGAATAGTGTGAAAAGTGTGAAAAGTGTTTCTAAGGCGTCAAAGTACGCCGCCTAAGAAACACTATGTTTCACACCGAAGAATGCCAAATGCAGGCATTCTTCCGGAAAAGTTACTTTATTAAAAGAAAGGAGTAGGAGCATATGGCGACATATCCATATGGTAAGTTTAGGTACAAGGTTGAGATCGAGGGAGTGGGGGCGGGAGGCTTTTCCGAAGTGTCCGGATTTGATGCTTCCATTGATGTGATTGAGTACAGGGAGGGTGACATGACTCAGACACCCATGAAGATCCCGGGACTCAAAAAGTATGGGAATATTACATTGAAAAACGGCGTGACGGAGAACAAGGCGATGTACGAATGGATCATTGCCGGTGTCAATGGGGCTGTGAAACGCACTACGCTCACCATCACTTTGCTGGATGCTGAAGAAAAACCGGCCGCATCCTGGCAGGTAGAAAATGCGTGGCCTACAAAATATACGGCGCCTGATTTTAACGCGACTTCTTCCGAGATTGCCATCGAGACGCTGGAAATCGCCCATGAAGGGATGACAAGGAAATCTTAGGGTGATGATGTAAGTAGCAGTTCGGCCGTGCGGGAACGGCATGGCTGAACTGTTACAAGATATGGAGTGCAGGGGTTACGCGGGCTGAGATGGGAAGGAGATGATCAGATGCTGCCATTGTATAGCGGAACAAAGCTGTTGCCAAGTTACAACTTCCTGGTGACAATCGGTCAGGATGTTTTCAGCTTTTCGAAAGTGTCGAATCTGGTGTCGCAAATACAGTATGAGACTGTGACAGAGGGCGGCAATAACAATTTTCCGCTTTTGTTTCCGAAGCAGAAGACCAGTCCGGATACGCTGACATTAGAGAAGGGTGTCCGGACGGGGGCTTCGGACCAGGCTTTTCAATCGATTCGGGAAGGCATGCAGGTTCAACAGGTGACCATTCTGTTGATCAGGGATGACAAGCAGGATGGCAAGAAAGTGGTAAAGGCATTTTATTTTGAAAAAGGATTGATCGTCAAGAGGACTTTTTCCAATCTGGATGCTGAGAAAAGTGAACTGTTGATAGAGACATTGGAGATCGCGCATTCTGGTCTGGTTGAGATTGCCCTGCAGGACAGCTCGGAGTCCTAAAGTTTATGGGACTGAGATTTAGAGAGATGAGAAGGAGATAACCAATGCCCACATTGGAAGAATTCCAGAAGAAAGATCATAGCATGAAGCAGCCGGAGATCACAAAGGCAAAGATTGAGATCCTTGACAAGGAGGGTGAAAAAAAGGAAAGGGAGATTGAAGTCCTTTTTAATCCGGCTCAGTATACGCTGACTGCCTCGTCAGGATATTCTACACCGTCCAGTCCGGCTTCGGATGCGCCGATGGTAACGTTTACAGGTGGGAGAGCCTCTACGCTGAGCATGGAACTCTTTTTTTATACCGGTCCGATACAGACCGCTTTTGCAAATGGCAGTACTGAGGCCACAGATGTGTCCGTGAAGGTAAGGGAGTTCGAAAGGCTGGTCTATATCGAGGGGGATCGGCATTCACCGCCTGTGGTTAAATTTATCTGGGGCTCTCTGTCCTTCAAGGGAGTGGTGACACAGCTGAGGAGCAATTTTACGAAGTTTGCAGAAGACGGCATGCCCATTCAGGCGAAGGTGTCAATTTCTCTGATGGATTACCACAAGCAAAAGGATGAAAAGAGAAAGTCGCCCTTTGAGTCGCCGGACCGTACCAAGTGCAGAATGATCAGGGAAGATTACAGCATATGGGATATGGCAAAAAGCGAGTATGGGGACATCTCCAAATGGAAGGTGATCGCCAGGGCCAACAATATCTCCAATCCTCTGGAGATTCCGCCCGGCACCATCGTAAGAATACCTGCATTATAAGGAGAGTTTATAAATGGCGGATCTGATGACCGATACATGTACTTATGATTCACTTGTAAATAAATATGGCAACTTTCATGTGCCTGCTGCCCGCCTGTATGTGGATGGAAGCGATGTGGTCCAGGAGCTGTCCCTGGATATTCTATCGCTGGAGATTTCGCTTTCCATGCAGGACGTGAGTACGGCTGTCATTCGCATGAATGGTGCCTATAACCCGGAAGAGAGGAGTTTCGACAGCAAGATAAAGAATAAGTTCAAGCTCGGCACAATTGTGGAAGTGGGTATCGGCTACGTGTCGGAGATTCAAAAGGTGCTCAAGGGGTATGTGGCGGTCCTGGGGGCTGAGTTTGGGCAGAGCACCTGCCTGGTGGTGACGGTGGCGGATGTGCGGAGGCTGATGATGATCGGCGGGGTGCATCACGTACTTTATGATGTCAGTAATTACTCTGATGCCGTGGAGACAATCCTGGGTGGGTATTCAAAGCTGTGCAAGGCGGAAGTTGATGCGACCAACGATCAGCTGGACAGGCCGCTCTCCCAGCGGTCCACTGACTATGATTTCATTACAAGGGAATTGATTGCGGGGGGCCGCTGCGAAAGAGAATTTCTGGTGGTGGGAGATAAGGCATATTTCCGTGAGCCCTGTAAGGAAAAAACGGCAATCTGCTCTCTGGAGCTTGGAAGGGAGCTGCGGGAATTTCAGGTGGAGAGTGCTTATGTGGATATGCAGGTGGATGTGACCGGCTACAATCAGCAGGAACAGAATATTGTCACTGCCTCTGCAACAGCAAAATCTATAGAAGCCCAAAGCAGTGTGTTGACCAACACTCCAATACACAACATTGTTGATCCGGAGGCAGATACACAGGATAAAGCGGACATGCGCGCCCAGGCCTATGCAAGGAGACGGATTGCTGCAGGACAAAAGGGGAAAGGGGTCTGTGTGGGGCTGCCGGAGCTGGTTCCCGGAAGGTTTGTGGAGGTTGTCATGCTGGAGGGGATGGCCAATAAGAAATATTACATCAATCTTGTTACACACAAGATTGGAAAAGAGGGATTCGTCACGGAATTTGAGGCAGGAGGCTAGTCTGCGCCGCCGTTGACGGTAGAAAGGGTATACTGATGGGAGTGATTGAAGAATTGCTGGATGCCCAGATCATTACGGTGGGAGATGTATCCGGAATCATCACAGGGCTGGTGAAAGAGAACTGGGACGAGGAGCACCCCGGCATGGTGAAGGTAGAGTATTTTCTGGGAGAACAGGGCAAGAATCTGACAGGCTGGGTGCCGGTGGCGGTCCCGTACGCAGGAAAGGAATACGGTTACTATGCCCTTCCTGAGGTGGGTACGGAGGTGGTGCTGGCATTTCAGATGGGAAACCGGAACTGTCCCATTGTGCTGGGCTGTATCTGGAATCAGCAGAATGCGCTGCCCAAGGAGACGGCCAACGAAAATAATACCGTGAAAAAGCTGCTGACAAAGGGCGGCTGTGAGATTCAGTTTTCGGAGGAGGAAGGGAAGGAACAGATCCTGGTCCACACACCCAAAGGTCTTAAGGTATTGCTGGAGGATGAGAATGAGACCATCCAGCTTGGTGACAAGGATGGGAAAAGCGGGGTGTCAGTGGATACCAAGAACGGCGCTGTTACTATCCTGGCGGACAAAACCCTGGAGCTCAAGGTAGGCGGTAATGTGATGCTGTCACTGAACGGCAGTTCAAAGGCAATCGATATCAAAGGAGGAAAACTCTCCTGTAATGCGGACCAGAGCCTGGAGCTTAAGGGTCAGACCCTGAAACTGGAAGGAACCTCCACACAGATAAAGGGTTCCGGAACTCTGAAGCTGGAGGCCGATGGGACGGCTCAGCTAAAAGGGGCAATGGTACAACTGGGTTGAGGAGGATATTATGACGGAGTTGGAAAAAGTAAGGGGGTTTCTGGGCATCGGATTTCATTTCCCCATTCAGGTGGAGGAAGCTACGGGGAAAATGAAGACGGTATCCCTGGAGGAAGATATCATGCAGGCAATCCCTATCATTCTCATGACCCGAAAGGGCGAGAGGGTGATGCGGCCTGATTTTGGCTGCAATATTCATGACTACAGCTTTGGAACTATGGACTATACTACACTGGTTCAGATGGAAAATGCAGTGAGGGATGCGCTCATCCGTTGGGAACCGCGAATTACAGATATCGAAGTACATATCGATCATTCACAGGAGCAGGCAGGAACCTTGTTTATAGAAATAAGCTACCTGGTACGAAGCACCAACAACCCATTCAACCTGGTCTATCCATATTATGTGAATGAGGGTATGGGGGCGTAGGCAAAAGGAGACCAAGTACATTATGAAGGAATGGAAATCGGGACAGCATACCCAGGAGGATATTCTCCGAAGCATTGCGGCCATCGCGGCAAACTATACACCGGAGTGGAATTTTAGCATGGAGGATCCCGATCTTGGATCGGCTCTGGCATACCTGTATGCGGATCTGACGGAGGATACGCTAAGGCAATTGGAGCGTGTGGAATATAAGAACCGCCTGGCGTTTTTTAATAGCCTGGGAGCAGCGCCACGAGGTGCGTCGCCTGCCAGAGGATTTGGGGTCTTTCGCCTGGTTCAGGGCGCCCCGGGTGGAACAGAGGTAGCAGCACATACTGGCATGTCAGCAGAGGCGTCTGAGCCGGATGGAGGGACGGTCCGGTATGAGACCCGGGAAGATCTCTATGTGACGCCGGCGCAGCCTGTCTGCCTGTATCTGACGGACGGACGTAAGGATGGGATTTACAGGCTCTCCGATCATCTGCAGGAGTCGGACAGTCCCATTGTCCTGTTCCGGGAGAAAGGGGAGAATCTCCAGAAGCATGAGCTGTATCTGGCTCACGATGAGGTCCTGGGGATTCAGGGGGAGGCCAACATCCGGATCAGCCTTTACGCACGCGGGAATCAGCCGATTCAGGACAAGATGCTGCAGGCTCTGGCAGACCCTGATGTTGCTTGTTTTTCCTACTGGACAGGGGAGGACTGGCAGGAGTTTTCGCAAGTTTCCGTAATGGGAGGCGGACTTTCTTTACGAAAGGAGATTTCTCAGCCGGCATTCGGAAGAATGCTGCTGGGAGGATCGGAAACCTGTGTGGTCCGCTGTCAGGTTCTGGACTTTTCCCGGATGGGAGAGATTTCCGTAGAAAGGCTGCTGCTCGGAAGCAGTGGGAATCATCTGCCGCCCCAGTACATATACGGTGCCGGAGTGGAGTGCAATTCCCGTGAGTTTTTTCCGTTTGGAGAACGAATGAATCTGTATGAGGAGGTCTACTTTGGATCTGAGGAGGCTCTTACGAAGCGAGGTGCCCTCATTTCCTTAAGCTTTCACCTGGATTTTGTGCAGGTACCGTTGGAGACAGCCGTGGAAGATGCGCCTATTGAGTGGAAATGGGTCATGAAACATTCCGAACTCCGCCCGGACCCGGAGTATGATATCACCGTGGAGGAGGTAATCTGGGAGTATTACAACGGCACTGGATGGAGCCGGCTGTTTTCCGGCAGGGAATACAGCGATATTTTCCGTGCCGATCCCAAAGTGCAGTATCTGCAGAGGACAATGACTTTTGTCTGTCCTCAGGATATGACCCCCATCCTGGTGAATTCCTGTGAGACCTGTTATATCCGTGCACGGATATTGAAGATAAACAATCTCTACAAGATAAAAGGAAGGTATATTGCTCCCCTCATAGGCAAGCCCAAGTTTTCTTATGACTATAAGGATGTACAAAAGCTGCCTCAGGTACTGCGGACAGAAAACAACGGGGATAAATGCACATTTTCTGGCAGGGAGCTTGGAAAGGGCGGCCAGGCAATCCGTCTTTTTGCGGGGATTACGGAAAAAGAGAAGTGCCTGTATTTAGGCTTTCATCTGCCACCTGTGGGTTCACCGGTGCGGATGCTCTGGGTGATGGAGAATACGCTTCCGGGACAGCGTGGCGCAATCTGCTGGGAATACGAAGGAGACAGGGGATTTCGGGAGATGAGTACAGCGGACCTCACCAGTCATCTGTCCCATTCCGGCCCGGTGGCCTTTGTTGGGCCCGAGGATTTTCGCAAAACATTTCATTTTGGGCAGGATATGTATTGGATAAGACTGAGGGATGAAAGCGGTTACTATTCCGACCATAATGCAAATCTCACATACCCTGTGTTGCAGCGCCTTTGGATGAATGCAGTGGAGATCCGGCATATGGAGAGGGAGGGGACGGAAAGCTTCACTCTGGACCATTACGAAGAAGACTGCAGCCTCAAGCTGACCTTTGGAAATATTGACGAAATTTTGGTAGAAGTGCTGGAGGGCAGTGAAGAAGCGGAGCATTGGGTGGTCTGGGAAGAGATTCCTGATCTGGAGCTCTGCCAGGGGGGAAGCAGGGTCTGTCAGGTGGACAGAAATGCAGGGATCATAAGGTTTGGAAACGGTTCCCACGGACAGGTTCCGCCCTTTGGAAAATTCGAAGGTATCAGGGTGCATTACAGATGCGGCGGGGGCAGCAGAGGAAATGTGGGTCCGGGAAAGGTCAATAAGCTGAACCGGACCGTGGGTTTTGTTTCAAGTGTCAGCAATCCCCTGGCGTTGTGGGGCGGGCTGGATCCGGAGACCACCGGGGAAGCGGTACAGCGCTGCAGTGCAAGGCTGCGCCACTCCGATCGGGCTGTGACAGCCAGAGATTATGAGAAGTTGGCTATGGAAGCCACCAGGGTGCTGGAAAAGGTGCGCTGCTTTGGAGGAGTCAACGACAAAGGAGAAAAGGAAGCAGGAGCGGTCACCCTGGTCATCTATCCAAGGGATCAGCGTGGGGACAGGAATCTGTTTCATGCAGTCCAGGAGGATATACGAAAATATCTGGCGTCCAGAATGGATCCCGGGATTCTGAAGAGAGGGCAGCTCTTTATCACGGGGCCTAAAATCGTGGAGGTTCAGGTGCGGGCCTATGTGTCGGTGGGAGATTTTCAGGATATCTTTCCGGTGCGCCGCAGGGCCAAAGAGCGAATCCTTTCCTTTCTCGATCCAGTCACAGGGCACTTTGGAGGCGGGGGATGGGAAATCGGACAGTTCCCCGACGCCATGCAGCTTCAGAATATTTTAAAAGAAATACCGGAGATCATATGGATCTCCAAGATTTATTTCATGACCTTTGTGAGCGGCCCAATGGGGAGGCAGGAGGTGGAACCGGAGAGTATCCGCAGGCACCCCTTTGTGCTCCCGGACTGCAAAGAGGCAGAGATCATTGTGACAGTGAATGGGAGGTAGAGCATGCTGCCGGATATACACCTTGACAGGATGTCCTTTGACGAGATGGTCGATCGGGCAAAAAACAGAATAGTGAGCTTTTATCCGGAGTGGACGGATTTCAACTACCACGATCCGGGAATCACGCTGATGGAATTGTTCGCCTGGCGCAAGGAGATCCAGCAGTATGAACTGGATCATATCGGAGAACAGCACAGACGGAAATATCTGCAGTTATTGGGTACGGACTTAAAGCACCGCACCCCGGCACGGTGTTTTGTGACGGCGGATCTTTCAGGCCAATGTCTGATTCCGGAAGGGAGCAGGCTGGAGGCGGCGGGAGTGGTTTTTGAGACCTGTGAAAGGCAGATGCTGCCAGGGGTATCTGTCACATGCTGCTTTGGATGGTTGGAGAATATGGTCAGCTTCCTGGACGGTGACAGGCTTAGCTTAAGACAGCCCTTTCAGTTCTATCCTTTTGGAAGTATGGCAAAAGAGGGAACCTGCCTGTATATCGGACTTTCAGGCCCGCTGCCTGTGGGAGAGAGTGTGGCTCTGACCATACATGTGGACAAACAGGACAGATTTCCGCGCAGTCCTGCTCAAAAAGATTCGATCCCGCTGGCTCAGTTGGAATTTTCCTACTGGAACGGCAGTGGGTATCAGCCCGTAGAACTGATCCGGGAGGAGACCTTCGGACTCCTGTTTGACGGTCAAATTGTATTTCAGGTAAACAGTCCGATCAAGGAGCGCCGGATTGGAGAGGAAAAGGGGTACTTTCTGCGGATACTTCTCAAGGAGAGCCAATACGAAGCCGCACCGGTCATAAGCTTTCTGGATATGAATACCCTGCGGGTACAGCAAAAGGAGACTGTGGCAAAATGGCTGGCTGCATCGGAAGCCGAACAGGACGGTATCCTATGGGCGGATCACAATCTTTGTGCCACGGGAGAGGTGAGAGTCTTTGCAGAGCGACAGGGCCTATACAGGGAGGTGTCTGTGCTTCAAAAGGAGGGGGAGCCCGTTACCGGCAGAACCTGGATCCGGCTAAAGCGGTGTGAGGAAATGTCCGATGCAGAAAGCTTTTGGATACTGGCATACAGCAAAGAGGACTGGTATAGGAAACATGTTGTTCTGGGAATCGGGCACGGTTTTCCGAATGAGAGCTTTGATCTGGACGAGGATCAGGTGGCCTATGAGGATTTGGACCTTTTGGTGGAAGAGGCGGATCAATCGGACGTATACCGGAAATGGGAGAAAAAAGAAGATTTTGCAGGCTCCGGTCCGGAGGACATGCATTTTTGTGTGGATGGCATGTCGGGCAGGGTCCTGTTTGGAAACGGTATCCACGGTATGGCTCCGGAGGGGAAGGTGCTCTTGATCTCTTACTCCCGCGTGTCAGGGAGTGGAGGCAATATAAAATGCGCACGGATTCAGGGCTTTCAGGATCAGGGCTGGAAGGATATCAAGGCGACAAACCGGTGGGATGCCTGCGGAGGGCGGGATGAGGAAACGGTGGAGAAAGCCTTTGCAAGGGTGCGCAGAGAGCTGATGCAGCCCAGGAATCTGGTGACGGCCCAGGATTATGAGCAGATGGTGAGGGCCACGCCGGGTCTTAGGGTAGAGAGCTGTAAGGCGCTCTTTGGAGCCGGTCAGGATGGGAAGGGGGAGGAGCAGACGGTTTGGATCGTGGTAAAGCCTTACAGCCCGGAGGGACATCCAAAACTGACCACTGCCTTTACCCGGAATATTTTGCGGCACTTGGAAAAGAAACGTCTCCTTGGAGTGCGGATCAAGGTGCTTCCTCCGGTCTATATCAGGCTGGAGGTCTCAGTGGAGACAACAGTCCATCCTCAGTATCAGTGTGCCGAAGGCATGGTGGAGCAGGCCGTGGAGGAATATCTGGAAGCGCTTAAGGAGCAGTTCGGCGGTATTGTTTCCTACAGCGGTTTGTACGGATATATTGATAGACTGGACTGTGTGGCAGGTATTCAAAGCCTGACGCTGGAGGCAAAGGGGAACGAGGTCAGGAGGAATCCATACGGGGATCTGGTCTTTCCGGCAAATGGAATCGCAGATGAGATACATGTCCATTGTGCCTGTAGTATAGTGTGAAGAATGTGGTAAAACCACCTTCCTTGAGTAGTGATTCTTCATACAAATGGTTTAGAAAGGGGAGTAGGCGTGTATGAAGTACTTTGTTTTTAACAAGGCTTCGGACTATGAAAGGGGATACGGAGAACATATGACCTACCATTCCGCAGGACTTATCATGGAGGAAGGTTATTCTGGGAGGGCTTCCTTCTGGTCCCGCATTCTGGACAGCGTTTCCGACGGTACCGTGTGGCACAGACTGACCTGCAGTGCACCGAAGGCGGGACAGGCTGTGGTGAGAATTTCCTTTTATACCTCCGATGAGATCGTAATCCTGAACGGGGATGAGGCACTGGACTTAAGAAAGGTACTGCAGTCAGAGAAGCTTCTGCTCTCACAGAAGAAGGAAATCTTTCAACCCTTTCTGCGAAAGGAACTTCAGTTGGAGACTGACATTCTGCTGCACAGCCTGGCGGGGCGTTATCTATGGTTTTTGCTGGAGGTTTATCCACAGGAGCCAGGGCAGACGGAGATAGGCGATTTTATGGTATATTTTCCGGCTGAGAGCTGGACTGCTCATCTGCCCGAAATATACCGCAGCGAAATGGGAAATGATTCCTTTTTGGACCGTTTCCTGTCAATCTATCAATCCATATATGATGACATCTCGTGGCAGATAAGAGAATTTGCGAACTGTCTGGACCCCTGGGTGGCGGGACCTGAGCTGCTGCATTGGCTCACCTCCTGGCTGGATGTGGAGGAGCCTTATATGTGGACGGAGGGACAGCTGCGATATCTGCTGGCGCATGCAATGGAATTTTTTGAGGCCAGGGGGACGGGAAAAGGCATTGAAATGTTTGTGGAGCTGTATACCGGAGAGACACCCTTTGTGATTGAATGGCAGGAATGGGAGGGGACCACGGATTTTCCTGGCAGGCTTCTGAAAAGCCTTTATGAGGATGATCCGTATAGCGTCACCGTGCTGGTGAGAGAGGAATGTATTCCGACTTATAAGGACCATCAAGCACTTCTCCGTTTGCTGGAGCAGATCAAGCCTGTGCAGATGGATATCCATCTGGTGGTGTTGGAGCCCTATATCTTCGTGGATGGATACTCTTATCTGGGCGTCAACAGCGTGTTGGGACAGTATACAAAAGCGGGACTTGGTAAGGGCGGCAGAATGAACCTTACTATGATATCGTAACGGTAAGTTTTTGAGTGCAGGAGGTATAACCATGAAAAATACGAAGTATTTTCCTTATGAAAGAAACAATTATTTTTACGGGAAGCTGCTTTCCGTGGATGATTTCCGTCTGGAGCAGAAGTACGGAAATGACAAGAGACGGATGCTGAACCGTTTTCTCTGTGGGGCCGGCGTGGTTACCGGAATGAATGTGGTCGGAGTGGATGACACTACCATCCTGGTGGAGAGCGGATTGGCGTTGGATTATTCCGGGCGTGAGATTGTCATTGACGAACCGGTGGCCCGGAGACTGCAGACGCTGGAGGGTTTCAGTGATTATGAAGAGGATCGTAATACGGGCTATCTGTATCTGTGCGTGGATTATGAGGAGGAAGAGACCCAGGCAGTACATAGCATCAGCCACAGTGATCAGAAGGGGGATACTTCTTTTAATAAAATAAAGGAAAGCTACCGCTTGTATCTGACCCGCAATGAACCAGAGTTTCAAGGCCTGAATTACCGAAGCATCTACGAGACCGATCAAGTGATCTACTGGGACAAGGGGATACGAGTGCGCCAGAGCATGCCTAGATTTGTGTGCGGCGGGGATGGTGTCGAGCTTAAGATCGAGGTGGAAAATATGGGGCAGCAGGAGCATTTTGCCTTTTCCTATGAGCTGGAGCTGCAATGCCTGACCTATGAGGGGAGGCCGTGTCTTACAGTATCCTTTGATGAGCTGTTGTTTGAAAAGGCAGGGCGGTACACGGTTTCTTATCAGCTGAATGCGCTGAATGTAAAGGATACCGCGGCGGCTGTTTCTCTGGTACCGGACAGCTTTAAGATGAGGATCGGCCAGAATCAGACCGTGGAAAAGGCTGAGGCTCAGACCACTCTGCAGATCAGCAGCAGAAATGTGAGGGAGGAAGTGCGCCGTAATTACTACGACAAGGGAATGGAGCAGATTCTGAAAGGCAGCAGCCAGAGTATTTATCTTGCAAAAATTTCTCTGTTAAGGGCTGGGGAAGTGGTGGTCATCAATGAAATCGAGAAGATGCCTTTTCAGCAGTATGCGGCCGTCAGCTTTCTGCAGGATGCCATGATCAGGATGCTGGAACAGGGTGGGATTGGACAGAGTATGGATGGAGACCGACAAGGCGAAACAGCCATGAATGGCCGCAGGGATCCTTATGGCGTGGATATGTCGGAAGGGGTGGAGGAAATAGAGCTGGGAGCGGGCTCCGTCAAAGGGAAAAAACTGTTTAGCCGGGAAATCTCCCATGGCTTGGGGATTGGCCGTACCGCCATTATTCTCAGCTTAGAAGGCGAAACTTCACAGGAAGAATATTTTGGCGCAGGCGGAATCTTCAGAAACAATCTACCCAAGGTGGAGCTGGCAGCAAAGACGGATTTCCAGAGAGGCGTTTTTGTGATCGGTGTACGGGTGCTGTCAGCAGATATGCAGGACAAGATCCGGGTTCACTGGACGGCGGTTCGCGACCGCAAGGAGATTCTTCAGGAGAAAAAGGAGCGCAGGATCTTTATACGCCCCAATGTGCTGAACTTAAATACCAGGGAGAGTTATTTTCTGGAGGCAGTGTGCAGCAACATGAATGAGACGGGGGTAGTATGGCAGGTCAAGGATCACGGCGGCACCATAGACGAGAACGGAATGTACACGGCCCCCAACACGGCCGGCGTCTATGAAGTGACAGCTGTGAGTGCGGCTTACCCCGAGGTAAAGGCCTCTATTTTTGTCATAGTGAAAGAAAAGGATGTAAACAAATGATCATTCAAAGATTGGACAAATGCTATGAAGTCATTCGTCAATTGAGCTGCGCGAGCAGGATGGCGGAATATTTATGTCAGGAACAGCAGGAAGCTTATCTGCTGGTCAGAATCGCAGAGCCCACTCTGGCAAAAAGATTTACCCTGTTTCTGGAGGAGAAAATCGGTGGAACGGAATTTCCGGACTATAAAGGCTGCTTTCGGGCGGACGGAGTCTTTTATGCCGTTTTTACCTACAGCCCGGAACGGACGCTTGCAGACAGACTGGGTGTGGGGGACTGTACCAGAAGGGAGAGGGCCGAGATTGCCCGCAGGCTGTTGGAACAGATGCTGCTGCGCAGTCCACATCCGTATTTTATGAGGTATGCATTGAGCCCGGATAGGATCACGGTGTCAGGCAGCCTGAATGTGGCCTGGAATTACCACCTGGAAGAGGTGAGGACTTTTGACTATTGTACCATGGAGGCGGTGAGCCGGAGACTTTCGGAAGTAATGCGGCTTTTGTTTGAGGAGGAAATTAAGGGAAAGCGGTATCCACTGCTGGAGGATTATCTTCTTGTCCTGGAGGAGGGAAACATATCCGGCTACCTGGAGCTGTACCGGGAGTTTCTGCCCGCATATGAGGAACTGTGCGGGGAAGGACAGGAGACGGTGCTGCCCCAGGCCCTTCCGATCCGGCTGTGGGAGGGCTGCAAGAAGATCGGGGAAAAGCCGGATTCCCTGAAAGGGTATTTCTCTATTGGAAAGAGGTATGTGGCAAAGAAACTGGCATTTGTTCTGATATTGTTTATCCTATTGCTGGTTGTGCTGCTGCCAATTCTCTTTCTCAGGCTGATTTATCCCTTCGTGGAATCACGGTTCCTGACAAAGACCATGGTCATCCATTCGGAGGATACGGTGGGGTATACCGGCAAAGTGCGGCTGGTGGGAGATTTGGAAGCGGACAATGTGATCTTTATCGGTACATTGACAGAGGGGAAGATCAACGGCCAGGGAATGCTCTATGATTCGGAAGGGAACCTGATATATCGCGGTGACTTTCTGGAAGACCAGTACTCAGGTATGGGCGAGACCTTTCATCAGAATGGGAAGGTGGAGTATACAGGACAGTTTATAGCAGGTGAGTACGAAGGGATGGGAAAACTGTATGACGAAGATGGTATTTTGATCTATGAAGGTGGTTTTTCAGGAGGAGCGTATGAGGGGAGAGGTTTTTTCTATCGATCAGGTGAATTGATTTATGAGGGGGACTTTTCCAAGGGTCTGTATGAAGGAAATGGCAGGCTCTATTATAGCGGCGGAGTTCTGGCATACGAGGGCGGGTTTTCCAAGGGGCGGTATGAAGGGAGTGGTTTGCTTTTCTATCCTGACGGAAATATACGGTATAGCGGCAGCTTTGTCAAAGGATCATATGAAGGAGCGGGTGTGTTATTTTACACGAATGGCGTTGCTTCTTACGAGGGTGAGCTCTTACAGGGACAGAGATCCGGCAGGGGAAAAGCGTATGATGAAGGAGGGGAGCTTCTCTACGACGGAGAATTTTCGCAAGACCGATATGAAGGTGAGGGGATCTTATACGAAAATGGCCAGGTCCTCAGCCAGGGCAGTTTTCACCAGGACATCCTGACATCGGGATTTTCCATTTCTTATGACGAACAGGGGAAGATGCTCTATCAGGGCAGCATCAAGAACGGGCTCTATGATGGAGAGGGAAAGCTTTATTCGGGAGGAAGGCTTCTGTATGACGGAACGTTTGAGCAGGGAAAATATTCCGGCAAGGGCAGACTGTATGACAAGGAAACAGAGCAGTTGTTGTATGACGGCAGCTTTTATCAGGGATTCTACGACGGAGAAGGGATGCTATATGACCCTGTGAGCGGTTATCTGATCTACGAGGGAGACTTCCGGGATGGTCAATATAACGGCCATGGAAGTGAATATGCCGAAGGAATTTTAATCTATAAAGGTGAGTTCTTTATGGGTAAATACAACGGCAAGGGGACTCTGTATGATAAGACTACTGGAGCAGTGATATCTGATGGCATATTTAAAAACAATCAATTCATGGTTGAGCCCACAGGTTCGAAGCAAGAAGAGTGAGAGGGAGGATAGAGCATAGAGGGAGGATAGAGCATAGATGGCAGATTATATGATCATGGCAGAAGTGGGGAACGCATTGGTACGCCTGTTGCGAAAAGAATTGGTGCCAGAGCTTATTAAGAGCGATGCCGGTATTGGCCTGGCCTCACCGGCGGATAAGGGGGATATATCTCTTTGCGTTCATCTGTATGATGTGAACGAGAGTAAAAAATATCGTGTGAGCGGAATGATATCGGATGGAGTGGACAGCCAGAAATTTCCGCCCATTCATTTGACGCTGTCTTATATGATCACGGCATTTTCCGAAAGCGACGTGAAGTTCCGCTCCGAGGAAGAGCAGAGGATATTGGGCAGGGTTTCCCAGGTACTGCTGGATTATCCAATCTTTGATCCGGATACCATGGAATTTGGCACAGGGGGCGGAGATGACAAAATATGGATAGAAATGGTCCAAACAGACATAGAAGAAAGATCAAAGGTATGGAACTTTCCCAATCTGGCACCAAAACTGTCGTTGTTTTACAGCATAGGTCCAGTGGCGGTGGAGTCTTCGAAGACACAGAAGATCCGGCGTGTGCAGGAGATTGAGTTTCGGGGGGATGCTGCGGGGAAGCCTTTTGCAAAGCTGTTTCGGAGGAAACGCTAAATAAGAAACCCCTAAGCGGGCAGGAGGGATTGGAATGAAATATATGACAATAGGACTGAGGAGAGAGGTATCGCTGGTTTTGCTGCCCATTGATGATTTCACAGATAGGATCATTACGGGTTCCCAGCTGCGTGTGTATACGAGGGAAGATAATGTATCTTCTTTCCGAAAGCCAGACGGTTATCATGTTTTCTGTGACCTTGTGGGAAGTGAAGCTGAGATTTGTATGGAGGGGCCGCTTTATCAGAAGAAGATCCTAAAGCTGCCCATAGGTCTGGAGGAACCGATTGTCTATCAGGTAAGGGTGCTCCCGGGAATCTGTTATCCTCTTCCGCAGGGAACGACGGTTGTCCGCGGAGTATTGCCGGAGGGGAGTGTGATCAGGCTGTTTTTCCCGAGGCAGAAAAGAAGATGCAAGCTTTTGTATGATTATGATCCCGGCATACATAGGGAGGAGCTGTCCTTATTCCGGCCATATGAGATGTCACTGGAGGGAAAAACCTTGTGCATCTGCGAAAAGGAAAAGGATCTGGAATTCTTCCGGGTATCTGATCAAAAAGGAAATATCTGCATTTTGGAACATCCGCTTTCAAAGGCTTATCAGAAGACAAGCGCCAGCGTATATCCGGTGTACGAGGCTGCTGCCGGGGAGGACGGGAGCTTTTATCTTCCCATCAGCAGGCTGACGGAGGATGAGACCTGTGTCTGTGTTTTGATGGGGACCGGCAAGGAAGAGAAGACCTGTGAGATTGCGATAGCAGCGGGAAAAGAGAATTGGATCACAGAGGATGTGTGGAAGGAGGAAAGTTAGATGGGCTTTGGCGTATTTGGCGGCGCAGCGCTTATGTGCAGCTTTGGAATGGCGCCTTCTACGTTGACGGTGCTCCCGGCAGCCCGGGTGATGGGCAAGATGCCCATGGCCAGTATCATGGATCAGGCGCCCATGGTCAATATCCTACCCTTTGGCATGTGCAGCTCATTGGCTAATCCCACTGTCGCTTCCGCCACGGCTGCGGCGCTGGGTGTTCTGACTCCCATGCCATGCATTCCTGTCATTCCGGCCCCCTGGGCACCAGGGAGTCCCACTGTGACGGTGGGAGGAAAACCGTGTTTAAATAACAGCAGCAAATGTATGTGCGCCTATGGAGGAATGATTCAGATACAGAATCCTGGAACGACGAATGTGCAATTATAAAAGCGCGAGAAGAAGTTCTAAGTCTGCAAAGTACGCAGACTAAGAACTTCTAACGGCATCGGAGATGCCTTTCTCGCGCGGAAGAATGCCAAATATTTGGCATTCTTCCGGGGTGGCTTATGTAATAGGAGGTATAGGAATGGGTTGGATAATGGTATTGGTATTTGTATTGGTGTTAGTGGCTATGTTGGTGGGGGTTTTGGTGCAGAGGAACAGGTGTCTCAGGCTGGAGCAGGCGTTGGAGGAAGGACGGCGCAGGGAGGCAGCTGCGGCTGAGAGAGAGGTTATTTATGGGCGGCTCCTTCCTGGAAAGCTGCTTCAGTTATTTCAGCAGGGGGAGCCGGAGAAGCTGCGGATCGGTGAGGAAAAGAGCGTTAGGGCAGCAGTTCTGGCTTATAATATACCCGGTTTTGAGAGGATTGTTCGCCAGCAGAGTGCGGAGGAGATATTTGATTTTGTGAATAAAAATTTAGGTCTTGTGGTTCCGTGTATTCTGTATCAGGAGGGAGAGATTGATGAATATGTGGATGCGGGGCTGTCGGCTTTTTTTCTGAACGCTCCGGAGAGAGCTTTGCGCTCGGCTGTCTCTGTCTGTGAAGCTTTAAGTCAGTCAGGCAGTCGGGAGATATATTCTATTGGGCTTACATATGGTGATGTGATGGTGGGAATGGTGGGGCATGAGAAGCGCTTTGGAACTCTTACGATCTCAGAGACCACAGGGCTGGCGGATTTTTTGCAGGAGCTGGCTGTGCGTTACCGTGCCAGGATACTGATCACGGGGAGCCTGAAGCAGCAGATACCCGACTTTGACAAGAGCTATAACAGCCGGTATCTTGGCGATATTTTTCTAAAGTCATCCAGACTCACGGAAGAACTCTACGATGTTTACGATGGGGATGAGCCGGTGGATAAAAACGGGAAACGTAAGACCAGGCTGATATTTCAAGAGGGCGTGGAGTTGTTTCAACATAAAAAATTCCAGGATGCAAGGCTGCATTTTATTGAAGTGCTGAAGGTCAACCGCATGGATGGCGCAGCAAAGGAATACTTATATCTCTGTAACAGGTATATCGCGAATAAGGATTCCGGGGAGGACAAGCCGACTTATCTGGACGTCTATTGACAGTACAGTGGGGTGGTTTTGGGGGATTGGCAATGAAAGCAACAATTGATGAACTGCTGAGTCAGAGCAAGATACCGAAGGAAGATACGGTCTATATTCTGGCAAAGGACGAGGTAAATCATTTTCCCATAACAGCAGGAAACTTTTTTATGATTCAGCCGGCCGACAAATGGCAGGGAGAATCCTGGCTGGAGAGTTTTTTTCAGAGGAAGCTGGAAGAGAGGAAGGAAGAGCTGACCTACCAGGAACTACACAAGATGGCGGAGCAAATCAAGGAACGGATTCGCGGGATCAAAGAAGAAGACCCCAGGGGCTACGGGCACATGGCACAGCTTCGCAGCCTGCGGCTTGTAAAACACAGCATCGAAAATGCGCTGAAGGAGCTCGAACTTCATTACCAGTCGGAAGTGGAACGGGAGTTTGCCAAGGTTTATGGAGTCCGGGACAGGAAGCTTCTGGTGTATAAGAACACCGTCTGCCTGGGCAGCTTCGAGGATGTGGAGCGCCAGGTCCCGATCCTGAGGAATGTGAGAATAAAGTGGATCCGTAGTAGGCCGCTGCTGCTTAAGAATCTTGACGCTGTCCGGGACGCAGCCGCAAAAAAGGTTCCCATCGGTCTGGTTGGCGGGCCGTGCCTGTTTGGGCTCTATGAGGTGGAGATTGTGGTGCAGCATAAGGATGGAAGGAGTTTTTCCTATGACTTCAGCAGCGGTCACCATTATGAACGGGCAGAGCTTAAGACCTTTGAATTTGCAGATCACGTGGAACGATACGCCGGGCAGATCACAGGTATCCATTTTATCAATTGGAAAAAGGGTGTGACCAGCCAGGAGCATGACAGCCTTGAAGTGTTATTTGATGTTGGCGCCGTGTTGGGAGCAAAAGTGGCTGTGATAATTCCGGACATTTCTTATTTAAAATACTTATCCACTGTCACCGCTCCTTTGGACGAAACTATCAGACAAAAGGCACTGGAAGAATTCCGGGTGGAAGCACACAAAATTGCGGACCTGTATCTAAACAGAATTGAGGAGCTGAAACAGCAGTATCCGGATGTGGAGGTCAGGGTGCTTCATGACAGGGATTCGGAGGCCTGTGAGATATTCCATACCAGAAGAGAGGTCTTTTTTAAGAACTCCGGACTTATTCACAGACTGACCGCCAAGCGGGCGAAGACGGATGCCGTTTTCGACTATATCTCCATGCTGGCGCTGCCATATTATTTCTGGGGAACACCTCAGGTCATTCAAATAGATAATCTGGACGAGACGGATTCCTTTCGGAAGTGCAGAAAGGTACACAAAGGAGCCTTTTCCCTGTCAGCGATCCTCTATTCTGAAAAACTCAGCGCCAACGGAGAGCAGACTATTTTCAACGCGCCCTTGGAATGGAAAGACTATCTGTGAGACGTTACTTTTCACGTCCTGTCCAACTCAGCCCAGACATGACAAGGTCCTTCCGGCAGACCGCCTAAGCACGTCGGCACTTGGCGAGGTACTTTCGAGCC
>JAFLRN010000024.1 GCA_022511385.1 Acetatifactor sp.
GAAGCCCGTGCGGCATTGGAGTCCGGTGTCAATCAGCTTGCGGACACCGTGAGTGTAACCCTTGGACCTAAGGGAAGAAATGTGGTGTTGGATAAATCTTTCGGCTCTCCCCTGATCACCAACGATGGCGTGACTATCGCTAAGGAGATCGAGCTTGAAGATGCGTTCGAAAATATGGGGGCACAGTTGGTAAAAGAGGTTGCCACCAAGACAAATGACGTGGCAGGTGACGGTACCACGACAGCAACCGTTCTGGCACAGGCCATGATCAATTCCGGTATGAAGAATCTGGCGGCAGGCGCCAACCCCATCATCCTGAGAAAGGGTATGAAGAAGGCTACCGACTGCGCTGTAGAGGCGATCGCAGAGATGAGTCAGAAAGTGAACGGAAAGAATCATATCGCAAGAGTGGCCGCCATCTCCGCAGGAGACGAAGAAGTAGGCCAGATGGTTGCCGACGCGATGGAGAAAGTCAGCGGAGACGGCGTGATCACCATCGAGGAGTCCAAGACCATGCAGACCGAGCTGGATCTGGTGGAAGGTATGCAGTTTGACAGAGGCTACATCTCCGCTTACATGGCAACCGACATGGACAAGATGGAGGCAACCCTTGAGAATCCTTATATTCTCATTACAGATAAGAAGATTTCCAGCATTCAGGAGATCCTGCCCCTGCTGGAGCAGGTGGTACAGTCCGGTGCAAAGCTTCTGATCATTGCTGAGGACGTGGAGGGCGAGGCTCTGACCACCCTGATCGTCAACAAGCTGCGCGGCACCTTTAATGTAGTGGCAGTGAAGGCTCCCGGCTACGGCGACAGAAGAAAGGATATGCTGCAGGATATCGCAATCCTTACCGGCGGCACCGTGATCAGCTCCGAGCTGGGCTATGAGCTGAAGGACACCGACTTAAGTCTCCTTGGCCATGCGAAGTCCGTTAAGGTTCAGAAGGAGAACACCGTCATCGTGGATGGCGAGGGCGACAAGGCTGAGATTCAGTCCCGTATTGCACAGATCAAGAAGCAGATCGAGGAGACCACCTCTGATTTCGACAGAGAGAAGCTGCAGGAGAGACTGGCAAAGCTGGCAGGCGGCGTGGCAGTGATCCGCGTTGGCGCAGCAACCGAGACCGAGATGAAGGAGGCAAAGCTCCGCATGGAGGACGCTCTGGCAGCAACCCGTGCAGCCGTGGAGGAAGGAATCATTTGCGGCGGCGGTTCTGCATATATCCACGCTTCAAAGAAGGTTGCAAAGCTGGCTGAGACTCTGGAGGGCGATGAGAAGACCGGTGCACAGCTGGTTCTGAAGGCACTGGAGGCTCCCCTGTTCCACATCGCTGCAAACGCAGGTCTGGAGGGCAGCGTCATCATCAATAAGGTGAATGAGTCCGAGGTCGGTGTAGGCTTTGATGTTCTGAAAGAAGAATATGTAAACATGGTAGAGGCAGGCATTTTGGATCCCGCAAAGGTAACAAGAAGCGCCCTGCAGAACGCAACCAGCGTAGCAAGCACATTACTGACCACCGAGAGTGTTGTGGCAAATATTAAAGAAGAAACTCCCGCAATGCCCGGCGGAGCCGGAATGGGTGGGATGATGTAATCCACCAGTTCAGCCAGACGAGTTGAGCAGCGGAAAATCGTGCCTGCACGAATTTTCCGTTGATTAACTTGTCTGAGGGAGCGCCGGAGGTGCGGCTTTGCGAATGGCGCGGCTGAACGTCACTCGCAAGGCAACCCTACAAACACTATACAGCAAGCCGTGGCCTCGCGACCTCGCAACCCTGCGACCAACGCAAGACCACGGCCTTCTTTTTGCCCTTGACAGGGTATCAAAACCTCTGTATTGTAATTACATACATTGTAAATACTTACCTCCCCAAAACCTCCTCGGAAAGGACCACCCTATGAACAAATTTGAATACATTATCGAAGAAATCGACGGCGACTACGCCCATCTGCGCCGCACCGATACAGAGGCATTAGAAACCGGCGCAGACCAGGAACACAAACTGGTAGCCAGAGCCCTCCTGCCTCCGGAAATTGCAGAGGGAACAAGACTCCTCTACGAATGGATGCAGTACTCCATTCTGGAGTCCTAACCTTTTAAACTCGCTGCAAGGAGAACTGCAGTTACATAAATATCACACAGATAAACATGTATGTTGAATTACAATATAAATAACATATGTCACAATACATAAATATATGTATACATACAAAAAATGCGTTCTACAATACATGTAACATATGTTACAATATAAATAACGTATGTCGCGCTACAAAAAAATTATGCCATAATACAAAAAACGCATGTCACTATAAAAACAACATGTGTTATAATACGAACAACATATGCCACAGTACAAACAAAAAGCATAAAAAAGGAGGCGTACATGAATCCAAACAAAGAGCAGGAACTGTTACAGACCATAGACCAAGTCATCGCCGAAGGCCCCTACAAGCCTGAGTGGGACTCCCTGATGAAAGCCCCGGTACCGGACTGGTTCCGTCACAATAGACTTGGCATCTTCATCCACTGGGGTATTTACAGTGTCCCCGCAAACTCCAACGAGTGGTACTCCCGAAACATGTACATAAAGGGCACATCTGCCTACGAGCACCATATCAAGACCTACGGCCCCCACAAGGACTTCGGCTACAAGGACTTCATCCCCATGTTCAAGGCGGAAAAGTTTGATCCCAAGGAGTGGATATCGCTGTTCCGGCAGGCTGGCGCAGGCTATGTTTTTCCCGTGGCGGAGCACCACGACGGCTTCCAAATGTACAAGAGTGAGCTCTCCGACTGGAATGCGGTCCAGATGGGACCGAAGCGTGATGTGCTGGGCGAGCTGGCAAGGGAAGCAGAAGCCGCAGGAATAAACTTCTGTACCTCCAGCCACCGTGCGGAGCATTGGTTCTTCATGAGCCATGGAAAAGAGTTCGACAGTGACATAAAGGAACCCATGCAGAAGGGTGATTTCTACTGGCCCGCTATGCCGGAGCCCGACACATATGATCTGTTCAGCAAGCCATATCCCACAGAGGAGTACTTAAACGACTGGTTGGCCAGGACGGCTGAGATCATCCTGAACTACCGGCCCAAGCTTTTGTACTTCGACTGGTGGCTCCATCATCAGGCCTTCAAATCTTATATAAAACGGCTGGCTGCCTTCTATTATAATTGCGGAAAGAAGTGGGGAGAGGACGTGCTGATCTGCTACAAGCACGAAGCCATGATGTTCGGAAGCGGCATTGTTGAGGTGGAACGGGGCAGCTTTGCTGATCCCAAGCCCTATCCCTGGCAGACCGACACCGCAGTGGCGAGAAATTCCTGGTGCTATACCGATACTCTGGACTATAAGAGCAGTCAGGAGGTCATTGTTACACTCATTGACGTAGTCAGCAAGAACGGCAACCTGCTTCTGAATGTCGGCCCCAAAGCTGATGGCAGCATTCCGGATGGCGACAGGCAGATCCTGGAGGACCTTGGCGCATGGATGAAGGTCAACGGGGAGGCTGTCCAGGGGGCTAAGTGCTGGCGCAGAGCCCAGGAGGGTCCCTCAAAGAGTGCAGAGGGCCAGTTCCAGGACCAACAGGCGGCAGAATTTACCAGCCAGGACTATCGTTTTACAGTCAACCATGGTGCTATCTATGCCATCGCTTTAAAATGCCCAGAGGATGGGAAATTTTTGGTGAAGGCTCTGGGAGACAGCTCGGATCCCAACCAGCCCAATTTCCAAGGCATTATCCAGAAGGTGGAGGTGCTGGGCTTCCCAGGCGCAGTGCAGGAGTGGCATAAGGACGGAGAAGGGCTTCATGTGAGTGCTTCTGGGATACGGACGGATTTTCCTGTCACGCTGAAGGTTACAATAGAGTAGTGTGAGAACCGGATCATTTCATGGTCCGTTCAGATTGAAGACAAAGTCCGAGGCATCCGCCTCGGACTTTGTCTATAGACTTTTTATACAATTTGAAAGTGAAAGGTAGTTTCTTGGACAGAATTAGTGTATAATGTTCGCAAAAGCGCTTCAGCGCGCTGACCATAACTTGCAGTAACCAATAACATAGCACAAAATGACGCTATACAAACACTTTGCAGGGTACTCCTGCGGAACAGGAGAATCATTGTATGAAATTCAGCAACGGATGTTGGCTGCAAAAGGAAGGCCATGAATGTTTTTCTCCAGCGGAGGTCTATTTTTCCCAAATAGAGGAAAACACGGTAACAATCTGTGCCCCCACCCAGAATATCCAAGGCCGGGGTGACACCCTGGGGGGAGTGAACCTGACCATTAAAGTATCCGCTCCCTACCCCGAGGTGCTGCAGATTCAGGTCTATCATCACATGGGCCTGAAAGAGAGGGCACCCAAATTCGAATTAGCAGAAGCCGCTGTGGGCAACCTGAAGGCAGAAGACACAGAGGAGGCAGTGATCGTGTACTCCGGCAGTCTGCGTTTTGAAATGTCGAAGGTAAGCGGTGCCATTGTTTTTTATCGGGGAGATGAAAAAATAACAGGAAGCAGCGGCAGGGACTTAGCCTACATGAAGACAAACTGGAAGGGACTGGCCTACGACAAGGGACCTGAGGACGCATATATGAGAGCGCAGCTGTCCCTGTCCGTGGGAGAACTGATTTACGGCCTGGGCGAGCGGTTCACCCCTTTTGTGAAAAACGGACAGAGTGTGGATATCTGGAATGAGGACGGAGGCACCTCCACAGAGCAGTCCTACAAAAACATTCCCTTCTATCTTTCCAACAGGGGCTACGGTGTGTTTGTGAACCATCCCGAGAAGGTCTCCTTTGAGGTGGCAACGGAAGCTGTGACCAAGGTGGAGTTCTCCGTGCCCGGTGAGTGCCTGGACTACTTCCTGATCAACGGACCTACCATGAAGGAGGTTCTCATGCGCTACACCGACATCACGGGTAAGCCCTCCCTGCCCGCCCCCTGGACCTTCGGTCTGTGGCTGTCCACCTCCTTTACCACCAATTATGACGAGGCCACGGTAACAGGCTTTGTGGACGGCATGCTGGAGAGGGGTATTCCTCTTAAGGTGTTCCATTTTGACTCCTTCTGGATGAAGGAGTTCAACTGGTGTGACCTGACCTGGGATTCCAGAGTGTTCCCGGATCCGGAGGGAATGCTAAAGAGACTTAAGGAGAAAGGAATCAAGATCTGTGTCTGGATCAACAGTTATGTGGGTCAGGAATCCTCCATGTTTGAGGAGGGCGTAAAGGGCGGTTACTTCATCAAGCGTCCAAACGGCGATGTATGGCAGTGGGATATGTGGCAGCCGGGCCTTGCTATTGTGGACTTTACCAATCCTGAAGCCTGTAAGTGGTATACCGGGAAGCTGGAGGCTTTGATGGATATGGGTGTGGACTGCTTCAAGACCGACTTCGGCGAGCGCATCCCCACCGACTGTGTGTACTATGACGGCTCCGACCCCATGAAGATGCACAACTATTATACCTATCTGTACAACAAGGTGGTATTTGACCTGATCAAGAGAAAGAAGGGCGAGAAGGAAGCCATTCTCTTTGCACGTTCTGCAACTGCCGGTGGACAGAAGTTCCCTGTCCACTGGGGCGGCGACTGCTGGTCCGACTATGAGTCCATGGAAGAGAGCCTGCGGGGCGGCCTGTCCCTCACCAGCTCCGGCTTCGGCTTCTGGAGCCATGACATTGGAGGATTTGAGAGCACCTCCACCCCCGATGTGTACAAGAGGTGGTGCGCCTTTGGACTGCTGTCTACCCATTCCAGGCTCCATGGTTCCACCTCCTATAGGGTACCGTGGGCATATGACGAGGAGGCTGTGGATGTGGTACGGTATTTCACAAGGCTGAAGGCTTCCTTAATGCCGTATCTGTATCGGAACGCAGTAGAGACTTCCCGGACCGGCGTGCCCATGATGCGGAGCATGGTGTTGGAGTTTAACGGCGACCGCAGCTGTGACTACCTGGCGCAACAGTATATGCTGGGGGATTCCCTGCTGGTGGCGCCCATCTTCAACGACCAATCCATAGCGGAATATTATCTGCCCCAGGGGACCTGGACATCCCTGCTCACCGGTGAGGTGAAGGAGGGCGGAAAATGGTATCGGGAGAAGCATGATTATCTGAGCATTCCCCTTTATGTGAGAGAGGGCAGTATCGTGGCCATGGGAGCCTGTGACAACAACGCGGTCTATGACTATGCGGAAGGTGCAGCGCTGAGGGTATATGCCCTGAAGCCCGGAAGGACGGCGGAGACGGTCATTTTCAGCGGAGACGCTGTGGAGGAATTGACCGCATCCATTACAAACGAGAGCGGCACTTATCGCATCCATGTGAAGAGCGCAAAAGCGTACAGCGTGCGTCTGGAGAACGCCGGGAAACCTGTGTCTGTGGAGGGCGTATCCTTCGAGATGGACGGTGAGACGGTAGTGCTTAAGGCCGATGGAAACAGTGATATTGTTGTAGTATACTAGTTATCAGGCAGAGGCTTATTCCCGCAAGCAATGAGTCAAGTATGGGCGCTTGCGCACATATTTGGCGAATGCCGCGAGGGTCAAATACCCCGTAGCAAGTTGACGGAGTATCAAGCTTGATACGCAGCAGAGCTGCGGGGTATTTGATTATGTGAATGTATCCTGCGGCTAGAGAGGGGCTGTGTTTCAGAGGCAAAGTTTCAAGAGGCAGGTGCGAAAGAGAATGTTTGCGGAAGGTATTGTCTGGGACATAGAAAGAAAATAGGAGGATACTATGGCAGATTTAAAACTGGCAGCAGTGTTTAGTGACAACTGCGTGCTGCAGAGGGGTAAGAATATAGCGCTGTTCGGCACAGGTAAGGAGGGATCGACCGTAGAGGCCATGCTCTCCGGCAAAGTGCTGGGAAGCCTGGAGGAACAGACTGTTAAGGGTCGCGGCATAGTAAAGGACGGCAGGTTCGAATTCCTGCTGCCGCCCCTGCGGGAAGGATTGGAACACAAGCTGACGGTGACGGACGGCAGTGAGACGATCACTTTGGAAAACATAGCCATTGGCGAGGTGTGGCTGGCGGGCGGCCAGTCCAACATGGAGCTGGAGCTGCAAAACTGTGCGGAGAAGGACGCTTTGAACCGGCCTGCGGACCATATGCTCCGTTTTTATTACACCCAGAAGAGAGCCTTTATTGATGAGGAGTTCCTTCGGGCGGAGGAGAATACGGGCTGGGAGTGCTTTGGAGGACAGGGAACAAAGGCCTGGTCTGCGGTAGGATATTTTTTCGGGGAGAAGCTGAAAAGTAAGCTCCAGGTACCGGTGGGCATCATTGGCTGTAACTGGGGAGGCACTTCTGCGTCTGCATGGATGCCTTGTGATGCCATGGCGGAGGACAAGGACCTTCAGACTTATCTGGATATTTATGAAGAGGCAGTGAAGGGAAAAACCAGGGAGCAGCAGATCAGAGAGTACGAGGAGTATTCCGTATATCAGGCGGAGTTTGACAGAAAGGCTGCGGCGCTCTATCAGGAAAGACCGAATATTGAGTGGGATGAGGTGCAAAGCATTGTGGGCGAAAGCCGTTATCCCGGCCCCATGGGATGCATCAATCCCTATCGGCCCGGCGGACTGTATGAGTGTATGCTGAAGCGTGTTATGCCCTATACATTGAAAGGCTTTCTCTATTATCAGGGGGAGAGCGACGACCATCTGCCCCATCTGTATCACAAGCTGTTTTCCCGGATGATCAGACAGTGGCGGGAGGACTGGAAGGATGACGAGCTGCCATTCCTGTTCGTTCAGCTTCCCATGCACCGCTATAAGCAGGATCCCGACTTTAAGCACTGGTGCCTGATCAGGGAGGCTCAGGACAGGGTGTACAGGACTGTGCGGAACACGGGCATGGCCTGCGCCATTGACCAGGGCGAGTTTAATGAGATCCATCCCAAGAGAAAGAGCGTGGTGGGGGAGAGGCTTTATCTCCAGGCGCTGGAGGTGGCCTATGGAATGGAGGATCCGAATGCAAGGGCTCCCCGGTTTACCTGGGCGGAGGTTGGAGAAGGAGAGCTAATCCTTCACATTGCCAATGTGAAAGGCGGCTTTTTGGCAAGCCCGGATATTCCGGAATCAGAATGGCCGGTGGGAACCAACGATGTGCTCTTTGAGGTAGCGGGCGCAGACAGCGTGTATGTTCCTGTGGACCAGTGGCTTGGGCAGGAGACCCCGGAGGGGACGATTTTGCGACTTCGCAGCGCCAAGGTGCCAGAGCCTGTTTTTGCACGTTATCTCTGGACCAATTACAGCAGTGGAAGCCTGTTGTATGGAAAAAACTGGCTTCCCTTGGCGCCCTTCCGTACCAGCAGGAAAGATGGGTTTACACCTGGAAGCTCCGGGAATGAAATGGAGTGATTGGCTCGGCGTTCCTTAGCTTGTGGCAGGGGCGTGAGGAAACTGTGACTGTGGCTTATATAAGGAGTAAAGAGATTATGAAATATAAAAATCCCATTGTGAAGGGTTTTTATCCCGATCCCAGTGTCTGTGAGGCGGAGGGAAAATTTTATCTGGCATGCAGCTCTTTTCAGTTTTTTCCGGGAGTTCCCCTGTTTGAGAGCGAGGACCTTGTGAACTGGAAGCAGATTGGGCATGTGCTCACAAGGGAGACCCAGGTAAAGCTGGAGAAGGTACCGTGTTCCGGCGGTGTGTTTGCACCTACGCTGCGGTATGATCGGGGGCGGTTTTACATGACCACCAACAACAATACCACCCAGGAAAACTTTTATGTGTACACGGATGATATCTACGGCGAGTGGTCCGATCCCATCACGGTGGAGATGGACGGTATCGACCCTTCCCTGTACTTTGAGGACGGCAGGGCCTACTACATGACAAACGGCACTGATGACAGAGGTGAGGGCGGCATTGTACAGTGCGAGATCGACATCGCCACTGGCAAAAAGCTGTCGGAGAGCCGTGTGATCTGGAAGGGTAGCGGCGGCAGGTATCTGGAGAGCCCCCACCTGTATAAGATTGGAGAATATTATTATGTGATGGCGGCGGAGGGCGGCACGGAGTACGGTCATATGGTGACCTATGCCAGGTCAAGATCCCTGTGGGGACCCTTTGAGGACTATCCGTCAAATCCCGTGCTCACCAACCGCAACAAGGCGCCATATATCATTCAGGGTATTGGCCACGGCGACCTGATTCAGGATAATTATGGTAGCTGGCATATTCTATGCCTTGGATTCCGCCAGATCCACATATGGCAGCCCTATCATCACCTGGGCAGGGAGGTGTTCCTGATGCCCGTGGAGTTTGGCGCGGACGGCTGGTTTGCCGCAGGAACGGACGGTACCGCGCAGTGGGAATATGAAATGCCGGGTGAGGGCAGTCAGCAGGAGAGAAGGCTTCTTACCTTTGAAAACACATCCTGGGATAAGGAATGGGTCTATCTGCGTCATCCCCGCAGGGAGAACTATGAACTGGGAGAGGGGAGACTTGTGCTGAAGGGCACGAATGTGACTCTGGAGGAGCGGGATACTCCCACTTTTCTGGGAATCCGTCAGACGGACTTTGACATGGACCTATCCGTCCAGGTCAGGCTTGAGGACCGGGAGAACGTGTGGGGTTCAGCGGAGCAGTACGGCGGTGCGGGCATCACTATGTTCATGACCGAGGACGAGCACTATGACCTGGCAGTAAGAAAAAATCGGGACGGTTATGAAGCGGTACTGAAGCTTAATATCGGCGGAGTCAAGCACGTGCAGAGCACAGTAAGGCTTTCCGGGAGCAGCGCAAAGCTTTTGGTGCATGCCGACAGCCTGCAATATCACTTTTATGTGTCGGAAGCAGGGGAGAAGAAGCTGCTGGGAAGAGCCTTTACCAAGTATCTGTCCAGTGAGGTGGCAGGAGGCTTCACCGGGGTCGTCATGGGCCTTTATGCCGTTGGCGGCCAGCAGGCGGAGTTTACGGACTTTGCCGTACAGTACGGAGAAGGGGAAGAAGGATTCTGATCACAGAGAACTACTTATAGCATGAAAGAAGCAAAAATGCAGCAGGGAGTGGATGCGTCCGCATCGACTCCCTGAATTACGTTATTTTACCTTTTGGACGCGCAAACATACCTCTTGCGCAACAGCTATTTACAGAAATTCAAAATACGCTATACTGGGATTGTAAGCAAACGTAAAACGGCGCTGGAGGAAAACGCCATGAAGGTCAAGATTGAGATTGAGGAAGGGCTGGAGGAAGAAGAGGTTGTCATCCGATGCGGCAGCTTAAACGACTCCGTGGTCAGTCTCCAAAACTTCATATCGAAGCAGAACAACGGAAAGCGGTATCTGGCGTTGACTGCCGGGGAGACGGAATATTATGTTCCTCTGGAGGATATCTATTTCTTTGAGACGGAGGGGCGGGAGATACGGGCTCACACGGCGGAACAGATTTTTGTCTGCAGCTACAGGCTCTATGAGCTGGAGGAGCTTCTTCCGGGAAGCTTCATGAGGATATCGAAATCCACCATTGCCAATCTGGACCATATTTATTCCATCACAAGGAACCTGACGGCTTCCAGCGAGGTGGAGTTTGTGGGCAGCAAAAAGAAGGCGCTGGTATCAAGGAGCTATTATAAGGCTCTGGTGGAACGGCTGAACGTTAAGAAACTGGGATTGTAAACAGCATTATCAATCAAAAGCGCTCGTGGAGCGGGAAAGGGGTAAAATATGTGGAGAGTAGAATTTGGATCAAAAAGGAGAACAAAGATCATGTGGGGCCTGCTTCTGCTGCTGGTTGCAGCGGCACTGGTGGTCAGCAAGCTCGGTTACCTGGAGGGGATCGGTATCTGGACGGTCCTGTTCACAATAGGTCTGCTATGCTTTGTGGTAGACGGCATTTTCAGAAGGAGCTTTGGGGAAATCTTGTTTGCCATTGCCTTCTTCATCATCATAAACGATGAACTGTTGGGACTGGAGGAGATCACGCCATGGCCGGTGCTGGGGGCGGCGCTTCTAGGAACCATAGGCCTGCGGCTGCTGTTTCCGAAATTCAGCAGGAAACCTAAGCTTGTGAGTGTCAAGATGAATGGCAAGGAGGTGAATGGGGACAATAAGCAGCCGGTATTTGAGGAAACCTGGGACGGAAGCAGTGTTTCTTATGAGAATGCTTTCGGCGAGGCAGTGAAATATCTGTCGGGAGAGATCAGCCATGTCAGCACGGACAATGCCTTTGGTTCCCTGAAGATCTATTTTTCCAATGCTGTCTTAAGGGGAGGTTCTGCGACGGTGGATGTGGACAACGCCTTCGGCAGCACCGTGCTTTTTGTACCCGCCAGCTGGAAGGTGGTAGTGAGCACGGACAATGCCTTTGGCTCCACAAAAGAACAGGGACATTGTAATCCAGACGGGGAAAATGTGCTCTATATCAGGGGTGACATCAGCTTCGGCAGCCTGATTGTTTCATATGTTTAGTTGATTGTTTGGTTGATCAGGGAAGGGCTCAAAAGCCCTTCTCTTTCAGTTCATGCACTAGCTGCACATAAAATTCCCTGACGTCAAAGTCGGGAATGTTCTCCCGGTTCAAGTCGATCATGTCTCCGTGGGAAATGCCACGGGAGCCTTCCGCAGTAAGGAATTGGTAATTTTCTCCCCAGGGGAAGGAGGTTTCGTCCACAAGTCCGTCGTTGGGACCGGAGAAATGGCGGGCCAGAAGGTAGGTGAAATTTAACGGAAACTGGCCGCTGCCGGCGGTTTTCAGCTTGGTGCCGACGCTCTGGTAGTATACACCGGGAACATCGGGAGTTCTTTCATTGAATTCGCTGCAGGCGGTGGCGGTCAGATCCTTTACCGATCCCAGAAAATCCGGGTTTGGATCCCCAAGCTTGCGCAAAGCTCCATTGTACAGCTTAGCCAGGCGTTGCTGTTCGCGTTTTGGAACCTTTGAAAGCAGATAATCCGCAAATTCGCAGCCCCTGTGGGGTGTACTCACCGTGGTCAGGGAGGCAACATGTTCCGCTACGCCAGGCAGCTGAAGGGCTGCCCTGGTGTCAAGACCGCCCTTGGAATGGCCGATCACGTTCACCTTCTCGCAGCCGGTTTCTTTCACTAGCTGAAGAATCCGGTCCGCAATCTCCTGGGCGCTGTCCGCCACGGATGCTGCCGACTGATGATTGCCATAGTATATTTTGGCGCCGTTCTGCTCCAGATCCCTGGGAATACGTCCCCAGTAGTTAAAATAGCGAAAATCCCGGAAAAATACACCATGCACCATCAGAATGGGATATTTCGTGGCGCAGAGCTTGTCATCCTTTCGGGCTTCATTGCGAAGGATACGCATATTTTCAAATGCAACCTCACGGTAGACGGTGCGCAGAATGATCCCGAGAGCTACCAGGTTGGCGATAGGAATCATGCCGCAGATAATGCCAATGGCACGGATCTTAATACCCAACTGCTCTGAGGAGACATAGACCCTTATGATACCGTTCCAGAACACCACAGCCTCCAACAGAATGGCCAGCAGGGAGTTTATGACCCAGAAGGAAGGAGCCTCAAGGGGAGTTGCCGGGGGAACAAGTCCCAGACAGCCGCCCACAAAGAAGCAGATGGACAGGGCGGAGGAAGCAAGGAACATTACCAACAGCTGCCAACCGGATGCGCAGTTTTTCAGCCTGGCCGTCACCGGACGCAAGGGAGAGAACACAGGAGCGACATTCACCCACACAAACAGCGGCAATATGACCGGTGCCAGGTTCCACAGCCTGTAAAAGATGTAGGTATTTGCCGACAGGAAGATTACGGCAGTATATAAAAGGATATTAAGAAATTTCACGATTACTGTAAAAGGTTTTGACTTCATGTAAGTATCCTCCCTACTGTTCATTTATTATAGCGCAATGGCAGGGGAATGGAAAGATAAGATGGAGGATTTGATGAAAACATATGAAAGGGTTTTGCCCGAAGGCTATGATAAAGTAAAGATCATTAATTCCCAAGACAGAAGAGACAATATTATTGAGATGATCTGTATTTTCTCTCCCAGCTTATTGATTCTTATCTTTGGGATTTTATTTATAAAGGTTACTATTGTACAATGGCTGACGCTGCTTTTGCTGATCCCCTTAATCCCTGCTTATATTATACTGCACGAACTTGTCCATGGGATAATATATTTGACTCTTACAGGACAGAAATTTAAAATTGGTAGAGACGGTAATGGGGATTTCTACTGCATTTTGCCTCGGATATACGTCTATTATAAAACACAACTGCTTTGCGCTGCTGCGCCCCTGACTTTCTTTACGATTACGTTATTGTCAGGGACGGTGATTGCTGTTATAAATGGCAGTTGTGTGTTTATTGTGCTGTCGGGTCTAATGGCATTTCATTTTTTTGCGTGCAGGAGTGACATGTACCTAATAAAAGAGCTTTTAAAAATAAGAGACTCTCAACTCTTGATAGGCGAAGACGAGGACGGAAACAATATCGTGTTTAAACTGTAGATAGTTAAACTGTAGATACTTGAAAAAAACTGTTGACATTTCCCATTATTGGTACTATACTAGGCAGTGTAAATGATGATTTTAAGATGAGAGTGGCTGATGCCACTCTTTCTTGATGTATGGAAGATAAGTGGACGAATGAAGAGCGGAAAGAACATTAAGGAGGCGGAGAATGTCCAGGAGAGAGGATTATGAGAGACGGACGGAGGAGCTGCTTGAGCCTATCGCAGCGGCAAATGGCGTCTCCATCTACGATGTGGAATATGTAAAGGAGGGCAGTGACTATTACCTGAGAGCCTACATCGACAAGCCGGGGGGCGTCAACATTCAGGACTGTGAGAACGTGAGCCGTGCCCTGTCGGAGGAACTGGACCGGGTGGATCCCATCCCGGATGCCTATATTTTGGAGGTCAGCAGCCCGGGACTTGGAAGGACTCTAAAGAAGGATAAGCATCTTCAGGCCAGCATCGGCCAGGAGGTGGAACTCAAACTTTTTAAGCCCATTGACAAATGCAAAGAATATTCGGGAATACTGGAGCGTTTCGACGCTGATAGCATCGTCATCCGGGAAGGAGAGTCCGAGAGGAGCTTCGCCCGGAGCGATATTGCACTGATCCGGCTGGCGCTGGATTTTTAGAAAAGAAACGAATTAACATAAGCATGGCGGAAAGCCGGAATGGAGGAAATGATGAACAAGGAATTGATGGAAGCACTGGATATCCTGGAGAAGGAGAAGGAGATCAGCAAAGAGACACTCTTTGAGGCTATAGAGAACTCGCTGTTGACCGCATGCAAAAACCACTTTGGCAAGTCGGACAACGTGCATGTGGAGATCGATCGGGAAACCTGTGACTTCCTGGTGTATGCGGAGAAAGAAGTGGTTGAGACTGCAGAGGATGTGGAGGACGACTGCACCCAGATCCCGTTGGATGCGGCCAGGGAGATTTCCTCCAAGGCAAAGGTGGGCGACATGCTTCACGTGGAGATCAAGTCCAAGGAGTTCGGACGTATTGCCACCCAGAATGCCAAGAATGTGATCCTGCAGAAAATCCGCGAGGAAGAGCGCAGCGTTATCTATAATCAGTATTTTGAGAAGGAGAAGGATGTTGTTACCGGCGTGGTACAGCGCTATATGGGCAATAACATCAGCATCAACCTTGGTAAGGCCGATGCTTTGCTCAGTGAGAGCGAGCAGGTAAGGAGTGAGGTGTTCCGTCCTACGGAGCGCATCAAGGTGTACATCCTGGAGGTGAAGAATACGCCGAAAGGACCTCGCATCAGCGTGAGCCGCACCCATCCTGAACTTGTGAAGAGGCTGTTTGAGTCCGAGGTCACCGAGATCAAGGACGGCACCGTGGAGATCAGGAGCATTGCACGTGAGGCGGGCAGCCGGACCAAAATTGCCGTTTGGAGCAACAATCCCAATGTGGACGCAGTGGGCGCCTGTGTGGGAATGAACGGCGCCAGGGTGAACGCTATTGTGGAAGAATTGAGAGGCGAGAAGATTGACATAGTCAACTGGGATGACAATCCCGGAAATCTGATCCAGAACGCCCTGTCCCCTGCCAAGATCGTGGCAGTGTTCGCAGATCCCGACGAGAAGACGGCCAAGGTTGTGGTTCCCGACTATCAGCTGTCTCTGGCCATCGGTAAGGAGGGACAGAACGCTAGACTGGCTGCAAGGCTTACCGGCTATAAGATCGATATCAAATCGGAGACCCAGGCCAAGGACGCTCCCGGCTTCCGTTATGAGGACTATATGGACGACTATGAGGACGAGGAATACGAGGAGTACGAGGAGGATGCCTACGAGGAAGGCGGCTATGAAGAGGGCGAATATACCGAGCAGTATGACGACGCCCCCGTTGAGGAGTAAGGAGACATATGGCAAAAAAGATTCCTTTACGGCAGTGTGTTGGCTGCGGTGAAATGAAAGGGAAGAAGGACATGATGCGCGTCCTGAAAACAGTCGAAGACGAGATTTGTCTTGATGTTACCGGCAAGAAGAATGGCAGGGGCGCATATGTTTGTAGAAGCAGGGAATGTCTGAAACAGGCTAGGAAAAACAAGGGACTGGAGCGCTCATTTAAAATGAGCATTCCGGGCGAGGTGTATGACAGCCTGGAGAAGGAGTTTGAAAATCTTGAAGCAGAATAAGGTTTATTCGCTTTTAGGCATTGCTATGAGAGGGCGCAATCTGGTCAGCGGCGAGTTTCAGACCATGGAGGCCATCAAAAAAGGATCCGCCATGCTGGTGATCATTGCGGAGGATGCGTCTGACAATACCACCAAGCAGTTTACCGATAAGAGCACCTTTTACGAGGTCCCAGTGTTTCGATATGGAACGAAGGAGGAGCTGGGAAGGGCCATCGGGAAGGACTTGCGGTCATCCGTCGGCGTATGCGATGCAGGATTAGCGGATGCGATCATCAAACAACTGGAAGAGGAACAAAAGGAAGGAGCCGCTGACGGCAGAAATGGAGGAAGGCATGGCGAAAATAAAGGTACATGAACTCGCGAAGGAGCTTGATAAGCAAAGTAAAGATATATTAAGTTTTTTGCAGGAGAAGGGCATAGAGGCCAAAGTGGCACAGAGTTCTATTGACGAGGAGGCGGCGCAGCTGGTGCGGAAGGCCTTTGGAAAGAGTGCGCCCAAGGCAGAGGCTTCCGGAAAGAAGGAGGCATCTGAAGCCAAGGAGGCGGCCAAAAAGGAAACTGCCGAAAAGCAGAAGCCTGCGAAGGAGGACGCTGCCAAAGAGAAGTCGACTAAGAACGCTCCAGAAAAGGAGAAGCCCGTTAAGAAGTCTTCTGAAAAGGCTGAATCCGGGCAGGAGAGCGCAGCAAGGAAGGAAGCGCCGAAGAAGGAGCCTCAGACGCAGGAGACCCAGGCACAGGCATCCGCCAGGGAAAACGGTCAGCCCAAGGGCCAGGGAGCGCCCAGAGAGGACGCACCCAAAAAGAAAAAGAGCAACATCATTTTTGTGAGCAATCCACAAAATTCCAAGATGTCAGGACAGCGGCCCGGTGGCAACGGCAGGCCTCAGGGCGGTCAGGGCAGAGGAGGAAACGGCGGCTACAATGACCGTGACCACAGATCTCAGGTGCCTGTACGGCCTATCAAGCCTCTTACACCGCCCTCACCAACGCCCAGCGTGCAGATGGTTTCATCTAAGCCGCAGCCTAAGGCACACCCGGAGCAGCAGGCTTCCCATCAGGAGAACAGGGCGCAGCAGCCGGAGAAGACACCGGCACAGTCTCAGCGTCCTCAGAGCGCGGGCATGACCCAGGAGAGACCGCCCAGAGACGGAAGATCTCAGGAGACACGTGGACGTGATGGACGTGACGCTCGCGGCAGCGGAGGATATCAGGGAACCAGACCCGAGCGCGGCCAGTTCCAGGGAAGAGGAGGTAATGGCAATGGGAGACCTCAGGGAGACAGACCGGGCAGCGGATTTCAGAGAGGCGCTAGACAGGGTGCAGAAGGTGCTTCGGGTGATCGGCGTGGTCCGGGCTCTGGCATGGGCAGCGGACGTAGCTTCGGCGGTAGCCAGCGCGACGGCCGCGGCAATGGAGGACAGGGAGCTGGATTCAGAGATAACAGGCCAGGTAAGGGCTTCGCTTCAGAAGCTCCGGCGAAGGATGTGGAAAAGCGGCGCGAAGATGAAAAGCGGCGTGCAAGCAATCAGGAGAGAGATAAGAGATCCAGAAAGGATCACATTTATGAGGAGGACGAGGCAGCTAAAAACCGTCCAGGCAGATTTATCAAGCCTGAAAAGAAGAAAGAGGAAGCAGTTGAGGAAGTGATCAAGGTGATCACCCTGCCCGAGACCATTACCATCAAGGATCTGGCAGACAAGATGAAGCTGCAGCCTTCCGCCATCGTGAAAAAGCTGTTTTTGGAAGGCAAGATCGTGACCGTGAACCAGGAGATATCCTATGAAGATGCGGAAAACATCGCGATGGAATATGAGATTCTCTGCGAGAAGGAGGTCAAGGTCGATGTCATTGAGGAACTCCTGAAGGAGGACGAAGAGGATGTCAGCACCATGGTGGAGAGACCTCCCGTGATCTGTGTCATGGGTCACGTTGACCACGGTAAGACCTCCCTGCTGGACGCGATCCGGAACACAAATGTCATCGACAAGGAGGCCGGAGGTATCACCCAGCATATAGGTGCGTATACTGTAAATGTTGGCGAGAGGACCATTACCTTCCTGGATACGCCCGGACATGAGGCGTTTACCGCCATGCGTATGCGAGGCGCCAACTCCACGGATATTGCGATCCTGGTGGTGGCTGCTGACGACGGTGTGATGCCCCAGACAATAGAAGCCATCAACCACGCCAAGGCAGCCGGAATCGAGATCGTGGTGGCGGTGAACAAGATCGACAAGCCATCGGCTAACATTGACCGGGTGAAGCAGGAACTGACAGAGTATGAGCTGATCGCCACCGACTGGGGCGGAAGCACAGAGTTTGTGCCTGTATCAGCAAAGACGGGAGAGGGCATTGACACGCTCCTTGAGACCATTCTGCTGACAGCGGACATCCTGGAGCTGAAGGCGAACCCCAAGCGCCAGGCCAGAGGTCTGGTAATCGAGGCGGAGCTTGATAAGGGCCGGGGACCTGTGGCAACTGTACTGGTCCAGAAGGGTACACTGCATGTGGGAGACTTTATCTCCGCAGGCGCATGCCACGGCAAAGTGCGCGCCATGATAGACGACAAGGGCAGAAGAGTGAAGGAGGCAGGACCCTCCATGCCCGTTGAGATCCTGGGTCTGAACGATGTGCCCAGCGCCGGCGAGGTGTTCCTTGCCCATGAGAATGACAAGACGGCTAAGTCCTACGCAGATACCTACCTTGCCCAGAACAAGGAGAGAAAGCTGGAGGAGACAAGGTCCAGAATGTCTCTGGACGATCTGTTCTCCCAGATCAAGGAAGGCAATCTGAAGGAGCTGAACCTGATCGTGAAAGCGGATGTACAGGGAAGCGTGGAGGCTGTGAAACAGTCCCTGCTAAAGCTGTCCAACGAGGAGATCGTGGTGAAGTGCATCCACGGCGGCGTGGGCGCCATCAACGAGTCGGATGTAACCCTGGCAAGCGCCTCCAATGCCATCATTATCGGATTTAACGTTCGGCCGGATGCGACTGCAAAGGCTACCGCGGAACGCGAGGGCGTGGATGTCCGGCTGTACAAGGTGATATACCAGGCCATTGAGGATATTGAGGCGGCTATGAAGGGTATGCTGGATCCTGTATTTGAGGAGAAAGTGATCGGTCATGCCGAGGTGAGACAGATCTTCAAAGCATCCCAGATTGGTAATATTGCGGGATCCTATGTGACAGATGGCGTGTTCCAGAGAGGATGCAAGATCAGAATTTCCCGTGAGGGCGAGCAGATTTATGAGGGTGCGCTGGCTTCCCTGAAGAGGTTTAAGGATGATGTGAAGGAAGTGAAGGAAGGATTCGAGTGCGGCCTTGTGTTTGAGGGATTTGACCAGATTCAGGAGTTGGATGTGGTTGAGGCGTATATTATGGTGGAGGTACCCAGGTAAGGGTGCCTCCAGGGCTCAGGGTTTTACAGATTGTTTTGGGCATGAACAAATGGAATGGGGTGTTAACATGGTTCGGATTGCAATTGTTGGATGCACTGGAAAGCTAGGGAGTGCAATGATTATAAACATATTGAGCCGAGAGGATGTTAAACTAAGCCATGCGATTGCACGAAAAGGAAATCCTTTTGTTGGGAAAAAGGTGTCAGAGCTTATTAGTTGTAATGATGCAACGGTTGTTATTGATGAAATAGAATCGGCAACGGATTGTGATGTTTTTATTGATTGTACAAACACCGAAGCTTTTATGAATAATAACTATGAAAAGTATCAGAAGATGAACAAACCCGTAGTAATAGCAACAACTGGATTCAGTGACGAAGATAAGGAGAAAATAGCTATATTAGCAAAAAATATTCCGATTCTTATTTCGGGTAATTTTAGTGTCGCATTATATCATTTTTTGAAAACCATTGAATTTGCTGCTAAGAGAATAGATGATGATACGGATATACAAATTGTAGAATATCATCATAATCAAAAGAAAGATGCGCCCAGCGGAACTGCTATTATGATACAGAATGCTTTAGTGAATGCAAATGATAAATTAACTCCTGAAAAAATAAATATTCATAGCGTCAGGGGAGGTAATATTTTCGGAGAACATGAGGTTATATTTGCAAATAGCAAAGATGAAGTTATTACATTTAAACACCAGGTATCATCCAGAGAAGCTTTTGCAAAAGGCGCAATAGACATTGCTATATGGATCGTTAATCAGGTCAATGGCGTTTATAATATGATGCATTTCTGTGGCGACAATCAATAATATTTGTATGATAATTTAATGACAACAAGTGCCGCCACCGCCGTCACTTGCGGAAAACTAAAACTAAGGTAGGAATCAGATTAAAATCAGAGTCGAAAAGATTAAAATTGGATAGGAATAAGAAATGAGAAAAAATAGTGTAAAAAATACCCGCATCAACGGTGAAGTCCAGCGTGTGCTCGCTGAAACCATACGCGGTGAGATCAAGGACCCCCGCATCAGTCCCTGGACAAGCGTTGTAGCGGTGGAGGTCGCTCCTGACCTAAAGAGCTGTAAGGTCTGGATCAGCGTCCTGGGAGATGAGGAGATCCGCAAGGCTACCCTGGAAGGTCTTCGGAGTGCAGAAGGATTTATGAAGCGACAGCTGGCCCGGACCATAAACTTGAGAAATACTCCTGAACTTACCTTTGTACTGGACCAATCCATTGAGTATGGTGTTAATATGTCCAAAAAGATTGATGAGGTCATGGCTCAGGACAATGAAAATATCCAAAAACGGATGGCTGACGACGCAGGGCTGGAAGTAGAAGCTTTGGATGTCGATGCAGAACCGGAAGCGGAAATCGTGGATGAAGAGTAGGTTCTGGAACTGGCGAGAGGAATGAGGATATATGATAAATTTGCTGGAAGAATGTAAGGGTGCGAAGCGAATCGGCATCAGCGGTCATGCAAGACCGGACGGGGACTGTGTGGGGGCTGTGCTGGGACTGCAGATGTACCTGAGGAAGTGTCTGCCCGAGGCGGAAGTGAATGCGTTTTTGGAGAAGCCCGCTGACATTTTCAGTGAAATAAAAGGCTTTGAGGAAATTATTACGGATTTCCCTGAACAGGAGTCATACGACGTATTCTTTGCACTGGATACGGATGCGGAGAGAATGGGCGACGCCGAGAAATATTTTCGCGCCGCACACAAAACGATTAACATTGACCACCATTTGAGACAGGCTGGCAGCGGGGATGTGAAT
Source organism: Acetatifactor sp. (assembly GCA_022511385.1). Lineage (GTDB taxonomy): Bacteria > Bacillota > Clostridia > Lachnospirales > Lachnospiraceae > Acetatifactor. The sequence continues at coordinate 20,798 of JAFLRN010000024.1, forward strand.
CATCTGGATTCTACGGTGGGTTCCACCTGTGAGCTGATCTATGATCTCATGGAGGAGGATAAGCTGGACCGGGATATTGCCATGGCCATTTATATTGGCATCATCCACGATACGGGAGTGTTTCAGTATTCCAACACCACGCCGGCTACCATGGAGAAGGGCTCAAAGCTGATACGCTATGGTTTTGACTTCCCCAGGCTGATTCAGGAGACCTTTTTCCAGAAGACATATGTGCAGGCCCAGATCATGGGGCGGACACTGATGGAGAGCATCCGGCTTCTGGATGGGCGTTGTATCGCTGGTGTGGTGGACCAAAAGACCATGCATTTTTACAACGCGAGTTCCAAGGATCTGGATGGCATCGTGAATCAGCTTCGCAATATCAAGGGCGTGGAATGCGCCATTTTTATGTATCAGACAGGTGAGCTGGAATACAAAGTAAGTCTACGGTCCAGTGAGAATGTGAATGCAGCCGAGGTGGCCTCCCATTTTGGAGGAGGCGGCCATGCCAGGGCGGCTGGCTGCACCATGGCGGGCGATTATCACGATTGTATCAAGAGTTTATTGATACATATCGAGAGGCAGCTGGACACACCTGAGTGAATCGGCAGTTCCGGGCCCATGGGAACCGGATACCGTAAATGCATCTGAATCAGACGAACGGAATACACAAATGCATCTGAGTCAGGCGACCGAAATAGGGTGTGTGCAAGTGCGAGGGGTTGGCCCTGGGCAGGTGCGGAGGAGAGCATGATCAATGGCATTGTGATTATTGACAAAGAGGCCGGCTTTACATCCCACGACGTGGTGGCAAAGTTGCGGGGAATTTGCGGCCAAAGGAAAATAGGGCATACGGGAACACTGGATCCCGAGGCTACCGGTGTGCTGCCGGTTTGTCTGGGCAGTGCAACGAAGCTCTGCGACATGCTGACGGACAGGGATAAGGAGTATGTGGCAGAGCTTTTGCTTGGGGTGGAAACGGATACCCAGGATACTACGGGAGAGGTGCTGGCCAGACGGCCGGTGGAGGGTTCTGAGTCGGAGGTGCGAAGAGTCTGTGAGAGCTTTGTGGGACAATATGACCAGGTGCCGCCCATGTATTCCGCTCTGAAGGTGAATGGGAAAAAGCTCTACGAGCTGGCCCGTGAGGGGAAAGAGGTGGAGCGCAAGGCCCGCACTGTAGTGATACATGAGCTGGAGATATTGGATTGCAGCCTGCCTGTGGTGAAGCTAAGGGTAAAATGCTCCAAGGGAACCTACATAAGGACTCTCTGCGCCGATATCGGTGAAAGGCTGGACTGTGGCGGCGCAATGAAAAGCCTGCGGCGCACGGCGGTGGGAAGCTTTCGGCTGGGGGAAGCGCTGACGCTGGGAGAAGTACAGCAGAGAAAGGATGCCGGGAGGCTGGCGGAGATCATTCGGCCTGTGGACAGCGTATTTGAGGGATGTCCCGCGCTTCATATCGGGCAGGAATACGAGGTGCTTCTGGAAAACGGGAACGCCATATCCCCCAGTCAGACAGCGGAAGGTATGCTATATGAGCCCGGCTGCTGGGTGCGGTTCTACAGACAGGATGAAAGTTTTGCAGGTATTTATGCCTATAGCAGTGAAAAGAGGAAGTATATGCCGGTGAAAATGTTCTTGGACCGTTAAAGTAAGAGATGAGTGACAGGTTCCGGAATATTGGCTGATATTATATTTTCATGGATTTGTTGTGCCGCCAGCGGCGGTGTTGGAAAGTGTGATACATTTGGAGATTATAGCAGGTACAACCGATTTTTATCTGGAGAGGGAGACGGCAGCTGCCATCGGAAAATTTGACGGGGTTCACATTGGTCACAGAAGGCTTCTGGAGGAGATACTGGCCCATAAAAAAGATGGTTTGGCTGCCTGCGTGTTTACTTTTGACCCGGCGCCTGCGGTGCTGTTTGGTACATCGGACGGCAAGGAGCTCACCACCCGGGAAGAAAAACGGTTGATGCTTGAACAGTTGGGTGTGGACATCCTGATCGAATTTCCGCTGACATATGAAACTGCAGCCATAGAGCCGGAGGATTTTGCCAGAGAGGTGCTGGCGGAGCGACTTCAGGTGCGTTACCTGGCGGCGGGAAGCGATTTATCCTTTGGCAGCAGGGGAAAGGGAGATGCGGCTCTTTTGCAAAGGCTGGCGCCGGAACTTGGGTTTACTCTTGAGGTCATAGACAAGGTCTGCGTGGAAGGACGCCAGGTCAGTTCCACCTGTGTCAGGGAGCAGGTGGAGGCCGGAAATATGGAGCTGGCCCATCGGCTGTTGGGGATGCCGTACATGATTGCAGGACAGGTTGTTACCGGCAATAAGCTTGGAAGGACGCTGGGTTTTCCTACTATAAATGTAATTCCGGGAGAGAGCAAGCTGCTGCCTCCAAGGGGTGTGTATTTTTCCATAGTTCGCTGCCGTGGGAAGTTATACCGCGCCATCAGTAATGTGGGATACAAGCCCACTGTCACCGAGGAACGGGTCATGGGAGTGGAATCTTATTTGTATGATTTTGACCAGGATGCCTACGGGGAGCCTGTGGAGGTCTATTTTCTGGCCTTTCGGAGGCCGGAGAGGCAGTTTGAGAATGTGGAGGCACTGAAGGCCCAGCTGCAGGAGGATATCAAGGCTGGGGCAGAAGTTGCTTTTCACACATGAGATATGCAAGTGACGCCCAGCCGGAAGGACATTGTCATGTCTGGGCTGAGTTGAGCAGGGTGTAAAAAGTAACTTTATGAAATAGTACTTTATTAAAAAATTAAAGAATCCATTGACATAAATACCCTTTATATGTATAATTTGAGATGAAATGTAACAAAATTGTAATAAATTTGTAACCACATTGACACGGTCGGTGTGATGATACTGACCGACTTCAGAGATAGATAGAGGGTATTGTACTGATGAGATATTGGAAAAACGGCAGAAAAGCTGTTATTGTATCAGCTGGATTGTTATTTTGTCTGACACTGGAACCGATGCAGGTACAGGCTGCTACGGGAAGCATTCTCCAGACAGGAGGAGTGGCATCCATCCTTGAGCCCAGCCTTACCACGGAGGAATATATCCAGTTGGCTGAGGAGGCAAAGGGTGCTTCCTGGGGCTATACGAATATTGGCATAGCGGAGGTGGAGAGCGGCAACCTGAATGTCCGTGCCCTGCCATCCAAGGAGGGAAAGCTGGTAGGTAAGATGCCGAAAAACTCCGCGTGTGAGGTGCTGGAGATAACAGAGGACGGATGGGCCCATATTCAGTCCGGCGAAGTGGAAGGTTACGTAAGCATGGACTATCTGTTGACCGGCCCTGACGCAAAGGTGAAGGCACTGGAGCTGGTGCGCACCGTTGCAATTTCCAGCAGTGACGGCCTGAATGTGAGGGATGGCGCCAGCATGGACAGCGCGGTCCTGACACAGATTCCCAAGGGCGAAGAGTTGGAATATCTGGATACAGTGGGCGATTGGATCAAAGTGAGTATTGACGACCAGGAGGCATATATTTCAGCCGATTATGTGACAGTAGAGGAGAAATTGGATACAGCCATCACAATGTCGGAACTTCTGTATGGACAAGGTGTGTCCGATGTGCGTGTGGAACTGGTAGAATATGCGAAGCAGTTCTTGGGCAATCCTTATGTATATGGAGGCAGCAGCCTGACCAAGGGTACCGACTGCTCTGGCTTTACAATGTCGGTTTATAAGAAATTTGGCGTAAAGCTGAGTCATCATGCCGCGTCCCAGGCTAAGGAGGGTACAAAAATCAGCAAGTCAGATCTGCAGCCCGGCGACCTGGTGTTCTATGCAGACAGCAAAGGAAATATCAACCACGTTGCCCTTTATATCGGTGGCGGCCAGGTGATTCACGCCAGCAACCCCAAGACTGGCATCAGGATCAGCAAGTATAACTATCGGACGCCTGTAAAGTATGTGAGGGTGCTGAGGGATTGAGTTTATAAAAGCGATGATGGCATTTCTCATGTGTGATCCATTATAATATTGCAGCAGTATCGGAGGTTTTCCTGGAACGGAAAGGTTGGGGAACCTCCGATTTTTGTTAGGATTTCAGCATTGCAGCAAGCGGGATGGTCCCTTTTATGGGGTTGGTGGGAATCAATTTGGAGGAACCAATATGACACTCAAAGAAAAGATGCATAGTACAGAGCTTTATTTACCAAACGATAAGGAAATCATGGAAGAACAGCTGGGGTATTTGGACCGTCTGTATGATTTTAACCATACCCGTCCGACAGAGCTCGATAAGCGGGAAGCATTACTGAAAGAACTGTTTGCCGAAATCGGAGAGGGGTGTTATATCGAGCCGCCATTGCATGCAAATTGGGGCGGACATCATGTGCACTTTGGCAGAAATGTCTATGCGAATTTTAATCTGACATTAGTAGATGATACCCATATTTATATTGGAGATTATACGATGATTGGCCCTAATGTAGTGATTGCCACGGGCGGACATCCGCTTTTGCCAAATCTGCGTGAAAAGGGCTATCAGTATAACGCGTCCGTCCGTATCGGCAGAAACTGCTGGATTGGCGCAGGTGTCATTATTGTGCCGGGGATTACTGTAGGGGATAATGTGGTCATAGGTGCGGGCAGCATTGTTACCAAAGATATTCCATCCAATGTGCTGGCCGTTGGAAATCCATGCCGGGTTTTGCGTGAGATCAACGAGCATGACCGGGAATATTATTTTAAAGATAGAAAGATTGATTACAGCATACTGGAATTGGGCGATAAGTGATGCGGTGAGGGTGGTTGAGATGCTAGCTGTAAGATTTAGGTTAGTCTTAAGAAAAAACAAAAAATAAATCTTGTATATTAAGTATAATAAGTGATACACTAATTACAAAAAAATGGTCAAAGTACCAAAAACGCGTAATGGAGGGTGCTGGATTGGAGATAAAAAGGGATTACTACCTTGAACAAATCAGGATTCGAGAAAACAACGGTATGATAAAAGTCGTAACCGGAGTGAGGAGATGTGGAAAATCTTATTTAATATTTAAGTTATTCAAGAGTAAATTGTTGAGCAGAGGAATTGAAAAAAATCATATTATTGAAATAGCTTTAGATGGAATCGAAAATGAAGAATTGCGTGAAGCCCATGCTTTATATAATTTTGTAAAATCAAGAATAACGGATGATGAGCAGTACTATGTCTTGTTGGATGAGATACAGTTTGTAGAGCGATTCCCGGAGGTTTTGAACAGTTTTCTCAGATTGGATAATTTAGATGTTTATGTTACCGGAAGTAATTCAAGATTTTTGTCTTCGGATATTCTTACGGAATTTAGAGGAAGAGGTGATGAAATTCGAGTATATCCCTTATCTTTTGCGGAATATGTCTCGGGATATGATGGGACAGAAGAAGATGCGTGGAATGATTATATGACATTTGGCGGACTTCCGAGAATTCTTTCCATGAAGACGGATGAACAAAAAGGAAAGTATCTTTCAGATTTGTTTCAGGAAACGTATTTGAAAGACATTGTAGAACGCAATCACATTAAGAATTCTGCTGAAATGGAAGATCTGGTAAATCTTTTGGCTTCTGCAATCGGCTCTCTGACGAATCCCAAAAAACTTCAAAATACGTTTCGCACAGTAATGCAAAGTGTAATTTCGGATAAAACAATCAAATCTTATATTGATTATTTGAGGGAAGCGTTTCTGATAGATGTTGCAATCCGTTATGATATCAAAGGTAAGAAATATATCAGCACTCCCATGAAAATATATTTTGTGGACCCAGGACTGCGAAATGCAAGATTGGGATTTCGGCAGATAGAAGAGACACACCTTATGGAAAATATTATTTACAATGAACTTCGGCGTAGAGGTTATTCGGTGGATGTAGGACTGATAGAGCTACGGGAATCTGATGAAAGAGGGAAGCGGGTTCGTAAACAATTAGAGGTAGATTTTATTGCATATAAGGGAAATAATAAGTATTATATACAATCTGCATTTGCGTTACCGGATGCAGAAAAAAAGATGCAGGAGGAACGTCCGTTACTCAACATTGGCGATTCCTTTAAAAAGATAGTGGTTGTAGGCAGTCATATCAAACTCAAAAGAGACGATAGGGGGATTACAACAATAGGAATTCGAGAATTCCTGATGAAAGAAAATAGTCTGGAGCTTTAAAGGAAATAGCTATGATGAGGTTTGTATCTTATTCAAATGAGGAAATGAATATTGTGGAGGGTAGTAGTGACACTGCCAATAACATGGATTATGTGGAAGTGATCATTCTTCGAAGATGTTGACAAAGTTGATATATGAGAAGTACAATACAAGTACCATTTGGAGGGATAGTCATATGAAATTGGATTTGACGGATATGCTTTATGCCCTGTCATTTGCATTGGATAAAGTGGAAACAGAACTATTGGGCGTTGATACAGGTCACGGTAAGCGGGTGGCATATCTTGCGCTCTTAATGGGGGAGGAAGCAGGATACCGGGAAGAGGAATTGCGGGACTTTATTGGCTGCTGTTTACTTCACGATAATGCATTAACAGAATACATTCATGAGGAAATCTCAAACAGCCCCATGTCACATCATTTATCCATGAAACTTTCCGATATAGCCGAACCGAAAAGGACTAAGCTGGATTATGATCATAGTGTTGTCGGAGAACAGAATATCCGCCTGATGCCATTTCGTACAGATGTAAAAAATATCATTTTATATCATCATGAAAATGCTGACGGAACCGGAGCACAGGGAATGACGGCTTCCGATACAAATCTGAAAGCTCAAATATTGCATTTAGCGGATATTGTAGATGTGACAAACCTACTCAATTTGGAAACCATGACGGTTACGGAATTAGAAGAGCTTCGCGGATGGGTACAAAGCCGGAAGGGAAGTCTGTTTGCAGAAGAAGCAGTGGAATTGTTTTTAAAAGCTGTAAAATATGATACAATAGTCCAGTTGCGGGACAAAGGCGTACTTTCCTGTCTGCATGAAAAACTTCAGGAAAAAGTGATTGATTATTCTGATGAGGAGATCCGTAATATTTCACGATTATTTGCCAAAATAGTAGATTACAAATCCGAATTTACGCAGAATCATTCCAGGGGTGTTGCAGAAAAAGCGGAAATTATGGCGCATTACTACGGTTTTGATGCCGAGAAAACAACCCGTTTTTATTTTGCAGGAGCAATGCATGATATAGGCAAGCTGGCTGTTGTAAATGATATTTTAGAAAAACCGGGGAAGCTTACCATCGATGAGTTCGCGGAAATGAAAAATCATGCTGCCGCATCTTATTACATATTGAGTCAGATAAAGGAAATATCGGATATCGTCAAATGGGCAGCCAACCATCACGAAAAGCTGAACGGAAAAGGTTATCCGCAGGGCCTGACGGCGGATGAGTTAAGCTTTGAGGAGCGGATTATGGCCTGCATTGACATATATCAGGCGCTGACAGAAAAAAGACCCTACAAGGATGGTATGTCCCATGAGAAGTCCATATCGATCATGCTCGATATGGCTCACAACGGCGAACTTGACGGGAGCATCGTTCAGGATATTGATAATGTTATGAGCAATTATGCATGATTATGTATATTTTATTATAGAGTGTCCGTATGGCATTGCCTCGACTTGTTTAAGGACACATTTCTAACTAAATTTTAATTGGAACAGGGTTGACAATTTATTGTTTACATTTCCAAAAGAATATGGTATGATTCATAAGTATCATTTAGCCGACGCCCAGATTTGGGACGCTCCGACCCGGTCTTAGTGTCTGGCGGTAAAGAATATCATTCATCATATTTTAGGAGGAAACGAAAATGATCTCTAAGGAAAAGAAGACAGCTATCATGAACGAGTATGCCAGAACCCCTGGCGACACCGGTTCACCTGAGGTACAGGTGGCAGTGCTGACCGCAAGGATCCAGGAGCTCACCGATCACCTGAAGGAGAACCCCAAGGACCATCATTCCCGCCGTGGTATGCTGAAGATGGTAGGTCAGAGACGCGGCCTGCTTGAGTACCTGAAGAAAAAGGACATCGAGAGATACCGTTCTCTGATTGAGAGATTAGGTCTTAGAAAATAATTTACAAAAAAGCGGAGACAGCCCATATAGCGGCTACTCCGCTTGTTGTGTATCTAAAAACGTTCAACCAGAGGGCGCGACTTTGCGAATGGGCGTTGGTTGAACGGCGCATATTGCGTGAATTGGCAACCCGGAACAGAAGCATACTCCGAGACCGCTGAAAGGCTTATGTGGCTGCACGTGAGCTTTTCAGTAGTTTCGGTGTCTTCTGTTCCATGAGCAAATAGAAAACCGCTAAAGCGGTGGAATGGAGGAAAACATGTACCAGACCTATGAAATGGAACTGGCTGGCCGGACCCTGAGGGTTGACATCAACCGTGTGGGCAAACAGGCCAACGGATGCGCTTTTATGCGCTATGGTGATACGGTTGTGCTCTCTACTGCAACCGCATCGGACAAGCCCAGAGAAGGAATCGATTTCTTCCCCCTGAGCGTGGAATTTGAGGAGAAGCTGTACGCTGTGGGAAAGATCCCCGGCGGCTTCAACAAAAGGGAGGGTAAGGCCAGCGAGAACGCAGTGCTGACAAGCCGCGTTATTGACAGACCCATGCGGCCCCTGTTCCCCAAGGATTACAGAAATGATGTTACCTTAAACAACCTGGTGATGAGCGTTGACCCGGCCTGCCGCCCTGAACTGGTGGCTATGCTGGGGGCTGCTATCGCCACCTGTATTTCCGATATCCCCTTTGACGGCCCCTGCGCTATGACCCAGATGGGTATGATCGACGGGGAGCTCATCGTGAATCCATCCCAGGAAGAGTGGAAGAAAGGCGACCTGAACCTGACCGTGGCATCCACCCGCGAGAAGGTGATCATGATCGAGGCAGGCGCGAACGAGGTGCCTGAGGCAAAAATGATCGAGGCCATCTATAAGGCCCATGAGATCAACCAGACTATTATCGCCTTCATCGACAAGATTGTTTCCGAGATTGGCAAGAAGAAGCATGAGTATACAAGCTGCGCGATCCCTCAGGAGATGTTCGACGAGATGAAGAAAATCGTCACCCCCGAGGAGATGGAAGTGGCTGTATTCACCGACGAAAAACAGGTTCGCGAGGAAAATATCCGCGAGATCACCGCTAAGCTGGAGGAGGCCTTCGCTGAGAAGGAGGACTGGCTGGCAGTGCTGGGCGAAGCTGTTTATCAGTATGAGAAGAAGACCGTACGCAAGATGATCCTGAAGGATCACAAGCGTCCCGACGGCCGTGAGATTACCCAGATCCGTCCTCTGGCGGCTGAGGTTGATATCATTCCCCGTGTGCATGGCTCTGCTATGTTCACCCGCGGACAGACCCAGATCTGTAATGTCTGTACTCTGGCTCCCCTGTCAGAGCAGCAGAAGATCGACGGCCTGGATGAGAACGAGGTCAGCAAGAGATATATGCACCACTACAATTTCCCTTCCTACTCCGTTGGTGAGACGAAGCCTTCCCGCGGACCCGGAAGGCGCGAGATCGGTCACGGTGCACTGGCTGAGAGAGCGCTGATTCCCGTGCTTCCCAGTGAGGAGGAATTCCCCTATGCGATCCGTACCGTCTCCGAGACCTTTGAGTCCAACGGTTCCACTTCCATGGCATCCACCTGTGCGTCCTGTATGTCCCTGATGGCAGCAGGGGTGCCCATCAAGAAGATGGTGGCAGGTATTTCCTGCGGCCTTGTGACAGGGGACGAGGACGACGATTTTGTACTGCTCACCGACATCCAGGGCCTGGAGGACTTTTTTGGCGACATGGACTTCAAGGTGACAGGCACCACAGAGGGTATCACTGCCATCCAGATGGATATTAAGATCCACGGGCTGACAAGGCCCATCGTGGAGGGTGCTATCGCCCGCTGCCGCGAGGCAAGGCTGTTCATCATGGATAACTGCATGAAGCCCGCCATCGCAGAACCCAGACCTGAGGTCAACCAGTACGCACCCAAGATTATTTCCGTTCAGATCGATCCTGAGAAGATTGGCGATGTGGTGGGCCAGAGAGGAAAGACCATCAACGAGATCATTGCACGCACCGGCGTGAAAATCGATATCACCGACGACGGCAACGTTTCCATCTGCGGCACCGACAAGGAGATGATGAAGCAGGCTGAGGATATGGTGAAGACCATTGTCACCGACTTTGAGGCCGGCCAGATTTTCAAGGGCAAGGTCGTGAGCATCAAGGAGTTCGGCGCATTCGTGGAGTTTGCTCCCGGCAAGGAGGGAATGGTCCACATTTCCAAGATTGCCAAAGAGAGGATCAACCGCGTAGAGGATGTGCTGACCTTGGGCGATGTTGTTACCGTTGTGTGCCTTGGTAAGGACAAGATGGGCCGGATCAGCTTCTCCATGAAGGATGTGGCTCAGGATATTAAGCGGTAAGCATTTCATGGTTATCCAAGGGAGACTGTTTGCAGGCGGTTTCCCTTGTTTTTTAAATTGCAGTTCAGATTGGCTTTTTTAGCCTGGACGCAAGGCTGCATGAAAGCTTTGCGAAAGGCAGAAGAATTTAAAAGGATTGGAGGAGGAAAGATGTTATCGCAGGAGCTGTTAAAAGAGACCCTGGGCAGGGCGTTGGCCACCGGGGCGGATTACGCTGAGGTGTTCGCAGAGCACACACAGAGTAAGTGGATCGAAATAGTGTCCGAAAAAGTGGACGCCATAGGGGACAACGTAATTTCAGGTGTAGGAATACGTATTTTTAAGGGAACAAGATGTGTTTCCGGTTCGGCTTCATCTCTGGAGCCGGAGGCGATTCTACAGTGCGCTTCCAGGGTGGCAGAGGCGCTCAAAGATTCTGCAGTGGTGGAGAATCTTGTGCTGAGAGAAAGAATTTTCGGGGATGTGCATCCCGTGAAGATCGTGCCATCCAGTGTGGAAAATTCCTATAAGATCGATTATGTGAGAGAGGCCTGTTTGGCGGCTAAGGATTATAGCAGTGAGATATCCCAGGTTACCGGCCGTTTTCTGGATGTGGATCACAAGATCCTGATTGCCACCAGCGAGGGACTGCTTGCTCAGGACAGACAGATCCGCAGCAGAGTGGTGATTTCCGCCGTTGCAAGCGGGAACGGCGAGAATCAGAGCGGTATGGCGTCTCCCGGAGCAAGAAAGGGTGTTGAATTGTTCGAGGACTATGAGGCCAGAGAGCTTGGAAAGAAGGCTGCGGCGCAGGCGGTAACAATGCTCCATGCTGGCTATATCAGTGCCGGTGTTATGCCGGTTGCCATTGAGAACGGCTTTGGCGGCGTGATCTTCCACGAGGCCTGCGGTCATTCCCTGGAGGCTTCCTCGGTGGCGCTGGGCCAGTCCCAGTTTACGGGAAAGCTGGGCCAGCAGATTGCCAATCCCAAGGTGACGGCTATCGACGACGGCACCATTCCAAACGGCTGGGGCTCTATCAATATTGATGACGAGGGAACGCCCTCCCAGAAAAATGTGCTTATTGAGAACGGCATTTTGAAGACTTATATGGTAGACAAGCTGAACGGACGCAGACTGGGCATGGCTTCTACAGGCAACAGCCGCCGCCAGAGTTATCAGTTTGAGCCTACCTCCAGAATGACCAACACTTATATAGCGGCAGGCCAGGACCGGGATGAGGACATTATCGCCTCTATGGAGAACGGCCTTTATGCCAGGGAGATGGGCGGCGGTTCCGTGAACCCTGTGACGGGAGAATTCAATTTTGCTGTCCGCGAGGGTTATATCGTGCGGAACGGAAAAATCTGTGAGCCTGTGCGCGGAGCAAGCCTGGTGGGCAAGGGCTCCGAGATCCTCCAGAAGATTGACATGGTGGGAAAGAACGTGGCCAGGGGTCAAGGCATGTGCGGTGCCTCCTCAGGAAGCATCCCCACGGATGTGGGACAGCCGCTGATCAGAGTGTCCTCTATAACAGTGGGCGGACGCTAACACGGCGAAAAGTCTTTCTAAGTCTGTAGAGGACACAGACTAAGAAAGACTATGTTTCGTCGGGAAGAACGCAAGAACGGCGTTCTTCCGGTGGGGAGCAATGGCTGATTTTAGATTGTTATTGTGTTTCAAAGGGGTTATATTGTAAGCTGCATAAGGGCGGCGGAATGAGAGGATGAAATGACATATCAGGAATTTAAGGAGGCTGTGATTGGAGCTGCTAAGGCTCAGGGAATCACAGAGTATGAGATTTATTATACGGAGAGCGAGTCCACGACCGTTGAGATTTTTAAAGAGGAGGTCAAGGGCTATGGCACGGAGAGCAGCCTGGGCGTATGCTTCCGCTGTGTGATAGGCGAGCGGGCCGGCTATGCGGCAACGGAGAATCTGACGGCTGAGGAAGCGGTATCTCTGGTTGCCAGGGCTGTGGAAAATGCAGAGTCCATCGAGAGCGACCAGAAGGCTTTTATCCACAAGAAGGGTGACGACTATGCTGTGGTTCAAGAGACTCAGGGAGAGTTTCCCTCTGGAGCCGAGCTGGTGGAGTCTGCGCTGGCACTGCAGAAGAAGCTGTATCAGGCGGACAGCAGGGTAGTGGACGGCACACAGGCCTATATGGCTGGCGGCAGCGAGAAATATGCCCTGTACAACTCAAATGGTCTGGATCTGGAGGACAAAGTATCCTACGCTCAATGCTTTGCTTTGGCTATCGTGAAGGATGGGGAGGATATGTACGACGGCAGTGCGGATAAAATGGGCGCTTTGAAGGATTTTGACCTGGATGCCGTCACAGCGGAGGCGGTGGAGGATGCCGTGTCCACTATCGGCGCAGGAGGTGTGGATAGCGGAAAGTACAGCGTGGTATTTTCCGGCAAGGCCATGGCGAAACTGCTGATGACTTATGCCTCTGTATTTTCTGCAGAGGAGGCCCAGAAGGGTCTGTCCCTTTTGAAAGACAAGGAAGGGGAGAAGATTGCAGCAGATTGCGTAACTATCATCGACGATCCCAGATATCCAGACAGTGTGATCAAGCGCACCTTTGACGGAGAGGGCGTTGCCACCTATGCCAAGAATGTGGTGGAGAAAGGTACCCTGAACACGCTGCTACACAATCTGGCAACGGCGGACAAGGCTGGAGTGAAGTCCACGGGAAATGCCAGCAAACCCTCTTACTCCTCAGTGGTGGGGATCAGTCCCTTTACCTTTTATGTAAAGCCCGGAGAGGGCAAGAAGGAGGAACTGTTCGCAAAGGCGGGCAGCGGCATCTATGTGACAAATATTGAGGGTCTGCACTCAGGAGCCAATGCAGTCACTGGTGACTTCTCACTGGCAGCATCCGGATTTTTGCTGGAGGATGGCAAAAAGACAACGCCTGTGAAGGGATTCACCGTGGCAGACAATTTCTTCACTTTCTTAAAGAAGGTGGTCTGTGTGGGTGAGGATTTGGAGCTGGTACGCGGCAGGGTGGGATCCCCTTCTGTGCTGGTGGAGGATATCACTGTGGGTGGAAAATAAAAACATCCCAATCATACAAATTTAGGCTGGAAAAGTGGCAGCAGATGTGTTATAGTAGAATGGTAAGCGGCGCTGGAGCGGAATGTTCCAGCGCGGATACCGCGCAGATATGGTTCATCGGTAGAACGCTAGCTTCCCAAGCTGGAAAGGCGGGTTCG
>JAFLRN010000025.1 GCA_022511385.1 Acetatifactor sp.
TGAACAACGGTACAGTTAAGTGGTTCAACGCACAGAAGGGTTACGGTTTCATCACTAATGATGCTACCGGCGAGGAAGTATTCGTACACTTCTCCGCTATCAACGCTGAGGGCTTCAAATCCCTGGAGGAAGGACAGAAGGTTACCTTTGACACCGAGAGCGATCCTCAGAACAGCAGCAAGATCCGCGCTACTAACGTTACTGTAGTAGCATAAGACCACATGGCAAAAGGTTTCCCCCGGTGGATCATCCGCCGGGGGAAAGTTTTTTGAGACAAAATATTTCAGAAGAAAAGCTTTTTCAGGAGAAAAGCCATGAGTTTACTGACATTGTTCATTACCGCCGTGGGCCTTTCCATGGACGCCTTCGCCGTTTCTGTCTGCAAGGGCCTGGCCATCAAAAAGATCACCTTCAAAAAAGCCTTTATTATAGGACTCTGGTTCGGAGGTTTCCAGGCATTGATGCCCCTGCTGGGGTATCTGCTGGGCAGCCAGTTCAAACAGTCCGTGGAGGCCATCGATCACTGGATTGCATTTGTACTGCTTGTATTGATTGGCATAAACATGATAAAAGAGGCCCTCTCCAAGGACGAGGAGAAGACCGATGATTCTTTATCCATAAAAAATATGTTTCTTCTAGCCATAGCCACCAGCATTGACGCTCTTGCCGTAGGCATTACATACGCATTCCTTCAGGTTGACATTGTGCCCGCAGTTTCCTTTATTGGCGCCACCACCTTTACGCTCTCTGCTGCAGGCGTCAAGGTGGGAAATGTATTCGGAATGAAATACAAGTCCCGAGCCGAGTTGGCAGGCGGCATCATTCTGATCCTTATCGGGACGAAAATCCTGCTGGAGCATCTGGGCGTGTTGTCTTTTTGAGTGCATCCCCTACACCACGCGAATAAATCCCAGCCCCATCCGCCAGGCCACCAGCCACAGAAGCAGCAAATGTACCGGATAGAAGGCATAGAAAAAATATTTTAACTTAAGTCCCCGCTTCCCGTTATATTTTGCCACAGGAATCAGGCTTAAAAAGGCAGCAGCCTCATTGGAGGACATCAGCGTCAGCACAAAGCAGCCTGCTGCCATGGGAAGAATATTCGAACCACGAAAAACATAAATGGCCGTAATCGTCATCACGCCCGCTCCCGAGTAATCAGTGTGCATCACGTCAGCCACGATCATAAACAGGCAGAGCACTGCCAAATACATTCCAATAAGCCGCATTCCGTCCCATCCCATAAACAGTCCGTACACGATCAGCATAACAGCCAGGAAGAAGCAGATCGCACAGAAACCCAGCATAAAAAACAAATCGCCCAGGGGCAGTACATGCTGCACATAATACTGCCTCAGCCGTGCACCGAAAAGCACCACTCCTACAATGAAAAGCAGCCACTGCGCCACAATCGGAAGTTTGTGATTGTCCAAATAGTCATAAGCGCACAGGGCCAGCAGCCCCAGAAACAACGTAAAATATACGTTCTGATATCCAAACTCCAACACCTTTGCACTGAAGGCCAGATCAAAGGGAACTTCAGAAATCAGGGCAAATAGCAACAGACGCAGAGCATATTTCGTCTTGCTCCTTGTCTTTTCAAATCCCTCCACCAACAGAAAGCAGAAGATAGGAAATCCAAGCCTGCCTACCAGACGCAGAATCGTATAGAGTGCATACATCCGGTCGGACCAACCGCCTGCATACATATATCTAAGCAGCACAGCAGCAGCAAAATGGTCGATCAACATGGTAATAATGCCCACCAGCTTCACTGTACTGCCGCTGATGCCTCCCTCCCATTCCTGCGAAGTGCTTGTCTCCTGACCACCTGAACTTGTATGACTCATTGCCCCCAGCCCTTTCTTTTGATTTGGTTTACATATTACTATCATGATTAACCATTGATACAATAGTATATATTGGCAATTTTGTCAATACCTTTGTTATCTGTGGCGCTGCGGCTCATCCTACTTTGTAACCGTTGCCCCACACTGCTTTCAAATACCGGGGCTCACGGGGATTACTCTCAATCTTTTCCCTGATATGACGGATGTGTACCGCAATCGTGTTATTGTCCGCACCTATGGCCTGCACATGCCAGATATTCTCGTAAATCTGGCTGTTGGAAAGTACCTTGCCCCTCTGTTGTACCAACAGCCGCAGAATCTTATACTCAATGGGAGTAAGACGCACACTCTGCCCCTCCACCGTCACTGACCTGCGGATATCATCAATCACCAGCCCATCCACTCTGTATATGCGGTCAATGTTGGAACACATATTGACCAGCTGGGAATACCGCCGCAGTTGGGATTTAATCCTGGCAAGCAGCTCCAGCGGATTGCAGTCGGCCGTCACATAATCATCCGCCCCGGCTTCCAGCGCCGTAATCTTTGCCGTCTCCGCAGATTGTGCCGAAATCACGATCAGCGGAATACTGCTGCTCTTTCTCAGTCCTGCGATCAGTTCGATTCCCTTATCCCAGCCCTTGTCATTCAGTTCCACATCTATCAACATCAGATCAAGCTGTTCCCCTTCCAGCACATGGTGCAGCTGTTTCACGTCCCCAGCCACTACAATGCTCAGCCCTTCACCGGCAAGCAAGGGTTCCATCTTTTGAGCAATTCCCGTCTTGTTATTGAACACCAGAACCTTTTTTTCCATCGTATCCCTCCATCATTCCACAAAACTAACCGGTATCCTGTCAGACCAAATCTCCCTGGATTTGTCACCTTACTACAATTATTTTAATCTTCCTTTGTATCAAAGTTGCATACTAAAAAGCAGAGAACGTATAAAATTTGTTCTCTGCTTTTATAGACTGTCTTTTATGTGAAAAGTTTCAGACATTTTATAAATACTTACTCATCCTTTTTGCTTCTCAGGCGGCGTCTACTCACCTTGCGCGCCTTTTTTCTGTCCTTGTCCTCCTGTGCCGCCCTCTGGCGCCGTTCCTCCACAATACGGTAAGCCTCCTCATTTTGCAGGGACATTTCCTCTACCTCGGACATATCCTCTTTGTGAAGACGCCGAAAACGGTTGATGCCTGCAGTCAGAATCAGAATACTGTCCCTGACACTGTTGAAGACCCCCTCCTGGTACATGGAGTAAACCATCAATCCCAGCGGCACCGCAAGGATCATGCCCACCACGCCGCCAACCTGATATCCCACATACAGAAGCACCAACGTAGGCAGCGGCGGCACACCAATGGAATCCCCCACAATCTTGGGCTGTATCAGTTGACGGGCCAGCTGACCCACGCACCAGATGATCAGAAGACCTACCGCCACCTGATAATCTGCTGCAAATATCTTGATCACTGCCCAGGGGATCAGCACTGTACCTGTTCCCAAAAAGGGCAGGAAATCCAATATGGCTATCACAAGGGCGATCAACCCAAAGTAGTTTACACCCAGTATTCCTAATCCAACCACCAGCAGCAGATACATCCACACCTCTATCTTGAGCTGCGCCTTCAGATAACCGCCCACAGACTTTACCAGACTCTGGCGGACCATCCCGTAATAGAGCTGCAGGGTTGCAGGAGTGTGTTTGCGGAACCATTCGTTGATCTGCTGGCGCTCGGCCACAAAAAAGTACGCGGACAGAAGCGCCATGATGATACCGATAAAGATGGATGGCAGCTGCATAGCAAAGCTGCCCGCAGCCTCTATGGTGGGAGTTCCGAATCGTTCTATAAAATCACCTATATTACCACTCAAGGTGTCCGCCAGATTATTCAGTGTGGTCTCCGTATCTCCCGGCAGACGGTTCAGCACCGAACTCAAGCTGTGGCCCATATTGTCAATATCGGCCTCCAGTCCCGCCCACATGTCGGGCAGCGCCTTCAAAAGCCCGCCCACTTGTTCTGCCAGCCACGCGCAGACAAAATATATCAGCAGCACCAACAGCCCTATTACCGCAATGATCACAAATGCGCTGCCAATTTTTCTTTTCAGCCTGATCTTTTCTTCAAAAAATCTCACCAGCGGAGAAGCCATCAGCGCAATGATCCAGCCTATCACAAAGGGAAGGAAAAACATCAGCGCCCTTGGTACCAGAAAAATGATTCCCAGCAGTACGACCAGCGCAATGGCCAGATTGACCAGCGCCTTACTGTATTTTTTCATGCGTCCTCCTCCAGAATATGGTCTAAAATCTCATATATTTCATCCCGTCCCTGCTTTGTCTCAGCGGAAAACGGCAGAATGACCGTGTCAGCTCCAGTATCCAGGGTGGCGCGGATCAGCTTCACCTGCTTCTGAATCTGACTCCGGTTAATTTTGTCCAGCTTGGTTGCAATGATCACAGGACGATAGCCGCTTTGGCAGATCCAGTCATACATGACTCGGTCATTGGCAGAGGGCGCATGGCGGATATCGATAAGAAGGAACACCTGCTTCAGCTGCTTTGAGCTGTGCAGATAATTCTCGATCATCTTCCCCCACTGGGCTCTGACGCTCTCACTGGTCTTCGCATAACCGTAGCCCGGTAGATCCACAAAATAGATTTCGTCGTTTATATTGTAATAGTTGATGGTCTGGGTCTTGCCCGGCTGGGCGCTGGTCCTGGCCAAGGATTTGCGGTTCATCAACGCATTGATCAGCGAGGATTTCCCCACATTGCTCTTTCCTGCAAAAGCCACCTCCGGGTGGATGCTCTGAGGTAGCTTGCTGGTGATGCCGCACACAGTCTCCAGACTGACATTTTTTATGATCATTTGTTTTCTCCAAAACACTCTGCAGGCGAATCAAATACCCCACAGCAAGCTGACGGGGGATCAAGGCTTGATGCGCAGCAGAGCTGCGGGGTATTTGACCCTCGCGGCATTCGCCAAATATCCGTGCAAGCACGGCTACTTGGCTCATTGCTCGCGGGAATGAATATACAAACGCCGTCCAGGGGACGGCGTTTAGCACCCACACAGGCGTATCCGTCGTGTGCTGTCGTTATAAATAAGATCAGGCTCCCTTTGCCCCGTTCTGATGAATGGTCAAGGGCGCAGCCGAACCCTCCACAGCCTCCTTTGTGACCACACAGGCCTGGATGGTCTCGTCTGAGGGAATCTCATACATGGTATCCATCATCACACTCTCCATAATGGAGCGCAATCCTCTGGCGCCGGTCTTTCGCTCAAAAGCCTTCTCTGCGATCGCAAAAACGGCATCATCCTCAAAGGTAAGCTCCACATCATCCATGCCAAACAGCTTCTGATACTGTTTGATCAAAGCGTTCTTCGGCTCTTTCAGGATGCGGACCAGTGCTTCCTTGTCAAGACCCTGCAGAGATACACAGATAGGCACACGGCCCACAAACTCCGGAATCAGTCCAAATTTCACCAAATCCTGAGGCGTCACCTCCTGCAGCAGATCGCTGAGCTCCTTTGTACTCTTTTGGGACACTTCCGTATTGAAGCCGATAGCCTTCCGGTCCAGTCTCGCCTCCACGATCTTGTCCAGGCCGTCAAAGGCGCCACCGCAGATAAAGAGGATGTTTGAGGTATCGATGGTGATCAGCTCCTGATGAGGATGCTTTCTGCCGCCCTGGGGCGGTACACTGGCCACCGTGCCCTCCACGATCTTCAACAGTGCCTGCTGAACGCCCTCACCGGATACATCCCGGGTAATGGATACGTTCTCGCCCTTCTTGGTGATCTTGTCAATTTCGTCAATATAGATCATACCGTACTGGGCACGCTCCACGTCATAATCAGCAGCCTGGATCAGCTTCAGCAGAATGTTCTCCACATCCTCGCCCACGTACCCAGCCTCCGTCAGTGTGGTGGCATCCGCAATGGCAAAGGGCACGTTGATGATCTTTGCCAGCGTCTGGGCCAGGTAGGTCTTGCCGGAACCGGTGGGGCCCACCATAATGATGTTGCTCTTCTGGAGCTCCACGTCATCCAGATCCTTGGGCGCCGTCACCCTCTTATAGTGGTTATAGACGGACACGGCCAGCACCTTCTTGGCCTCCTCCTGTCCCACCACATAATCATCCAAAAATTTCTTAATCTGGATGGGCTTTAAGAGATTGATGTCGGGGCGGATCCCCTCCTCCCGCTCTTCATCCTCCAGTTCCTCCTCCAGAATGTCTGCGCAGATATCGATGCATTCATCACAGATATAGACTCCTGCAGGGCCTGCAATCAGCTTACGGACCTGGCTCTGGGTCTTGTTGCAAAAGGAACATCTGATATCGCTTCCTGTCATTTTTCCTGCCATTCTTTTATTTTACTCCTGTCAAATCAATCACTTATTTCGCCGCTTCATGGGAAGCGATGACCATGTCGATCAGTCCGTAATCCAACGCTTCCTGCGCACTCATCCAGTTATCGCGCTCCGTGTCGGCACAGATGGTCTCATAATCTTTACCTGTGTTCTCGGCCAGCATACGGTTCAGCTTTTCTTTGGTCTTTAAAATATGCCTGGCTGCAATCTCGATTTCCGTAGCCTGCCCCTTTGTTCCACCCAAGGGCTGGTGGATCATGATCTCGGCGTTGGGCAGGGCATACCTCTTACCCTTTGCTCCGCCGGAGAGCAGGAAAGCTCCCATGCTGGCTGCCATGCCGATACATACAGTGGACACGTCGCACTTGATATAATTCATGGTGTCATAAATCGCCATTCCTGCGGTAATGGCGCCGCCGGGGCTGTTGATATACAGATGGATATCCTTCTCGGGGTCCTCCGCCTCCAAAAACAGCAGCTGTGCTACCACAATACTTGCAGAGGTATCGTTTACCTCTTCCCCCAGGAATATGATTCTATCCTTCAAAAGTCGGGAGTAAATGTCATAAGACCGCTCTCCCTTGCTGGTCTGCTCAATGACGTAAGGTACTAAACTCATGGTGATTCCTCCATTTCCTGTTTTTTCCATTACTTGAAACCCTAATACACATCATATCCCAGTCGGGCCGGATTTTCAATGTGTATTAACAGATTTAAGAAAAAATTAATGGCAAACATAGCGGCTGTGCCCAGTACAGTGCACAACCGCATATCATTCCTTTGTAGAAAGGCGCTTACTCCTCGGCAGCTTCCCCAGCTTCCTTAGCCTCCTCTGTATCCTTTGCCTTCTTTGTGCTCTTCTTTGCTGCTGTTTTTGCCTCCTTGGCATTCTCTACAACGAAATCAACAGCCTTTCTCACAGCCAGATCGTCCAACACCTGCTTCCGGCCGTTTTCACCGAGAAGCTCCTTGACCTTGTCGGGCTCCATCTGGTAAGCCTCTCCCATGGTCTTGATCTCCTCCTCGTACTCTTCCTCAGAAGCAGTCAGATTCTCAGCTGCAACTACGGCCTCCAGCACCAGCCTGGACTGAATCCTCTTAAGCGCTTGGGGCTTTACCTGCTCTAACAGCATCTGGGCGGTGGTTCCGGTGAACTGCATGTACTGTTCCATGGAAATTCCCTGAGACTGCAGTCTCTGGGCATAATCCTGCACCATCTGTCTCTGTTGGGTATCCAGCATAGCGTCGGGGATATCCATCTTTGCGTCTGCAATGATGGCGTCGATGACAGCCTCCTCCTTGATGTTCCTGGCATTTGCAGTCTTTCTGTCCGAGATCTTCTTCTTGATCTCTTCTTTATATTCGTCAACGGTATCGCTCTCGTCGGAAACCTCGCTGACAAAATCATCATCCAGCTCAGGCAGCTGCTTTTCCTGCAGCTTCTTGACCGTGCACTTGAACACTGCGGCTTTTCCTGCCAGTTCAGCAGCCTGATAATCCTCGGGAAAGGTTACATTCACGTCGGTCTCCTTACCGATCTCTGCACCGATCAGCGCCTCCTCGAAGCCGGGGATAAATGCGTGGGAACCGATGGTCAGAGGATAATCCTCACCCTTGCCGCCCTCGAAGGCAACATCATCTACAAAGCCTTCAAAGTCGATGGTGGCAACATCCCCATCCTTCACTGTTCTGTCTGTCACATCAATGATCCTGGAGTTCTTTTCTCTCTCCTGGTCGATTTCGGCTGTGATCTCCTCTTCAGTCACATCCACGTCAACCTTGTCCACCTTCACGCCCTTATACTTGCCCAGTGTCACTTCAGGCTTCAGCGCCACCTCGGCCGTAAAGATAAAGGGCTTGCCTGCCTCGATCTGCACCACATCAATCTTCGGGGAAGACACGATCTCCTCTGTGCACTCCTCCAGGGCCTTCTCATAAGCATCAGCCATCAGATCATTGGCTGCATCCTCATAAAATATCTCTTTGCCATACATCTGCTCGATCATTTTGCGGGGTGCCTTTCCCTTGCGGAAGCCGGGGATGCTGATCTTGTTTTTGTTCTTCTGGTAAGCGGACTCGATGGCCTTATCCAGCTCCTCAGCAGGTACCTCGATGGTCAGTTTCGCCATATTGTTCTCTAGTTTTTCTACCTGTAAACTCATTCCTACGTCTCCTCCTTAAAATAACCTGTGCACATCTATCGAAATCTGTTCCGCCATGACAGCAGAACATAGTCACAGTCATTTTAAGATTATATCATAGGAAACGCAAAAAGACAAACACTTTTTGTGCAGAACTTGTCACCTAATTCTTCCCATACAGGCATTTGCTGCTGACCCCGGGAATCATGCCAAGCTTGCCGGAGAGCGCGCTGATCACGCTCTGGGGAGCATCCAGCACTATGCTGATAATGTTCATCTCCTTCTCCCGGTAGGGAATCCCCATCCTGCCCACGATATAAGCACTATATTCATGCAGCAGTCCGTTAATACGGGCTGCTGTTTCTGTATCTTCCACGATAATGCCCATGAGGGCAACCCTGGACTGTACTGCATTTTTCTCCGTAGCTTCTTGTGTCATCCCTTCCATTTGCGTACTCCTTTTGCGATTACATATTGTCTGTGCCGTGCCTGAGTTATTGACATGACATGCCACATCCAACATGCCGTATCTGTCATGCATGCTTATTGTCTTGTTATCATGTATGTTTGCTTATCATACATGTCTTACTTGCCTGGCATGTCTTTTTCGTCGTTCAAGCAGCTTATATATGGGTAGCAATGATCAACGTCCTCCCCTGCTGCTTCTGTCGGATATAGTCTTCAGCCCGGCGCTTCGTTTCCTCATCCATGCCGGTGAAGGGTTCGTCCAGAAGGATCAGTCCTGCTTCCGCTTCCATAGCCCTGACCAGGGCCACCCGGCGCTTCATGCCGCCGCTTAAGTCGGCGCAGGGTTTCTGAAGGTCCTCTGGCTCCAGCAGACAGTTAAGCGCCGCCGCCGCCCTGGAAGGGTCTCCGGTGATCATCTCCGCATTTTTCAGAGCACTGTATTCCATACAGAGCCGATCTTCCTGGAAGACCATACTCACCGTCACGGGCACATGAACCTCACCGCTGTCCACGGCTGTGAGTCCTGCCAAAATCCGTAACAGCGTGGTCTTGCCGCTGCCGGAAGGTGTTCTCAGATAATAAGTCTTTCCTGGCTCATAGCCGGCAGACAGTTGGCTGATCACTGACTTCCGGCCCTTTCCCTCCGGTAGTTCAAAGCTTTTCTCCACCTGGCTGAGTGTTACCGGCCCAGCCGACTCCCCGGCTCCGTTTACAGAACGGCTACGCGGATCCCGAACGCTGTCGGGAGCGGTACAGGCTGGCTGCCATGCGAAAAATTGCTTTGTACAAAAAAGAATAAAGTGTTCAAACAGGACGCTCAGCAGGATCACCGCCGCCGTCCAGGCGAACACTCCCGCGGTGTCCAGATAGATTTTGGACAGATACAGCTGGCCGCCGATGGACATGGCCGGCGTGCCGATGACCTCCGCCGCCACCCCTGATTTCCAGCACATGCCCAGGGACAGTTTCATGCCACTGTTTAAAAAGGGTCTCAGGGACGGCCGGTAGATATAGAAAAATCTGGTGGAGAAGGGCAGTCGGAATACCGTTGCCATCTCCAAAAGCTCCCTGTCCGTACTCTTCAGGCCTTCCAGAGTGTTTAGATAAATATTTGGAAGCACCACCAGAAAACAGATGGATACCGCCAAAAAGGACGACCCCCACCAAATCAGCAAAAGCACCACAAAGGAGGCCACGGGAACGGCCTTTAAAAGGCTCATCATGGGACCAAACAGCTGCTCCACCAGTGGGAAACGGCCTGCCAGCGCCGCCAGCGCCACCCCTGCCAGAAAGCCTGCCAGGAATCCCGCGCCAATGCGAAGCAGGCTCATGCCCGCCGTGGCGTAAAAGTCCGTCTCACCCAACAGCTCTATCAGCCTCAGAAGCGTTTTCCAGGGACTCACCATCAGAATTACATTATCTACCGCCATGGCTAACAGCTGCCACACCAGAAGCCAAAAAGCGATCACCACTGCCTTTTTTCCCAGCCTGCGTATTTTGTTTTTCTTGTCTTGTAAAACCTTGCCCTGCTCCTCCAAAATCCTGTTCATTCCTTTCCGAACTGTTGCGCATTATCGCTGGCAATGAACAGACACAACAGTCACAACATCTAAGAAACTGCTTGCGCCCCAGAGATAGATACGGTATATTAGAGAAAGAAAAGGAGCAACCGCCCACAAAGTGGTTAGCCTCCCGTAGACTATAATAAGCCTACCCTCACCGGCCAAGTGACAAGGTAGGCTTATTTATTTTCTAATAATAAAAATCATCCCCCGGAACCTGGCCGCCGACCATGGCAGCGTCAAAGCCCGCAAGAACCTCCAGATATCCTGACAATGCGGTCTTCATCTCCTCTCCTGTGACGCAGACAATATTGCAGTTAGGAATTGCCTGCCTGGCAATGGGCTCCTTTGCAACGATCCCCTGTGCCACAGCCAGTGCTGCTCCGGTATCGGGATCTGAATTGATGGCAGCCACACTTTCCGCATGCTCCTCCAGAAAGGCTTTGACAGTCTCGGGATGCTCCTCCAGAAACGCCTTCCGCACGACGGTAACGCCGGTAACCATACCGCTGCCGCTCTCTCCCTGCACCTTGTTCCACTCTTCGTTCAAATCCAGCGCCACATGCAGCTCCTGGTTTTGTAACAGAGCCGCCGTCACAAAGGGCTGCGGAAGCAGGCCGATTGCCGCGGGATCCTCCGCCAGCACTGCCGCTACCTCAGTGGCCTCGGACTTAAACTCCAATGTATAGTCGCCCTCGGACAGACCGCTCTCCTGCAGCACATAGCGCAGGGACGCCTCGGGCGTTGTGCCCATACCGGTGAGATAGATGGTCTTTCCGGCAAGATCTGCAACAGAATTGATCTCAGTGCTGCCTGTTACAATATAAAGCACACCAAGAGTGTTCACATCGATGGCAACCACGCCGCCTTCCGTTCTCTGGTAGAGCACTGCCGCCACGTTCGCAGGCACCAGGGCAATATCCAGATCTCCCTGGACCATCAGGGGCAGAAGCTCATCCGCGCCCACAGCCATCCGAAAATCGTAGGTGTCATCAGTCTCTCCTTTTTCCGCTTTGTCCATCAAAAACAGGATTCCCATGGAGGTAGGCCCCTTCAGGGAACCTACTTTGACATTTACAGGTTCCTTCTTTCCGCAGCCTGCAAACAGGCCGCAGATCAGCGCGATGCCCAGGGCCAGCGCTGCAAAACTCCTAAAACTCTTTGCCGTCTTGCTTTTTGTCATCGTCTTGTTTTTTGTGCTTTCTCTTCTCATACTTCTCTTCTCCTTATGTCCCGCTTCCGGGGATATTCTTTCGACAAATCCGGGCACAAAAAATAAGCCCTTTCCGCTCAGAACGAATCTTTGCAGGTCAGAATCTGCCGTCCGATCCCGGTCAGCCTAAGCTTCCCGGTCTCGGTGACAGTATAACACATTTTTCAAGATATTGCTACCCCTAATACCATTTCAAACAGTTTGTTTTGTTTATTTGTTACTGTGCACGTCATGCTTCATTCAGGCCAGAACTGGCAATGTCCTTCCGGCAGACCGCCTAAGCACGTCGGCACTTGGCGAGGTACTGTCGAGCCAGCTCTGCCACGCAGAGCTTGTGTCCGTGAACGTGCGGAGCCGAGCGGGAGCACGTCTGCCAGAAGGACATTGACAGGGCTGGCCGTCACTCGTAAGAGGTTGTGTGAACAATAACGTTTATTTCTGCTTCTATTCCTACTTCCCCAAACTCGTCTTCTGAGTCACCACGGTCTCCTTCTCATAGCATGCAAAAGCATTCTCCACAAGCTCTTTGTCCGGTTTCGGAGTGATAAGGCTCACCACCGGCACGATCACAAGGCCGGCCAGCATGGCAATGGCGCCGCAGTTGATGGGCGACTGCAGGATGGCAGGGAAATAAGCCTTCCAGAAAATATTTGCTACCATCAAAATAGAGCTGAACAGGAAGCTTACCCAGCAGGCAGCCTTTGTGACCCTCTTGCTGTAGAGGGAATACAGGAAGGGTGCCAGGAATGCACCTGCCAGCGCACCCCAAGACACTCCCATGAGCTGTGCGATAAAGGTAACAGAACTCTTGTACTGGATCAGCGCCAGTATGGATGAGATGGCGATGAACACGACCACAAGCAGACGGATGGAGAGTACCTGCTTCTTCTCATCCATCTTTTTCCAGATCAGTTCCTTTAAAAAGTCAATGGTCAACGTGGAACTGGAAGCCATGACCAGGGATGACAGCGTAGACATGGATGCCGACAGCACCAGGATCACCACCAACGCGATCAGAAGAGGTGACAGATTGGAAAGCATGGCAGGTATGACGGAATCATAGCCGTTCGCCGCTATATCCACCTGGTCTGAGAACAGTCTGCCAAAGCCGCCCAGGAAGTAACATCCGCCAGCCACCACCAGCGCAAACAGTGTTGAGATGATGGTACCTTTCTTAATCGCTTCCTCATTTTTGATAGCATAAAACTTTTGCACCATCTGGGGCAGTCCCCAGGTCCCCAGGGATGTCAGAATAACTACAAACATCAGGTTCAGAGGATCAGGTCCGAAGAATGAAGCGAATACTCCGGGTGTGGTTGCCACAGTTTCATCTTCTATTCTTGCAAGTCCATCCAGCGCTGCCATAAAGCCATCTTTGCTGCTTAGTACTGCCGCGATCACCGCTACGATACCTACCAGCATGATAATGCCCTGAATAAAATCGTTGATGGCAGTTGCCATATAACCGCCCGCAATCACATAGATGGCCGTCAACACCGCCATTAAAATGATGCAAACCGAATAATCAATATCGAAAGCCATGCCAAACAGCCGGGATAATCCATTATAAAGGGACGCGGTATAAGGGATCAAAAAGATAAAAATAATAACGGAAGCCCCAATTTTTAATGGTTTGCTGCCAAACCTTTCCCCGAAGAACTGGGGCATGGTGGCTGAGTTGAGCTGCTGGGTCATAAGACGGGTGCGCCGTCCTAAGATCACCCAGGCCAAAAGAGAGCCAATGATGGCATTGCCGATTCCCGCCCAGGTTGCCGAGATACCAAAACGCCAGCCAAACTGTCCTGCGTAGCCCACAAACACCACCGCCGAAAAATATGAGGTACCGTAGGCAAAAGCGGTAAGCCAGGGTCCTACGGACCGTCCGCCCAACACGAAGCCGTTTACATCCGTTGCATGCTTGCGGCAGTAGAGGCCAATGCCTACCATCACCGCAAAATAAATAAGTAAAAGTGCCAGTTTCATAGTTTCCTCCATTCCTATGTAATTTATGAATATGCTTCTTTAGTGCTTTGAAAGTTTAAAGCGCTAAAGCTACTATACCACAAGACCACGGATTATGCAAACCAATTTTTTCACCAAAAGTTTCCAACATATTTTATTTTTCCAGGGTCATAATAAGACCAAGATAAGTCGCAGCAAGCGCTTAAGCTGATTTTTTCAGGATAAGTGCGGGCAGCACTTATCTTGAAGATAGAGAAAAATCACAAAGTATTGGAGGTGAAAAGAATGTCCGGTAACAGAAGTAATAGAGTAGAGGTGCCTGAAGCAAAGGCAGCAATGGATCGTTTCAAGACCGAGGTTGCATCCGAGCTGGGTGTAAACCTGAAGGAGGGTTACAACGGTGACCTTACCTCTCGTGAGGCTGGTTCCATCGGTGGTGAGATGGTTCGTCGTATGATCAAGAAGCAGGAAGAGCAGATGAAGTAAGGCTCCCCGAGCTGACGAATAAGACATGAAAAGAGACGGTGTGGCTTCCCTTGGGGAGCTGCACCGCTTCTTTTTTGATATGATTCGGAATAATAGCCTCCTGTTTTTGTACACTTCAAGTATTCTTGTATTCGCTCTCCCAAACACTTTTTACACAGGTGACGCGGGGCTGCAAAAAGCCCTGGTGCGGAATTCCTTCCCCGTTTCGTCCGTTCTTGCACAAGGGTATCAGCGCTGTCATCACCCCCTGCATATCAGGTATCCGCTGCTGTGGCTTTTCAGCGGTACAGGCATTGATCACCCGTCCCAGCTTACCGGCGCAGTTTTTTCCGGCTATGACTTCCAAAGTCCTACCCAGCCCATACACGTCACTTGCAAAAGACAAAATGCCGCCCTCTTCAAGCTGTTCCGGCGCTGCATAGCCCGGAGTGCCAGCCCTTGCGCCGTCAGGCTGCCGCAGATTACAGGCACAGCCCATATCAAGCAGCTTCACCCTGCCGTCCTGGCGGATCATGATGTTTGCCGGTTTTACATCCCGATACAGTATGGGATCCGGCAGCTGGTGTAAGAACCTCAGCCCCTCCGCAAGCTCCATTCCAATCCTGGCCGTCTGTGCCCGGGAAAGAGCGCCCCTGCGCCGTAGAAGCTCCTCCAAACTGCTTCCACTGACATACTCCATGAGCAGGAAAGTGCTTTCTCCCTCGTCCCACAGGTCACGGAACCTGGGAAACAGAGGGTGATCCATGGCCGCCAGCAGGCTGCCTTCCCAGTGGGCTAAATCCTGTCTGTCGGATACCTTACAGGCAAACAGCATATCAGTCTCTTTCTTCTTTACTAAAAGAACCTGGGAGAAGGCTCCCTGCCCAAGCAGCCTTACCGTATGATATCCATGCCGCGCCAGCTGCTCTTTCTTTTCAACAGCAATCTTGTTCTTGCCCTGTGTTTGTTTTGTGTCTTCTTCTACCCCAGGTTGGATAATTGTATTATTGTTATGATACATTCTTCTCTTGTCTCCTTTCTCATTTTGAACCTTGTCCATAAGAGTTATGTCATCCTTTGACAGGCTTTTTACTATACGGATAAAAGATATTTTTTCAATTCTCAGTGTGCTCTTTTTTCTGATAAACATCCTCAAAACAGGAACGGCATGATACATTCATGATACACAATTCATTTATTATCAGCAAAGAACATATTCCCACTGTACTTATGAAACAGTGGAATCGGCGAACAGCACGATTTGTACAGACAGCTGGGCAAATCGGAAACATAGCTGGGGAAAAAATTAGGAGTAGCCTTATCTATGAAAAAGAAAACACAACTGCGTCTCGTATTGAACTTGATATTGATACTTCTACTGTCGGCATGCGGCGGAAAAGGGTCCGCTTCGCAGAATTCACATTCACAACCGGAAAACGACACGCAGTCTTCCTGGCAGGACAAGCATATTTCACTAAAGCATCATTTTTATGATGTCTATGTGGCAGACGACATCATTTATGGGTATCTTATAACAGACGATGGGATTACGGTGGTGTCTCAAAATGCGGAGTCCGAAGAAGTTCTGCGTGAAGTGGCAATTTCAAATGTATATGACGTGGGAAATCTGACAGCCGACGCACAGGGAAATATCTATCTGTCAGGCGAAAACACTTTCTGGAAAATAGACGGGAGCGGAAATATAACAACTTTCGATAATTTTACACTGGAAGATGTAGATTGGACGAGACAAGTGCTACCGAAGGGAATTTATGTGGATTCGGAGGGGTATTTTTACTTACACTATGAGATAATGCTGCCTGCCAACCTATTCAATGATGAGGAAGAGGATGATGTCTACGTTCCGACTGACCGTATCTACGTAACAGACAACCAGCTTAACATTTTGTTTTACGAACAAGTTATCAACGCCTATGGTTCTCAGCTGCTCTCTTTTTCTTTCAGTGAAAACGGAACGCCCACGATCCTGGTACGAACTCCTGATGGATTCTACATCAGCGAAATAGATGTGGCGGGGCGGAAAAGTGTTATAAAAAAGGAAATAGATAAAATAGAGATATCTGACAGTCGAAGCTTTGCTTTTACAGAGAAGGGCTTTGCTTTTTACAGCGGTAATGATCTATACTTCTATGATTATGCCGAACAGACCCAGACAAGGCTGCTGAATCTGTTATCCTGTGGGATATTGGCGGACAATATCCGATATTTAGGCATGAAAGACGGCACGATTGAGATTGTTGACAATTATAGCGAAACTGCGTCTTCCGAATACGTGACGATCCTGGAAGGGGAAAATACCAAAACCACCATTACCTTGGGTGTCATAATGTCCAATCCCGAGTTGGAACAGATTGTTGCCGGATATAACCGTTTCAGCGATGCGGGAAAGGTAGAGATTATCTCATATCATACGGATGATTATTCTGTTGGATTAGATCGCCTAAAGCTTGACATCATAAGCGGAAAGGCCCCCGATGTGATGGAAGTTTCTGAGATTGATACCAATATTTTTACGGCCAAGGGCGTGTTTGCAGACTTATATACTTTTATGGAATCGGATACCGACTTACAAAAGGATATGCTGATGGATGCCGTCAGAACCGCATATGAGTCAGACGGACACCTGTACAGTATGGGAGCCGCATTCCAAATATATTCCATGTGGGGCGCAAAAGGCGTATTCCAGGAAAATTACGGAATCAGTATGCAAAGACTGATACAATTAATAGAGAACAAGGGGAAAACAATAAGCGCAATATGGGGCTTCTCCGCCGATGAGACTGTCCTCACTTCACTTACTACTTTTTCATTAAACGAGTTCATCGACTGGGATAAAGCGGAATGCGATTTTACGAATGAATACATGAAAGGACTGCTGGACTTTGCCGCACAATATACCGGCAGCTATCGGGGCACTCTCGCGAAAGGAATTTCGGAGGGCGAAATATTGCTGACGATAGGATACATAAGAAGCGTCGTGGATTATCAGGTCGAAAAGGAATTGTACGGCGGTGAACTTGCCTTTGTGGGACTTCCCACATCAAAGGGGACCGGCACAGCGCTCAGCCTTCGCGGCCAGGAACTAGCAATCAGCGCAAAGGGTGAGCATCAGGAGCTGGCGTGGGATTTTGTAAAATATTATATTCAAAATGGGTATACAGACTTAGGTTTCCCTACTCTGAAGGCGCAATTTGATGATGCAATGCAGGAGTCAATGAGGGAGCATTTTGTAGATTCCGTTGATTCCGTCGATGGTCATGAGCGAGTGCCAAGGGAAGTATTTTGGGACGGAGACGGAGAAATGATATCCATTTACGCTGCCAGTCAGGCAGACGTCGATGCAGTCATTCAGTTAATAGAAAGAGCCGAGACACAATACGGATATAATCCACCAATACAGAACATTATCAACGAAGAAGCCCAGAGCTATTTCAGCGGCCAGAAGGATTTCCAGACAGTGGCTGAAATAATCCAGAACCGAGTTGGCATTTATTTATCGGAGCAGATGGGGAATTGACTGCCTACCGTACGGCAGGCTTCAGGAACGGGTCAACAGCATTCCGGCGGCCATATCACGGCCGCCCAATGCCTCTCCCCGACGCCCCAGCTCCTGCAAGTGTCTCTGCATTTGCTCCTCCCCACACAATTCATCCACATACAGACATTCCCGGATATCCTGTTCTGTGAGCTGTTGGGAAAATGTATCCGTGATAAAAAGAAGCCCTACCTTGCGCTGCAGGATTCCCTGACGTATCTTCAGGGAACCTGCAGTTGTTTTTTCGTTTTCTATAGAATCGGTAAGGCATTGCACATGACCGTGACCAAGATTTTTATTTAAGGAAAAAATTTTTAGTCCTCCATTGGAAAATAGCAGAAAGTGATCGTCCACGGAAAAAATGCCGGATATTGGAATGGACTGCATGTGAGGCGCCAGACCGCCGGAAATCAGATCTCCACTCAGCTGTCCCAGAAAATGTTCCAAATTCTCTTCTAAAGACGAAAAATATTTGTCGGGGTTTCGAGCCAGGCGTTTGAAGGGCTGGCGGCGGAACCATTGCAGGAGCTGTCCTGTCAGGTAGGCGCCGGCCATCCCTTGAGACTCGTTCTGACCGGGACATAAGACAAATAGGCAAATAGGAATGAATTTGTATTGGCACTGCTGGAGCAGCAGGGCACTGTGGTTTTGGAAGGCTTGCCAGTAGACGGCAGTGATCAGATTCATAGACAGTTTGAACCTCCTTATGTAATTTGTATCGAAGACAATAGATTCTTAAGGGAAAAAGTTTTAAGGAAATAGATTTTTTAAAACGGATCGTCAGGGAAATACAGCATTCAGGTGCTTTGTTCTCTGCAGACAGACTTCATAGACAAAGCACCCGCATTTACTTGATTCAGTGAAGAAAGATATTTGACAGATCGTTAAAGAAGATAAATACCATTAAAACCATAAAGAACATCAAGCCCACAAAGTGAACCATGCCTTCTTTTTCTGGAGGAATAGGCTTGCCTCGGATGACTTCCACCAGGAGGAATACCAGCCTGCCGCCGTCCAATGCGGGTATGGGAAGCAAATTCAGAATTCCCAGATTTACGGACAGCATCAGGGTAATATTCAGCATGCTGAGAAGTACGCTCCGCCAGCCGTAGTCCTTGGCTGCCTCGTAGGTCTTGCCCACAACGTTCACAGCAATGCCCACCGGACCCGCTACATCCTCTCTGCTCACCCGGCCCCTAAACAGCATGCCCAGGCTTTTGTAGGTGGCTTTCACAGAATACCGCATCTCATACCAGGCATACCGAAACTTCGCCAGCCCCTTAGGCTCCACAAAGTCCGAATTGGAAACACCCAACATATAGATTCCGGAGCCCTGGTCGTACTGTGGCGTCAGAGTGGTTGTGTACCGCTCTCCGTCTCTCTCATAGACCACCTTCAGATCACCGCTCCGGTAGGTCGCCTGCATATACAGTGAAATTTCCTGATACATGCGTATCCGCTCTCCATTTAAGGAAATAATAAGGTCACCATCCTGAAGGCCTGCAGCCTCTGCACCGCCGCCCTCCACCACCTGGGTAACCACCGGATCCCGAATTGCTATGATATCAGACATATTCACCATGATAAAAGCGATGATAAAGGCCAGGATAAAGTTGAAGAAAGGGCCTGCCACCACCGTGGAAATCCTGCCCCAGACCGGAGCTTTCAGAAAGGAGCCCTCTCCAGGTTCCCCATCCTTCTCCATCAGACCGTCCTCTCCTTCAAACATACAGGCGCCGCCAATGGGAAACAACTTCAGTGCATACCTTGTTCCGCCTTTTTTCACAGATATCAGGCTTGGACCCATTCCCACGGAAAATTCCACCACATGGATGCCGTTGGCCTTTGCCAGCAGAAAGTGTCCAAACTCATGGGCAATGACCACTGCGCCAAATATAACAATAAACCATATCAATGTTACCATCCGTAACTTATCCTTCCTGCAATATATTCATAGGTCTGCTGTTCAGCTTCCAATATCTGCTCTACCGTAGGATTTTTGATAACAGAATGCTGCTCCATGGCACTTCCTATTAACTCCGGAATCTGCAGATAAGAAATCTTTTTATCCAGAAACAGGGCCACCGCCTTCTCGTTGGCCGCGTTGAACACGGTGGGCATGCTGCCGCCCTGCCTTGCGGCCTGGTAAGCCAGCTTCAGGCCCTCAAAGGTTTCCTGATCCGGCTTCTCAAAGGTCAACTGCTGCAGTTCGAACAAATCCACCCTCTTGCCGTCCATAGGCCTTCTATCCGGATAAAACAGTGCATATTGGATGGGCAGCTTCATATCCGGCATGCCAAGCTGGGCGATGATGGCACCGTCCACAAACTGCACGGCGGAGTGGATGATGCTCTGGGGATGAACCACCACCTGTACCTGGTCCAGCTTCACGTCAAAGAGCCACTTTGCCTCCATGACCTCCAGCCCCTTATTTACAAGGGTGGAGGAATCCACAGTGATCTTCCGGCCCATGGACCAGTTGGGGTGCTTCAGGGCATCCTCCACCTGCATGCCTGCCAGCTGCTCCCTGGTCCTGCCCCGAAAAGGCCCGCCGGAAGCAGTCAGTAAAATCTTTTCAATCCTGTTTCCAGGCTCTCCGTTCAGGGACTGGAAAATAGCGCTATGCTCGCTGTCCACAGGAAGAATAGACACTCCTCTCTCCCGTGCCAGGGGCATAATGAGATGTCCCGCGGTCACAAGGGTCTCCTTGTTTGCCAGGGCAATGTCCTTTCCGGCTTCGATGGCTGCGATGGTGGGCCTGATACCAATCATACCCACAATTGCCGTCACCAATACCTGGCTCTCGGGCAAAACAGCAATCTCCAAAAGCCCCTCCATGCCTGTGACCACTTTTACATCCAGGTCGGATATCCGAATGCGCAGGTCTTCTGCGGCCTTCTCAGTCCACATCCCCACCATCTTAGGATGAAATTCCCTGACCTGAGCCTCCAGCTTTTCCACGCTGCTGTTTGCGGCCAAGGCAGCCACCTGAAGCTGGGGATTATTGCGGACAACCTCCAGGGTCTGGGTACCGATAGAGCCGGTGGAGCCCAGTATGGCTATGGATTTACTGCCATTTCTTTCGTCGTTCATTTCATCATTCCTCATCTATTCCCGGCAATCTGGCGCCAACGTCTCCGCTCCGCGCAGCCTTCACACAGCCGTAAACGAAAGCGGCAAGCGCCCACAGTGCGTTTCTCCGCTCCACACATCCCTTACACAGTCGTAAACAGCAGTACAGTCAGAAAATATGTCATGGGCGCCGTGACGATCACGCTGTCAAAACGGTCCATAATACCCCCATGTCCGGGAATCAGTCTGCCATAATCCTTAATGTCATTGTTTCGCTTGATGGCAGAAGCCGCCAGGTCTCCCACCATACTCATGATGGATCCCACGCCGCAGATAACAGCGATCAGCGCGCTCACCGTCTGGTCTGGAAAAGCATTTTCCACAAAAAAGTGTCCGTACAGCCAACCGATCAATGCAGCTCCCAACACGCCGCCTATGCAGCCCTCCAGAGATTTCTTGGGACTGAGCAGGGGAAATATCTTCTTTTTGCCGATCAGCATTCCCACCACATAGGCGCAGGTATCACAGCCCCAGGAGCTGATCAGGATCATCCACACCATATAAAGGCCTTGGGCACTTGCTCTCGTCAAGTACATAAAGGACAGCATCACAGGTGCATAGAGAAAGGAAAAAACCACTGCCGTCACCTGCTCTGACCGAAACTTTGGGAAGGTGACAACATATGCCAGCATCTCCAGCAGAAAAAATCCCACAATACACATAAGAAGCAGCGTATGATTCTCTGAGAAATACAGACAAAGGTAATAAGCCGTAACACCTGCCATTCCCAAGATCTCCAGCAAATTTAACTTTTTAGCGTCCGCGGCACATTTCAGCGCTTTCGTCAGTTCTCTCAACGCCACCAGCGATATGGCCCAAAGAACCACCGCCAACGGGATACCGCCAAAGCTCAAAGCAGCCAAGGCTATGATTACCAGAACGATACCACTGGCCAGTCTGGTCCAGAACATAGCACTACTCCTCCTTTAATCCTCCGTATCTTCTATCTCTATGATTATATGCCTCAACGGCTTTTACCAATTCGTCCCTGGTGAAATCGGGCCAGGGAACGGGCGTGAAATAAAGCTCAGTATAAGCCAGCTGCCAGAGAAGGAAGTTTGAGATTCTCTGCTCGTTACAGGTACGGATCAACAGATCCGGGTCCGGAATTCCAGCCGTATCCAACAGCCCGTTTATAGTTTCTTCATTTACGGAATCAGGCTGAAGCTCCCCTTCCGCCATCTGCTTGGCCAGTTTACCCAATGCTCTCACAATCTCGTCCCTGCCGCCATAGTTGATGGCGATCTGGAAGTGAAGGCCGTCATTTTTCTTTGTGGCTTCCTCCAGCTCGGCTATCCTGGTGCGAATGTCTTCGTCCAGCCGGGACTTATCGCCCAATACCCGCACGCACATACGGTTCTTTTCCGCTGTTTTCAAACAGGTCTTCATATAGTCCCTAAGCAGCTTCATCAGAGCATCCACCTCATCCTGGGGCCGATTCCAGTTTTCCGTGGAGAAGGCATAGACCGTCAGATATTGGATTCCCATTTTGTAGGCCTCCTCACAGATGACCTCAACAGTCTTGGCTCCCTGTACATGCCCATAATTCCGTGGCATATGCCTGGCTTTGGCCCATCTGCCGTTGCCGTCCAGAATGATGGCCACATGCCGCGGCATCTTCATCTCTTCACTCATCTCCTGCTTCCTCCCACTCCCATCAGCGGACCAGGGGAGCGGATCGCTTCTCCACTCCCCCGGTGAACCTCCTAAAAACGTTCAGCCCGCGCCCATTCGCAAAGCCGCGCCTTCAGCGCTTTCCGGCGCGTTGCGCCTACCTTTGCTCATGAACGGGCGCTCCCTCAGTCGTGGCAAACCGCGTAAAATTCGTGCAAGCACGATTTTCCGCAATTTACCACGACTGGCTGAACTTAGACTGTCATGATCTCCTTAGATTTTGTTTCCATAAGAGCATCGATCTCTTTGATGTATTTATCCGTCAGCTTCTGCAGCTGATCCTCCAGCTGCTTGATCTCGTCCTCGGAGATTTCCGTCTTTGCCAGTTTCTTGAAGGAATCGTTTCCGTCCCGGCGTATGTTGCGGACAGCCACCTTGCCATCCTCCGCCTTCTTCTTCACATCCTTCACCAGATCCTTTCTGCGCTCCTCCGTGAGTTCCGGAAACACAAGACGTATCACACTGCCGTCGTTGGAAGGATTGATTCCAATGTCAGAGGTCATGATTGCCTTTTCAATCTCTTTGATCAGCGATTTCTCCCAGGGCGCAATCTGTATGATGCGCGCCTCGGGAACGGTGACATTGCCCACCTGCTGGATGGGCGTGGGCGTTCCATAATAATCCACCCTGAGCTTATCAAGAACATGGGGATTTGCCCGGCCCGCACGGATAGCAGCATAATCTGCCTCCAGAAAATCCACAGTCTTTCTCATCTTGTCATCGAACTGTTGTAATCTAGCATCCATATGGTTTCCCTCTCCCTTTTCGCTTTTCCTTTTATACCATAACCTTCGTACCGCTAAACTGACCCTTCAATGCATTTACAATGCTGTTTTCCATATTCAATCCAAACACCCACATGGGCATCCTGTTGTCCCTGGCAAGAATAGAGGCCGTCATATCCACTACCTGGAGATTCTTTGCAATGACCTCATCGATAGTCACCTCGTCGTACTTCTTTGCTCCGGGATTCTTGTTGGGATCGTCGTCATATACGCCATCAATGGACTTTGCCAAAAGGATCACATCCGCCTCCACTTCGATGGCACGAAGCACCACTCCCGTATCCGTGGAGAAGTAAGGATGACCCGTACCTCCGGCAAAAAACACCACCTGGCCCTTTTCAAAGTACTTGTTTGCCCTGTCTTTGGAAAAAAGTTTGGTAAAAGAACCGCACTCAAAAGGGGTCAGAATACTGGTCTGCATTCCCACTGACCGGAAAATTTCGGACACATAGATACAGTTCATTACAGTTGCCAGCATGCCAATCTGATCCGCCTTTGTGCGGTCAATATTTTCGCTGGTACGGCCGCGCCAGAAATTGCCGCCGCCGATCACAATGCCCACCTGAAAGCCGTCGTCAGTCAGTTCCTTTACCTGCAGCGCCACTTTCCGCACGGTATCTTCGTCAAACCCGGTCTTTTTCTCACCCGCCAGAGCCTCGCCGCTGAGCTTCAATAAAATTCTCTGCATGTTTCCTCTCATTCTGCCGCACCGCGGCTACCGCGCCCTGCTATCCTATTTTGCCCTGTTCTTGCTCGCAGTCTCAGACTTGTAATCATCAAAGAAGGTGGTGGGGTTCACATCAGCATAGCACTGGGAGCACATACCTTCAATAACGGCACCGTTGTTGATCTGGACGGACTTGGACTTAATATTGCCCATAACGATGGCAGAAGCGTCAAGGATCACAGGCCCCCGCACATCAATATCACCCTTTACGGCACCTGCGATTGCTGCGCTTGTAGCTGTGATATTACCGATGACAACAGAGCTTTCACCAATCTTGACTGCGCCTTCACTGACAATCTCTCCGTTGATTTTTGCGCTCTCGGCATAAATCTCGGCAGCCTTGGAATTGCCATTGATATGGCCGGTGATATTCAGCTTGCCGTAAGAATCAATGTTGCCGTTCACGGTACCGATCACGTCGATAGACCCTTCTGTAAAGATGTCACCAGTTACGCTCATGCCCGCTGTGATCACAGATGTCTCGTCCAATGCTATTCTTTCGCTGTTGTTTTCCATAATGTTCTCTACTCCTTTACTCTCCTCAATTTGATCTTCAACTTGTTCCATGCTCAATTCATCCATTTCCAATTCTTCCTTTTCTAATACTTCCATTTTCGTTTCTTCCTCCTGAACGATTTCTTCTTGGGGCTCTTCTTTTTGAACCACCTCTGTCTGGGATTTCTCCTGAACTACTCCTGCCGGGGACTCTTCCCCGGTCAGTTCCTCTGCCGGAAGCTCTTCCTCCGGAACCACTTCCGTCGGGGGCTCTTCCTTCTGAAGCTCTTCTGCCGGAAGCTCTTCCTCCGGAACTACTTCCGCCGGGGGCTCTTCCTTCTGAAGCTCTTCCTCCGGAACCACTTCCGCTGAGAGCTCTTCCTCCGGAAGCTCTTCTGTCGGGGGCCCTTCCTCCTGAAGCTCTTCCTTCGGAACTTCTACCGCCCGGTGGTCTTCCTCGGGCAGTTCCTCTACCGAGAATTCTTCCTTCGGAACTGCTTCCGCAGGGGGCTCTTCTTCGGGCAGTGCCTCAGCCGGAAGCTCATCCTCCGGAATTACTTCCGCAGGGGACTCTTCCTCCTGAATACCTTCTGTCGGAAGCCCTTCTTCCTGTAATACATCTGTTGGAGGTTCTTCCTCCTGAACGCCTTCTGTTCGGAACACTTCATCAGGCAATTCTTCCACCGGGAGTTCTTCCTTCAGAATTTCTTCTGACTGGAACTCTTTTTCCTGGGCGGCTTCCGGCAAGAGCTCTTCCTTCGGAATTTCCTCTGCCTGAGGCTCTTGTTCCCGGACTACTTGTGCCTGGGATTCTTCCTCTGGAATCACTTCGGCCGTGGGCTCTTCCTCCAGCAATTCTTCCGTCAGGAGTTTTTCCTTCGGAACTTCTTCTGCCGGAGGCTCTTCCTCCAAAACCACTTCTGCCGGAGGCTCCTCCGCCAATACTTCCTCCCTTGGTGCTTCCACAGAGGCTTCTCTCAGCATCTCTGCCAAAAGCTCCGCTATTATAGGATCTTCCGGCTGTTCAGAAATTTCCTTCCCTTCCGCCGGCGCTGCCTCCGGTTCGTAAGCACTCTCCTCCAATCTGTCATTGGAATCGGATTCTTGCGCATCAAAGCCGCTTTGCCATGCACTCTCTTCCGCTGCCGGAACAGCGTCCTCCAACGTATCATCCGGCAGCTGGAAGTCGTCAAGGTTTGCCAGCATCTCATCCAGAGATATTGTGGTTTCTAAAGGTTCCACGTTTTTTGTCATCTCTGCAGCTTTAACTGCTTCTTCCTGTAGTTCTGATTCTGCCTGTAAATCTAAATCTGCCTGTACTTCTGCCTCGGCCTGCTCTACGTCTTCCAATGTCTGCTCGTTGTCAGGCCTCAGTTCATTCATTGCCTGTGACAAGTCCTCTTTTAAGTCCGAGAAAAAGCCCATGTTTATTTAACCTCCATTCATTCGTTTTTATCCATGTGTATATGCTGAATTGGCCTGGTCTCCTCCGTGATCGGCAGAATCACAGTATTCTCCATAGCCAAAATGTTCTCAATGATCGTCGGCAGTGCCTCCACTGTAGTCGGTTTACTAACAGCATCATGCAACAGAATAATGGTTGTTTCCCTGTTCTCAATTCCTGCCAGTGAGTTTTTCACAAGTTCGCCCACCGTCAAAAGCTTTTGTCCGCCGTCTCCCGAGGCGGCGTTCCAGTCAAAAAAGCGTACATCCCAACTCTCCAAATACTCAGCGAATTCATGCATGTCCAAATTACTGATGGAGTTGGAACTTCCTCCGGGAAACCGATAGACATTGCTGATCACTCCCGTCACATCCTCAAGATACCCTCGCAGCTTTACAAAATCCTCTGCAAAATCCTCCACAGAAGCATAGATAGCCGAATACTGATGGCTGTAGGAATGCATCCCTAAGGTGTGCCCCCGCTCCACAATACCCACAAGAGCCTCTTTTGCCCAATCGTTTTCCTTTCCAACCACGAAGAAAGTCGCCTTCACGTTATACTCATCCAGTATATCCAGAATTTTCTCTGTGTTCGTGCTGGGTCCGTCGTCAAAAGTCAGATAGACCTTGTGGATTACAGGCGTTTCAGGCGCTTCTGACCCGGTGTCATATACTTCCTGACCCTCTTCAGTCTCTCCGAATCTGTCATCCGCATTAAAATGTTCAGGTGACTCCAGCTCGTATCCTGGCAATTCTCTTCCAGCAACGTTTTGCTCCTGACTTCCCCCACCGGTAGTCAGTATCTTTTGCATCAGCTCCTGCATCAATGCTTGTTGTGCG
Source organism: Acetatifactor sp. (assembly GCA_022511385.1). Taxonomy (GTDB): domain Bacteria; phylum Bacillota; class Clostridia; order Lachnospirales; family Lachnospiraceae; genus Acetatifactor. Next base: position 26,697 of record JAFLRN010000025.1, read on the forward strand.
GCGTTTTCGCCTGCAACAAACTCCACCCTGGCCGCCAGTTCCTCCAATTTTCCGCTCATGCCCTGCAGCTTAAAAAACAGAAATACACACAGCAATGCCGGTGTCAAGCTGAACAGGAGCAACGTAAAAATTATGCATTTTTTCAGTCGTTGGACACGCTTTTGCCTGCTCCCGGCCGTCCGCGCATTCTCTCCTGACATAACTTCACCTGATCTTTTCATAAACTTCCAGATTACAGTATAGCATATTCCGCTTTTTTGGGAAAGACAAAAAATAAAAAAAGACACATAAGAAACAGCAAAATTTCTCAATCTAAATGATAAACGCGCCTGGGCTGATGTAATACAGCCCGCTGAAGAAATGTACGAACAATAGAATCCATCCCACCAAAACTATAATAACGTTTCCTTTGCGATCGTCGGACTTTGCTGTAAGCTCAATAAGTTTTGCTGCGCCAATGACCCAAATAAGCAGCATCCCAGACATCATGGGCCAAGAAAAGTTTAAGTGTGACAGTTTAAAACCAGTCTCCACAAGGAACGAAAACTCCATCGTGCCCACCACATAACCGATCAAAGCCAGCCTTCCCTCCACCGATTTAAAAAAGTACTTAAAATTCGTGATAACCATCCAAGCGGGAAATGCCATTGCCAGACGCACTGACCTTGGTACATCAGGGGAAAATAAATGCCATGCGGTCAGAAATGGATATATTGCTACTCTTGCATCCTCGTTTGTACCACCCCAAAAATAGAAGGCGAAATACTCAAACAGCAGATACAAAACCGCAGGGACGGAGGCGCATGCGAATCTCCACATACAGCCCCATACTTTTTTCCAGCTGCCATCTTTTCGCGCTATCGCAATCCCAAGATCTATCAGCAGATACACCACTCCGGCTGGAAGCAACATATACATAAATGTAGGCTTCGTGAAAGCGGAGAGAAGCAGGATGGCAGAAAACATAATAAACAGCCATCTGGATTTTTGGATCTTCTCAAAATAAATCTGCTTTTCACCCTTGTAAATTAAAATAATATCTACAGCCAGCATAAAGCAGATGATCCCAAAAGGTTTCACCGCCATATGAGTGGGATTATGGATTGGATTAATGGAGAACTGTCCTTCGTACTGATAGGGATTAAACCATGGCACATACAGTGCCATCACCACCCCAAGCGCTCCTGATGCCAGGGCAGCCGCAACCCCAGTATCCTTTCCGGTCAACCTTTTACCTGTTCGATCTAATAGATAGAAATTGACCAGACACGAAAGTCCTGCAAAAAAACCTTGAGTGAATGCAGATGCAGCTTCTACTGGCATCTTGAAAAATTTGATGCAGCCTTTTACGCAAAGATGCCAGAATAAATAAGGTCTTTTCAGCCAAGACGTCCATAACCGATCCAGATAAATAGATTCTGCGTGCCATGTATGTTCCTTCAGGTCGTTTATGCCGTCCCAATGCAATACATTTAACGTGTACTTGTATGTTACTGCAAATAGGACTACTGCCACAAAAGCGGCTACAGCATATTTGACCTGGCTATCCTTTCGCTTATCATCCATCAGCCTTTATATCCTTCCCGCTACATGTTTTTCTATTCTGTACGCCTTATTATGCCGTAAAATACTTGCCGGAGCAGTTTTGTCGAATATAGCCATTATAATGCAGGAAATCATATTGGTCAACTTGTTATTTCTAAGTCCTGGCTTCATGTAACTTAACGGGAAAGAGCATGTTTTAAGGGGTAATCTTGTAGATTGCCCCCCAAATTTATAAATCAAAATTTCAGTTTAAGGAATGGCACATATGGCCTCTTTTTTATTTCTCCTTTTTTTCGGCTTTATCCGCAGATATATTCATACAACCGCTACAATTTCCAGTACATCCGTGACACCCTCCGCTGCACTGGCCATGATGGATCCTGCGGATCTGGCCGCGTAGAATGAAAAAGACTGCTGCTGCAAGAATCACTATGATGGCAATATCTGCTAAATATGGCATATGCTATATCCTTTCTACCGCATCATCAATATTTTGAGAACCATTCTCATTATCATAATAGTGAAGATTGCGGCGTTTGTCAAGCGGCATTTTATTCTTGGCCCCTGCCACATTGCCAGACTTCATCTCCCGAAAATGACCGCAGATGCACCTCCTGTAGTATATATCCGGACTTGCACTCTCCCGAAACCGATACCAGATCTCCTCTGGCACATCCGTGTACCTTCTGATCCGTCCGCTTCCGGTCATTCTAACCTCCAACAGCGCCCGCTGGGCATCATAGCCAATAGCATCAATGTACGTACTGCAAAAACTAAATACCATTATCAACTCGCCCTCCCTATACCTTTTGTCTTTCGTATTCTTAAACTTCATTTTACCTCTTTTCTGCTGTATACACAGCCTTTAAATTGAAGGAAGATAATGAGGCCTCCTTTCCTTATGCCGTCACACGTTTATTTCCCCCTGATTTTAACTTTAGCATTGTAATTTTACGAAGTTGTATAATTTCAGAAAACACATTATTTTTCGCTTAATTTTTAGTCAATTTATAGGTTATGTAAAAATCTTGCACTATCAGGGCTGTTATACTATAATGTACAAAGGCTTGAATCAGCAGGATTATGCTATTGGAATGAACAAAGGAAAGGAACACTGAAAATATGAGTTTTGAATTTGTAAAAAAACTGCCTACACCGGAAGAAATCCGCAATGAATTTGCGCTTCCTCAGGAGCTTGTGAAAATAAAAGAGGAACGTGACGCAGAGATTGCCGACGTGATCACAGGAAAGAGTAATAAGTTTCTGGTGATCATAGGCCCCTGTTCTGCCGACAATGAAGATTCCGTCTGCGATTATATCAACCGCCTGACAAAGGTGAATGAGAAAGTGAAGGACAAACTGATCCTGATTCCCAGGATCTATACCAACAAACCCCGCACCACCGGCGAGGGTTACAAGGGCATTGTACACCAGCCCGATCCTGAGAAAAAGCCAGATTTCCTTGCTGGCTTGATTGCCATGCGAAAAATGCATATCCGTGCTATCCAAGAGTCAGGACTCACAGCCGCCGACGAGATGCTGTACCCGGAAAACTGGCGGTATCTGTCAGATATTTTATCCTATGTAGCCATCGGCGCCCGCTCCGTGGAAGACCAGCAGCACCGACTGACTGTCAGCGGTTTCGATGTACCTGCTGGCATGAAAAATCCCACCAGCGGCGACCTGTCCGTGATGCTGAATTCTGTCTATGCAGCGCAGCATCCCCATTCCTTTATTTATCGGGGCTGGGAGGTAAATACTACGGGAAATGAACTGACTCACACTGTGCTGAGGGGCGCAACCAATAAACACGGAAATAATATCCCCAATTACCATTATGAAGATTTGAATTTGTTGCTGGAGATGTACGGCAAGATGGACCTGAAGAATCCGGCCTGTGTGATCGACGCAAATCATTCCAATTCGGGGAAACAGTTTGAGCAGCAGATCCGGATTGTGAAGGAGGTTATGCATAGCAGGAAGCTGAATCAGGAGATTCATGGGCTGGTGAAGGGCGTCATGGTTGAGAGCTATCTTGTGGAGGGCTGCCAGAAGGTGGGCGGCGGAGTGTATGGAAAGTCGATTACGGATCCTTGCCTGGGATGGGAGGATTCGGAGAGGTTGATTTATGATATTGCGGAGTATGAGTAGGTGGATGATCTGCGAGTGGCGGTGAATGGGTAGGTTACTTTGCGAGTGGTTATGAATGTGTTGGTGTTGGGTTACTCTGCGAGTGACGCAGTGGGCGGGGCAGGTTCCCCGGTGGACGCGCTCCCGCTCGGTTCAGGACGTAGCGGTACTAAGGCTGCACAGTACGCAGCCTAAGGACCGACGTCCTTCTACGGTCCACCAGGGAACCCGCCCCGCCCACTGCTGTAACTTGAAAGTGATTAAATTGTGCATCTGCCTGATAATGGCATACATCAGCTAGGACCTAGTATACAATAATAAGAAAAAGACAATCCTATATGAAAACGACACCGAAAACAGCCTGGCGCCTGCCGGTCATGGCTCTTCGGCGGACCGTAGAGGGACGTCGGTCCTTAGGCACCGTACTTTGGTGCCTTAGTACCGCTACGTCCCGGTCCGAGCGGAAGCGCGTCCGCCGAAGAGCCATGACCGACAGGTGCCAGGCGTCACTCAGTTCCATCATTGTCAGTTCCATCCCTCCCCTTTTTCAAAACACCTTCAAATAACCCAACAGCAGCAGCGGATTCACATACGCCTCCAAAAAACACGCCACAACCGCGACCCCAAAAATAACCGCCAGCCGGCCCAGTTTCTTAGGAAGAAACGCCTTATCCTCCCCCAAATTTATGGTTCGTCCATATATCCCCCGATAAAGGGTCTCACACCACACGATCAGCGCAAAAAGCGCCGGTGCATAGAGAAGATAATGGGGAAACACCGCCACCAGCGCCAGAAACACCCCCTTGATGCCATAGCGCAGCGCCAAGGCCGAGAGAAAAGCCCCGGCCGACATGCCATACCAAATTACTGTTCCCGCACATAATACCAACCCCAAATAGGTAGTGGAGAGAACAGCCAGGGCCAAAAGCCGCACAAGCCGCTCCCTGAGCACATAAGAAAAAAGAGCATTGCTGTCCACGGTCATATATTTCATGGTGTACAGGGCGTACTCATCAAACAGTCCCGTATTTTCCAGCAAAATGCTCTTTCCGATGTTCATTATAATTATTCCTGCCACAAGGCTGATGCAAAAGATGGGCAGCACAGGAAGCTTGGCTTCCTTAAACCCTGTTGTCCTTATCTGCAGCCGCATATCTTTTCCCTCCCTCTGCCACCTCGCCACTCCTTCCATGTGTATGCGGCAGATTGGGAATCTATACATGCCTTCTCTCAGCCAAACTTAGCGGCATAGGTCATAATGCCGCAGATCGTCTTGGAGTCCTGAATCTTACAGTCAAAGATCATCTGCTTCAGTTCTTCCAGGGTATGGGCCTCCACATTCAGATACTCGTCCTCATCCAGATGCTGCTTTCCCGGCTTCAGATCCCGTGCCAGGTAAATATCGATCTTTTCGTTACAGAATGCAACCGTGGTGTAGATGGAGTTCAAAAGCTCCAGTTTGTCGCAGGTATAACCCGTCTCCTCCTCCAGCTCCCGCATGGCTGCCTGACCGGTGGGCTCCTCCCTGCCGTTTAAGCCTCCTGCAGGAATCTCCAGGGTTTCCCGTTCCAGAGCATTTCGGTACTGACGGACCATCAGCAGCTTTCCGTCCTCCCTGACAGCCACCACTGCGGCTGCTCCCTTGTGATCGATCAGGTCCCACTTTGCCACGTTCCCGTTGGGGATCAGCATAGTGTCCTGGTAATAGTCTATAATGGCACCCTTTGCCACCAGTTCCCGGCTTAATCTCTTATATTCTTCCATTTTCCCTCGCAACCCTCTATAAATTGGCTTTGTGCAGCATTTCTGTTCAATATATATGCATTATATATGCATCCCGTCTGAACATTATTTGTGCTTCCCGCCTGATCACTGTACATGCTTCCTGTCTATTTTCCGACTTAGCTCCCGCTTATTTCTGCTCCAGCAGCTTCTCCACACTGACAAGCTTCACACAGAGCACGAAGAGATCCGTGGCCATTGCCATATCCTCCGGCGTGGGGAAGGAGGGCGCAATACGGATATTGCTGTCTTTGGGGTCTTTGCCGTAAGGGAAGGTAGCGCCTGCTCCGGTGAGCACCACACCTGCCTCCTTGCACCTTGCCACAATGGCCTTGGCGCAGCCCTCCATGGCGTCAAAGGAGATAAAGTAGCCCCCATTGGGTCTGGTCCACTGTCCGATGCCAAGTCCTCCCATTTCCTCGTCCAGAACTCTGAGCACCGCCTCAAACTTGGGCCGCATCCATGCAGCATGCTTTTTCATATGCTCCCTGATGCCGTCAATATCCTTAAAATAGCGCACATGGCGCAGCTGATTCACCTTGTCATGGCCGATGGTCTGGATAGTCATGCTCTTTTTGAGCTCATCCAGATTTGCCTTGGAAGCAGCTACCGCAGAGATACCGCCTCCTGCATAGCTGATCTTGGAGGTGGAACAGAACTCATATACCATATCGGGATTTCCGGCCTCTGCGCAAAGACCTAAGATATCAGCCAACTCATCCTGCCTGTCCTCATAGAGATGATGCACCGCATAGGCATTGTCCCAGAAAATCCGAAAATCTTTTGCCGCAGGCTTCAGATTGGCAAAGCGCTTTACAGTCTCCTCTGAATATGTATAGCCCTGAGGGTTGGAATACTTGGGCACGCACCAGATACCTTTGATGCTGTCGTCCTCCGCCACCAGCTCCTCCACCAGATCCATATCAGGTCCCTGCGGTGTCATGGGTACTGTGATCATCTCGATTCCAAAATGCTGGGTGATGGCAAAATGTCTGTCATAGCCGGGCACAGGACAAAGGAATTTCACGCTGTCCAGCTTACACCAGGGTGTACTTCCCAGCACACCGTGGGTCATAGACCGTGATACCGTGTCATACATGATGGTCAGGCTGGCATTACCGCAGACGATCACATTCTCTGCAGGGACTCCCATGATATCACCCATCAGTTTCTTAGCCTCAGGAATGCCGTCCATCATGCCATAGTTGCGGACATCCGTTCCATCCTCCGCCTTCAGCAGGCTCTGGGAATTCAGCGCATCCAGAAATTCATTTCCCATATCCAGCTGAGCCACAGCAGGCTTTCCCCTGGACATATCCAGCTTCAAACCTTTTCCCTTCGCGTCCTCATATTCTGCTGTCAACTGCTCCCTCAGTGCCAAAAGCTCCTCTTTACTCAACTCCTGAAATGCTTTCATGTTTCCTCCATCCCGGCCGCTCTGCTGCCATGTAAAGCTCAGGCGCCCTGATTTTCTCCATTTTTTCACGGATTATGCTTGCGTTGCATAATCGTATACAATCATACACTTGCTATACTATACTATAAGTCATGGATTTGCACAATAGGAAAAAGAAACAAAGAATTAAAAATTTCTGTAAAAATACAGTGCAATTTGCTCTTTTATGTGAGCAACAATACCATTATTCCCATAAGTGTCAGTGGCCAAGTCGTTGTCATGGCATCGCCGACTGCAGATACCTTCGCCTGTTCGTTCGCCCGTGTAAGCCTGGCTCACGTCCAGTCGCAGCTATCCACAGTTGGCTCGGTATACACGCAAAAAAACAGAGGATACCCACATGCGAATATCCTCTACATTCTTCCACCCATACGGCGGTTTTGTTGTTATGAAATTTTCAAGTTCAAGTCTACAACTGGCAATGGTTACTTTGCGTAATCTATCACGCGGCTCTCACGGATCACGTTCACCTTGATCTGTCCGGGATACTCCAGCTCAGCTTCTATCTGCTTGGAGATATCGCGGGCTAACAGTACCATGTCGGCATCTGAAATCTGCTCGGGCACTACCATTACACGAACTTCACGACCTGCCTGAATAGCAAAAGATTTGTCTACACCTTTGAAATTGTTTGTTATTTCCTCTAACTGAGTTAATCTGCTGGTATAAGTTTCCAGTGTTTCTCTTCTTGCTCCCGGTCTCGCAGCGGATATTGTATCAGCAGCTTGTACAATACATGCGATCAGGGATGTGGGCTCCACATCTCCGTGGTGAGATTCCACGGC